>JADJPO010000005.1 GCA_016713225.1 Kineosporiaceae bacterium
GCTCACCGTCGCCGTCGAGCACGGGAGGCGCAACCGGGCTGCGAAGAGAGCAGGACTGCGTCTCTTCGTCCGTACATCAGGACGACGACGCTCAGCTCGACCGGTTCGCGCACCGGCCGGGCCTGCAGGATACCGGCGTCGTCCATCGTGGTGTAGTCCTTCCCTCGTTCGCGTCCACGGCCGGGTGCATCGCACGCGACCCGCCTCCGGCCGTGACCAGACTGTGCGCTGCCCTGCCTGACGCCTAGCCCGCGCGGGAAACGGTTCGAAGGGATCAGGCGCCGAGGTTAGCCGAAGGGTCGTCAACGAACTGCCGATGGACGCGATGTGGTTCAGCCTGCTCGCGTTGGCTGTGTTCGCCCTGTTGCTCGCGGTCACCTTGGCGTTCCGCTCGATGGCCCACCGCCTGACCAGCGGCGTTCGTCGCTCACGGTTCGACCGGCGCGCAGGGACAAGGTAGCCACTAACCAGTGGTCAAGCCCACCCGGCTCGGGGTGATGGGTGGCACGTTCGACCCGATCCACCACGGCCACCTGGTCGCCGCGAGCGAGGTGGCCCCCAGGTTCGACCTCGACGAGGTCGTGTTCGTGCCCACGGGCCAGCCGTGGCAGAAGGCCGACCGTGAGGTCAGCCCGGCCGAGCATCGCTACCTGATGACCGTGGTCGCCACGGCGTCCAACCCGCGGTTCACCGTGAGTCGGGTCGACATCGACCGACCCGGTCCGACCTACACCATCGACACCCTGCGTGACCTGCAGAAGCAGCGTTCCGGGGCAGATCTGTTCTTCATGACCGGCGCCGATGCGTTTGGCTCAGATCCTGTCGTGGAAGGACGGCGGCGAGCCTGTTCGAGCTGGCCCACTTCGTCGGGTATTGGCCGGGCCACGTACTGAGACGATGCCGGGCTTGCCCGCCGACCGGGTCTCGCTGATGGAGGTGCCGGCCGCTGGCGATCTCGTCCACGGACTGCCGGGATCAGGTGGGGCCCGGAGCGAACCGGTCTGGTACCTGGTGCCGGACGGTGTCGTTCAGTACATCGCCAAATACGGGCTCTATGCCCCTGGTTCGCCGTCGACTGTTGGGGAAGGTCCATTCGGTGAGTGCTTCCGGAGCGGGCACGGGAGCCTGGCCGTCGCGCGGCGCTCGCGGCGTCCGACAAGTTGGCGTCCGACGTGGTGGCGCTTTGGACGTCGGCGAGCAGTTGGTGATCACCGACGTGTTCCTCCTCGCCTCGGCGCCCAACGATCGGCAGGTGCGCGCCATCGTCGACGCGGTGGAAGAGCGGCTGCTGGGCCTGGGGCCAAGCCGCTGCGCCGCGAAGGTGAAGCGCGAGGGCCCGCTGGGTGCTGCTCGACTTCGGCGAGATCGTGGTGCACGTGCAGCACACGGATGAGCGGCAGTACTACTCGCTGGAGCGGCTGTGGCGTGACTGTCCGCCCCTCGAGCTGCCCGTGATGCCGCGCAACCCGAGCCAGTGAGCTGGTGGTGATCTCGCAGTGAGCGCTCGACGGCTCGTTCTGCTGCGGCACGGGCGCACGGCGTCCAATGCCGAGAACCGGTTCCAGGGCCACCTCGACGTCGAGCTGGACGACGTGGGGCTGGCTCAGGCGGCCGTCGCGGCGGCCCACCTGGGCGAGCTGTTGGCGGACGCCGCGGCGCTGCGGCGCCGTCCGGGTAGTCTCCTCGGACCTGTCCCGGGCGACAGACGGCCGAGCCGCTGGCCAAGAGCGCTCGGCGTCGACCTGGAGCTGGACGACGCGCTGCGCGAAGCAGGACGGCGGGGCGTGGCAGGGGTTGTTGCGTGACGAGATCGAGCGGCGCTTCCCGGACGAGTACGGCCGCTGGATGGCGGGGGAGGACCTGGTCATCGGCGGCGGGGAGTCGCTGGGGCAGTGTTGGGTGCGCTGCGAGGGCGGTATCAGTCGGCACGCCGAGGCGATGACCGGTGAGGCGGACGGCGGCACGCTCGTGGTGGTCTCGCACGGGGCCTCGATGCGCGGGGCGATGCTGCGGCTGCTGGGTCTGATCGGGCGAGGGCGCCGAGGAGGTCGCGCGCGACCTGGCGCTCTACCGGACCTTCGACGGCTTCGGGAATGCCCATTGGGCCGAGCTGGGGGTGCGGAGCAGCGGCTGGGTGCTGGAGCGGTTCAACCTGAGCGCGCCGGACGCACCGGCGTCCTGAGCAGCGGATTGCATCTGCGTTGCATCTGCGCCTCATGGCGGAGACAATGTCGTTCATGGCAACCACAACGGTGGGATTCGCGGTGGCGGACGAGGATCAGGAGCGCCTTGCTCGGCTGGTCGAGTACTTCGGCGCAGGCAATCGCTCCGCGTATCTGAGGGCGACCCTGGCCGTGATGGAGTCGTTGGCCCGAGCCGAGAGGTTGCGCGAGCTGCAGGCCGAGAGCGCCGAACGGCTGGCGGGCGAGAACCTGAGTGATGGCGATTTGCTCGAGGGCATTCGTCGGGCCTACAAGAAGCGTCCCCGCGGCGAGCACGTGTCGAACCCGTGACCCTTCCCGGCCCGGTGGCCGTACCCGTGGTGTTCGACGTCAACGTCCTGGTGCGAGCTGTAGCTGATGGCGAGTCGGCATTTCGGAGCTGGCCTTCGCCGCCCCCCACGACCAGCAACCCCTGTGCGGATTGCCTCGGTGTGATCAACGATGCCGCTGAGTTCGGGCTGTGGCTGTCGCCCCACATCCTGGTGAACACCGCCACGGTGCTGGTCGACTACCTGCGATGGCCCACCATGCGCGCGGACGCCTATGTCGAGCTGCTGGGCGAGCTCGCGGACGCCTCGGGGGGCGGCCTGGTCGATCCACCGCCGGCCGTCGGGGATTGTCCTGATTGGGAGGACAACAGGGTGCTCGACCTCGTTCTCGCCGTCGGCGCACATCTGGTGGTGTCTGCGGACGCCGACCTGACCACGATGTCTCCGTGGCGCGGTCGACCCGTGCTCGAACCAGCGCAGTTCGCCTCGCTGGTCGACGCCTCAAGGCGTGCACGCCGCAGACCGCCCCGGCAGCGCTGACTGGTCGGCCCGGCAGGCGAGTATCGATTTGGAGTCCGGAGGGGAAGTCGGGATAGACTCACTCCGCTCCACGGGGCTGTAGCGCAGTTGGTAGCGCACCTCCATGGCATGGAGGGTCAGGGGTTCGAATCCCCTCAGCTCCACCATGGCGGTTCTACTCGAACCCCCGTCCAAAGAGACGGGATCGAGCAGCCCCGCCAAGGTTCCCCAGATAGCAGGCTCGCCGTTCGCGGTGGGCCTGTTGTCGTATGCGAGGCTGGTGGCCGCAGCGTGCTGGCGGAACGCTCGCGCGGAGGCCATGAGACCTCGGACGGGCTCGGTGTACGTCTGGTCTACGACCTTGGTCTCCAGGTCGTCGCCCCGGTCGATTAACAGCTCATCGAACATCGCCTGGTTGAGGAGCCGTCGCCCTTGATCGGGGACGCGCTGGTAGAGCGCTTGGGGATGGGCGAGCAGATCGAGTTGAGATAGCAGTACGGCAGCGCCTTGTTCCATGCCGTCGTCGGTGGCCTTGAGCCGTTTCTGGATGCCGTGCCGTTGGTTCTGGAGCCGTGTGAGGCGGGTTCGAATCTTGTCGGTGGCCAGGCTTGCATCGGCGGCAAGATCGAGCAGGTTCTCCTCCTGCACGTCGATCTTCGCCAGCTCGGCCGTCAGCTGCTCGTGGAGCAGCCTGGCGCTGGCGTTCGTGTCGTCGAGCGTCGCAGTCACGTTCGCACGGGCTCGCATGACGAAGTCCTCGGGCAGTGTCTGGGTGCCCCAATGGTCAATGACGGCGTCCTCGACATGCTCCATCGGCAGGTACGGCAGGTCGCAGATTCCGTCCTGGCGACCTCGGCAGAGGAAGTACCAGTAGTCCGCGCCATGCCGGTTCGTGACCTTCGTGATGATCAACCGCCCTCTTCTGTCGTGGGCGTGACAGCGGGCGCACCACAAGCTGCCCTTGAGGTAGTGGTCGTGGACACGCTTCCGCTCACCGGCGACGCCTCGGGCATCGAGGATCACCTGAACGTGGTCGAACAGTTCCTGGCTGACGAGCGGTTCGTGCCGCCCCGGGTACTCGATGCCCTTGAAGGTCACGATGCCGAGGTAGTACCGGTCGCGCAGCATCACGGCGAGCTTCGAGTCAGTCACCGGTCCCGCCGGGTAACGGCCGGGGCGGGTGCGCAGGCCGCGGGTCGTCAGCTCGTCGGCCAGCCGCTCGAAGCTGTACTGGTTGGTCGCGAACAGCTCAAACGCCAGGGCAACAAACGGTGCGCGTTCCTCATCCAGGACGACGGTGCGCACCTCCACGTCCCTCAAACCGCTCGCGCACGTTCGTGTAGCCGAGCTTGGCTCGGCCCAGGGTGCCGCCTCGCTTGGCCTTCTCCGCCATCTTGTAGCGGATGTCCGCGCCGTCTTCAGCCGATCGGTACTCGTTGAAGGCCGCCAGCATGCCGTGCATGAGCTGGCCGACGGGCGTCTCATCAATGCTCTCGGTGGCCGAGATGAGTGTGGTCTTGTACTTGCGCAAGCTGGCCATAACAAGGGCGTCGTCAACCCGGTTACGGTTCATCCGGGACAGCTTGTAGACGATCACGTAGTTGACGTCCCGCATCGTGCGGATGCGATGGAGCATTTCCTGGAACGCAGGCCGCTTATCCATGCTTGTGGCCGACTTGCCGGGCTCGATGTACTCCTCGACCACGCGCACGCCCAACTGGGCGGCCTTGCGCAGGCAGGCCTCGCGTTGCGCCGGGATCGAGATGCCCTCGGGGTCGTAGTCGGTCTTGACCTGACTCGGGGTGCTCACGCGCAGGTAGATCACTGCAGTGGGCGCGGCGAACGTCCCGCCGGTAGGTGTCAGCTCTGCTGTCATGTCATACCTCCTTAACGATGTAGTGGGACTTGGCATCCACCAGCCCAACCTGGAGTAGTCGGATGCGGATGGCCTTGCGGCTCACGCCAAACCGCTTGGCGAGTGCGCCCTGGTCGCGCGTGCCGGAGCGCCAGGCTGCTCGCAGCCACTTCCGTGGGACGAGGAGGCAACCGGCGAAGTAGTCGCAGACCTGTTCACGCAGCTCGTGGGCGTCCTTGGCGTACAAGATCGTCTCCATCGGATGGTCGAGGATGTGCTTGAACTCGTGAGCGAGGCTCCAGCGCTGTCGCCCCAAGCGCGCCGCTCCGTTGACGAGGATCAGCCAGCGACCGTGACTCCACTGAGTCGCCGCCATCGCCTCCGTCGGTGTCACGCGTTCAACCTGAACCAGTGGAATGGCCGCCAGTCGTTCCTCGGGGACGGGTGGCGCAACGACAGCCAGCAGACGCAGCAGCGCCTCGGCCTGCGCTTCGGCGACGTCGAGCGCCTCCGTCTGGGACAGACGGTGAAGCGGAGCCAGGTCGCGCAGCACCATGAGGGTGCCACGCATTAGCCCTGACCCTCCGGTCTCGGCAACCGGTACTTCTCATTAATCAGACGGAAGTGCGCTTCCAGCTGCTGGATTGCCTCGTCGGGTAGCTGGTACTTGGTGCGCAGGTACGGGGCGAAGCCGGGCAGCCCGTGCGGGTCGACGAAGCCTGCCTCTGAGTAGAGGTCGGCCACCTCGATGTCGAGCGCCCGCGCGATCTTGTAGAGCTGACGGGCGGTCGGTGCCCCGACGAGTCCCTTCTCTATGCGTGAAATGTAGGAGAAGTCCACGCCTGCCTTGGCGGCGAGGCCACGCATGGACAGCTTCCGCTCAGATCGTAGCTGTTGCACATATGCACCGAGCCGAGCGGCCTCATCATTTACCGGCTGTAGCTTTGTTCTAGACATTATTGACCACCTCCCAATTCCGTCCGGTCTATTCATTCTCGATTCTATAAGGAATTGTTGCCCTCGTTCCACGCTATGTTTCCTAAAGGGTAGGCTGCCCTTATCGTCTAGAATTGGAATATCAGACATTGACTTTGACTGTTGGGTGAGTGCGGGAGGAGAAAGCAATATGCTTCCCCCTCCCGCACCGATACACGGCCTGATTCTCAGGACGTGCTGGGGCGGCGGCTGCGCCCGCGAGGCTCCTCGCCTGCGGGCTCGCTCGTCGCCGGGGTCGGGCCCATGAGAGCCTGCAGCGCAGCGCGCTTGGTCGCGGCCTCCTGCTCCATCGCCGCGAGCGCCTTGGCCGCCTGAGCCGCCAGATCACCGCCGTCACGCTTGGCGGCGATGAGGTGCTGGACTGCCATCCGGAGGGTGTCGTTGAGCGACAGTTCCTCCAGCGCCGCGATGAGCACGAGCTGCGCGTGCTCATCGTCAGGCAGCCGCACCGCGATGGTCTTGTACCCGCGTCCGCTTGGTTCGGACATCGGACCTCCTCGGTGGGATTGCAGCCGGCCACCCGGGATGGATGACGAGTACGGCTGCAGGCCACCGGCGAGGGGCCTCACGCTGCCGCTGCCATGGGCGGGCCATCCGCTAAACCCAGGCGCTGCTGGGCCAGCCGCACATAGTCCGGGTTCAGCTCGATGCCCAGCCAGTCGCGGCCGAGTTCCTGGGCTACCAGCCCGACGGTGCCGGAGCCGAAGAACGGGTCGAGCACGACGCCTGGCCTGGGGTCGACCGCAAGGCCGCACGACGGCCCAGCGGTGGTCAGCTGCGTGGCCTGGTCTGGTGCGCACGGCAGACCGCAGTGGCTGCACACCCAGCGGGGGCAGGTCGCCAGGATGGGCCGCCGCACGAGTACGGGTGGGAAGGTGGCGAAGTGCGCGCCCGGGAAGCTGCTCGTCGCCGTGCGCCAGACGTCGCCGGGGTTCTTGCCGAGCGGGTGACCAGCGCGACCCTCAGCCTTCAGCAGGGCGAGTCCAGACCGGCTGGCAGCCAGCGGTCCCGTCCAACCCTCCGCTACCTGCCTGGCGGTCGGAGAAGGTGGTGATGTCCGGGTGCGCGAGACGCTCCGGTGCGGCTCCCGGATGGCGTCGAGGTCGAAGTAGTAGGCGGGCGACCGGACCAGCAGGAACAGCACTTCCCAGTTCAAGGCGAGTCGGTCCCGCACCGAGGTAGGCATAGCGTTCGTCTTCGCCCAGATGACCTTGTTGCGCACGACCCAGCCGTCTTCGGCCAGGGCCAGTACCAGCCGCTCCGGAGCCAGCAGCAGGCTCTTGGGTGCCGCGCCATAGCGCTGGTGCGTCGAGAAGCTATCGCCCAGGTTGAGTCAGAACGCGCCCGTCGGCTTGAGCACCCGCGCCATGCCTCGGGCGACAGCCCGCAGCCCGATGACCCATTCCCCGACGCTGCCCTCCAGGCCGAGCTGGCCGCTCGTTCCGTAGTCGCGCAGCGCGAAGTACGGCGGAGATGTGACGACGCAGTCGACGGATGCCTCGGGTAGCCCACCGAGCCGGGTCAGGGCGTCGCCGGTCAGGATGCGGTTGCGTACAAGCTCCTCCATCTATGCCGCCCCCTGCTTGAGCCGGGCGACGGCCTCGGACTGGAGCGCGACCAGGAAAACGCTCTTGAGCGTCAGGGGCTGGCGCTCGATCACTTTGGATACGACGCGTGCTCGGGTGGTGTCGGGAACGAGCCAGAGCACCTTGGGGTAGATCCCGTGCTGCGCCTGTTCCTTCCCTGAGCGCATGTAGCCCAGGTACTGCTCCATCTTTCGGCCGAGCACCGCAGCCGACTCGGTGCTGCGATCGATCTCCAGGAACCAGTGATCTTCGTAGCCGTCGACCCGCAGGACGGTGTAGGCGTCCGGCCGCAGCGTGGCGCGGACACCGCCGACCCCGAAGAAGCTGCGCCAGCACATCGGTTCGCCCTCGTACTCCCGGATGCCCAGCTCGCCCCGGCGTTCCGCCTGAACGATGTCGACGTAGGTCTGGGTCAGCGCGAGGGCGTGGTCGACGTAGGCCGGTCCAACGGCGCGTGGCGGCCGTGGGCGACGTCCGGAGGCCTGGTCGACCACCCGCTGCCCGGCGACGTCCAGGGCGTACACGTGGCCTCTGGAACCCGCTCGGACGCCCCCAATGACGCGGGGCAGACGGGTCACTAGTCGTCGCTCGGCCAGGCTCCGTAGGACGTCCTGGGCGCGCCGCCGGGTGATGTCCGTGCAGTGGAGATCTTCAAGATGAGTCGAGGTAGCCAGCCGTACCTTGGCGAGCGTATGGATGACCTGCCAGTCCCGGTTGGTGAGTTCCAGGCGGACGCGAGCCAAGCGCCTGCGCGTGATAGAAGTCGTCATGACGTCACCTCCAGAGATGACAAGACATTCCCGGGCGTTTTCGCGCTGCAAACGGCCTGTGGCCTGGGAGAACGCGCCCGAGCAATCGACGCGAACTGATGAGCGAGCGGATGGTCGGCGCGCTGGTTTGGGTAGAGGGCTGAGGTGCTCATCGGCGAGCCTTCCGTCCCGTTGGGGCAGCGTCCGGCGTGCCCCGGTGCCGGGCGTTTATCGCTGCCTCAACCTGCCCGCGATCCGCGCCGTAGTAGCTGCGTGAGCGCAACCGGGCGGTCGCGGCCACGCCAGTCACTGGAGGCGGCGGGAGGGTAACGGCGGTGGCAGGTGGGGCAACCCGCGCGCCTGTGGCGAGCGTCGTGACGACCTCGTAGCGGCCGAGCGCCTGCAGATCCGTGGCCTTCACGTGCGGTGCCAGTTCCCGGGCCAGCACCCCAGCGTCGTGGGCGGCCACCTGGAAGATGACCCGGCTTCGGGCGTTAGCCAGGACGGCCTCGCGCACGCTCGTGGGGAGCTGGCCGAGGTGCTGGTGCGCCAGTGTCAGCCCGAGGCCGAGCCCCCGGGCCTGCGCCAGGATCGTCTCAATGCCGGCCGGCAGGTGCAGGTAGTCCTGGAACTCGTCGATGTAGGCGAACGTCGCCGGCCGCTCGGACGAAGGCAGTCCGGCCCGCTTCTGCACGGCCTGCCACAGTCGCGTGACGACGAGCGACCCGAGGAGTGCTGCGGCTTCCTCGCCGAGCAGACCCTTGGACAGCGGCACGAGCACGATGGCTCGCTCGGCCAGCGCCCGGTCGAAGTCGAACGTCGGCTCGGCCTGCCCAATGATGTTGCGCAGGCGCTTGCGCAGCAGGAACGTGCGCAGCTTGTTCATGACCGGGCCAATGGCGTTAGTCCGCTCGCCGTCACTCAGAGCGTCGTACCAGGCCCAGAACGGGCCGAGGGCAACGGGATCGTTGATGCGTCCGACGAGGGGCCAGCGGAAGCTCGGGTCGGTGAGTAGTAGTGGCACTTCGGCGAGCGTCATGCGTGGCACCCCGACGAGGGTCAGGAGCGCTGCCCTGAGGATGTCGTCAGTTCGCGGCCCCCAGGAGTCCTTGTAGAGGTCGTGGAAGATGCTGACGACCTGGTCCACCACGAGCTCGGGGCTGTCGTCGGGACGAGCCAGCAAGTTGAGCCCGACGGGCCGCTCCTCGTCGGCCGGGTCCAGCACGACGACGTCGCCGGTTCGCTCCGGCGGGATGCGGTCGAGCACATCCGCGACGAGGTCGCCCTTCGGGTCCACCACGATGACTCCCCGCCCGGCCTGCATGTCTTGGGAGATGAGCCCCAGCAGCAGCGTCGACTTGCCTGCGCCCGTCGGACCAATGACGTGCAAGTGCCGCAGCGAGTCCGGCAGTGACAGAGCGAGGTTGCGTTCGACGCCCGGGAACGACGAGCGGGCGACGACCCGGCCGTAGCTGGGGATCTCGGAGATGGGGGCGAGGGCAGGGGTGCCGCTCGCGACGAGGCCAGGCAGCATGACGTCGGCCAGAGGCACGCCAAGCAGTCCGACGAGCTCGTCAGCGTTGAGCAGCGCGGGTGTTGCGACGAGGGGCGTCAGATGGCGGTGCATCATCGAGGCGACCCAACGGCTCGGCCACCACGACCGGTACAAGTGAGCACCCGGCACGTTGGCGGTGTGCAGCGACGCGAGCACCTGCGCCCGCAGCGACCGTGCCCGGCCAGTCGAAGCCGCCACCACCCCAACGCGGCCCGTCGCGATGAAGACGGGCGCGGCGTGCTTGCGCTTCCAGTCGGCCACG
The DNA here is from genome assembly GCA_016713225.1 of Kineosporiaceae bacterium. Classification (NCBI taxonomy): domain Bacteria; kingdom Bacillati; phylum Actinomycetota; class Actinomycetes; order Kineosporiales; family Kineosporiaceae; species Kineosporiaceae bacterium. The sequence goes on from JADJPO010000005.1 coordinate 10,014, forward strand.
GCCGCCTGATCCATGGGTGGCGTCGACACAGCCCGCTCAATCACCTGGGGTAGCAGCCCTCGGTTACTGCTCCGCCGGGCCGGCGTGGCGGTTGGGATAGCGCCCGACGGGCCGGCGGGCTGGAGCACCCACTGCACCTTGATCGTCTCGCCGTCCCGCAAGGGCTGGAGGCTCGACAGCAGTGCAGCGGCCACCCGCGGCGTCGCGCCCTCGGCCAGTACCCGGTGTGCTCCGCGCTGACCGAGCTGACAGGCCAGGCTCACCTGCGGCGGCTGGTAGGAAGGGTCCTCGGCGACCCGGGCGCCGGGGACGGCCGCCCGCAGCGCCGACAGCACGGTGGCGGCGTGAATCTGCCGCACCAGCAGGTGGTGGATGATCCCGTCCGCCGTCGCGGTGACCTCCCAGGCGATGGCACGCACAGAGAATGGCCGCTGCCAGCGGTAGGCCACGAGGCCGGAGACTCCAGCCAGGAGGTCGGCGACCTGCGCCGGGCTCGTGCCGCGCGGGAAGGTCACGGCGTACGCCACGAGTTCCTCGCTGAAGCGTGCCCGACTCCCGGCGCGCACCGTCAGGGTGACGAACACAAACACCATGCATAGCCATGAGAGCCAGAAGATAATGAGGGCAAGATCGTTCATAGGTCACCTCCCGTCTCGTACCTGGTAGTGGAAGTAGCGGGCTTGGCGGTGCGCTCCTTGGCCTCCAGTTCCCGGGCTAGTTCGATAAGTGCAAGCACGAACAGATGCACGTCCGGGTCCTTGCGTCGAATCCCAGTTACTTTGATGATTCTTGCCATATACCCCTCCTCACAAGCTCAAATACACGTGGCTGCTCCGCAACACAGATCTGCTTGTCGCTCGTAATTGCGAGGACGCCGAGCTACCACGTGGGATTAGTTATACGTTGCAGGCATGCCACATTTCTTTAGGCGAAATGCAGGCGCGCCTGTCTCACGGCATCTGCAATTTCCTGGACGAATGCACAGGTACATGATTAGCGGTGCCGAGTCACGGGCTAAGGGGTCGCCGGCCCCTGCACGTCTGCAGCCCGGGCTGCCGCGATTGCCGCGCGTACTCGCGCTCCGGAAGCAGCCAGGTTCGCCTCTGCAAGCCTCCGCCGCACCGTTGGCTCGCCTGCGTCCGGGCGCAGCGTCCGTGTCTGATCCACCATGGCGGCCAGCGTCGCCGCATCCGCCCGCTCCCGGCGCGGCGGAGTGCGCCGTGGCCGCCGAGCCCGCTGCTTAGTAAGGCGGGGCGGCTCGACAGCGGACGCCGCGATACGTGATTCGGGCAACCCGGAAGCTGCCTCCCGCGAAACCGGCTCGGGCGTCTCGGAGGACATAGGCTGATCTTCGGGAATCGGGACGGGCAGCGTGACAGCCGCCACCGCCCGGTCTGCCACCCCAGCCACGTGCCACAACACGGATGCCGCGCCGAGCACCGCAACCGGCAGACAGGAAACCGCCGTCACCACCCACCACGGCGCGGCCGTCACGCCGGCCGCCGTCAGCAGGTGGTACGCCACCTGTCCGGCCATACCAAGCAGGAGCGCCGCCGCCGCTGAGGCCCAGGTGTAGCGCCGCGCCCCGGAGGAGAGCGTCCGGCCGCTCGTCGCCACCGCGAGGGCGTACACCGCGTACGCCTCCACGCCTACCGGCAGCGTGATGGCCGTGTTGATCACGAGCCCGTCCCAGATCCCCGGCAGCGGGTGAACGAGGCCGAAGCCGGTGAGTGAGCCGAGGCCCACCCACCCGGACCAGGTCGCCGTCCCCGCCGACGCCCCGATGATGATGAGCGGCCAGCGCGACCGCCTCGGGCTACTCATCGTTCGTCCCGGTCGACGTGCTCAACAGGCCGCCGTCCGGGCCAGCTATCCAGCGCCCCGTCATGGCTTGCGACCAAGCGAGAGACGACCCATTCGGCCACCGGCACAGCAACGGCGTTGCCCATCTGCGTGTAGCGATGGCCGTCTGCCTGGCCGTCAGTCCAGCCGTCCGGGAATCCTTGAAGCCGCTCACACTCGACAGGAGTCAATCGGCGGACGGTCGACGCAACGAGTATTTCGTCGTTGGCCTTGCCTTCGCGGTGATGCATGCTGACGGCAAGAGACGCGACGGCGTGACGATCCCCCCTGGTCAGGGTATTCATCGGGTCGCCCGCGCCTCCGATGCCCAGGCCGTTGCCTTTGCCGTCTTGCTTGTCGCCCCGTTTGCCTGCGTGGCGAGTGGCCTGGTCGTGAATCGGGAGGACGACGGACGCGCTCTCGACGACAACCTTGTTTTCGTTGACGTACTGGCTTCCGACGCCCTTGAAATCGCGAGCCGCGAGCGACCCTACGATGCTGGAGCCGAGGATGCCAGGGCTTCGAGGGCTGCCTGCAGTTGGGCTGGCAATGTCTTTCCGCGCGCCGCCGCTCTGCGCAAGATACCAACGGCGGCCAGGGACGAGAGCGAGTATCTCGCTAGGTGACCGCCAGTGTGCTCCAAGACTTCCGACAATGAAGACGCGACGCCTCCGTTGTGGGACTCCGAAGTATTGAGCGTTAAGCACTCGCCAGCTGACGCTATACCCGAGCTCAACCAGCGTGGCAACGACGGTTCCCATGTCCTCCCCGCGACGAGACGAGAGAAGCCCAGGGACGTTTTCGAGAATGAAGTAGCGCGACTGCGTCTCCCCCAGCAGGCGGACAATGTGCCAGAAGAGTCCTGATCGTTGTCCAGCCAAGCCTTCACGTCGTCCTGCCACGCTGAGGTCTTGGCACGGGAACCCTCCGGTGATGATGCCTGCCTCGGGACGAAAGCCCGCTTGAATGAGTTGTCCACCCGTTACCTCCTTGATGTCGCCAAATAGAACCGAGTTGGGGAATCGCCTGGACAGGACAGTGCTTGCCTGCTTGTCGATTTCCACGGAAGCGGCCACCCTGACGCCGTTGCGTTCGAGTGCGAGGTCGAAGCCGCCGACCCCAGCGAAGAGTGAGACCGCCGTCAACTGGCTCATGGGGTCACCGTCCGCACTCCAGGCGTCGCGATCTCGACGTCGCAGTCCACCTCGTTGCCCCAGGCGTCCCAGCCCGGCTGCTTCCGCCTCGCAAACAGATCCAGGTACGGCCCCGGCGAGCAGCGCTCGATGATCGCGTACTGCTCTTCGGGCTTGTGGCTGTGGTCCTGGAGCGGGGCGTACGTCCACGTGCCTTGACCCTTGAACTGCACCGGAGCCTTGCCCCGCACACCAAGCAGCAGGTGCTCGGTCTGGTTGCGCAGGTAGTGCCCCATGCCGAACCGCGGCTTGATCCAGGTCAGGCACGACCGATACGAGAAGCCCCACGCCTCCATGACCGAGATCTGCTCGAAGATGTCGGAGTTCGTCACCCATAGCCACAGGTGCGCGTCGTCTTCGGCCAGCTCGCCGACGGGCAAGGCGCGGATGGTGTCGAGCGGCATGAGTGGGTAGTGGTCCGACGGGCCACCACGGCCGACGAGGTTTTTGGTGCCCCACGGCGGATCGGCAAGGATCGTCCGGTACCGCGTCTCCGCGCTCACCTGGACCACCGCCCGCCCGTAATGAGCATTGCCACGGCCGCCACGATGAGCAGCGTCTCCAGCGCCGGGAGCACCGGAGCCGCCACCCAGTCGAGGACGCGCACCGTCACGACGACCGCGATGCCGAGCACAGCCATCCACGCCAGCCGCTTCATCGGTAGCTCCGGCGTTCCATCGACTGATCCTCTAGACGACGCAAGCGAGAGATCGCCCGCTCGGCAATCTCGTCGAGTCGGGCAAGATGTGCGTCCAACTCATACGAAGCAACCCGGCTGGGCTCTGAACTCACGCGAACCCCCGAAGGCGAAGCGCCGGGCGCCCTCTCCCGCCGGGGATGCGGTAGGTGAGACGTCCGGATTCGGGCCGGCTGGGAGCGTTGCCGCAGCTGACTCGCCACCCACACCCCTAGCCCAGTAATGACCGGGAGACTGACCACGGACACGAGAGCCGCCAGCTCGACGAGCGTCGACTGATTCACCGCGGCCCCCGTGTCATGTAGCGCCCAATGGCCTGCGCACTCGCCAGGGCGTAGACGCTCAAGATCTCGCGACAGGTGTACTCGGCGTCGCGGTCGCCTTGAATGATGCGCCGGGCCTCGTGATGGAGTTCCCCCACGTGCTGCATGGCCTGACTGGCGAGGATCTTGCCGTTGGTCAGCGACAGCTCAATCTCGCGAGCCTCCCGGTTGGCCGCCACCTCTTGCGCCGCATCCGAAACTGCCGCCTCGTCCTTCATACGCTCGATCTGTTGGCGGGCTCGCCAGTCGAGCTGGCGACTGTTGTCGTCGTATCGGGATAGGCGATGCCCGTCCGGGTCGAAGCCGCCACTCATCACGCTCACAGCTCCTCCTCGGGGGTGAGAGTGCGGGGCCGACGGGGCGGGTTGCACGTCTCGCACCCACCCGATGAGCGGCGGCCGAATTCACCTGCGCACTCCGGGCAGCCCCAGTGTTGAGAAATCATCCGAGCGGCGGCCGTTCCGCAAACGCGAATTCGGCGCAGCGCTCCATTTTCAGATCCCATACCTGCCTCCAGATCTCGATAAATGGCCTACTCGTTGGTACGAGTGGCCGAGGGATCTCAAGGTATGAAGTTGGGAGGCCAAAACATAGATCGATTTGATCTGTTAGTCGGTAGGCGACTCGCTTCGATTCGGAAATGAAGACGACATTTCCTAGAATGAGTCTGCAACTCAGTTATGAACTCAGTGGTCAACTTGGTTCGCGTGCGGCCTCATGCCAGCCGAACCAGGCACCCGACGCTCGCGCCGCCGACCCTCGACCCTGGCGACGCCACCAAGCAGCCAGGCATGCTGGACGAAGTCATGTTGTTGGCTCGCGCCGAAGACATGACAGAGACAATGCAGCTGTTTTGCCGCATGCCTACACGAAAGGGGCGCAGTCCGTGTCCGACGAGGTGCTTCGAGTCGAGCTAGTCAACGAGCTTCAGCGTCTCGTCAGGCGCGGCTCGGGTACCGAGAACCTCGCGCTGCAGCAAAATCTGCTAGCGCTCGAGCCGGTGAAACTGGCTGCCAAGGGCGATGGTGTAACCCCCGCCTTCGCGTTGTTCGCCCTGCTGTCTGTACTGACTGATGTGAAAGCCGGCCCAGGAGCAGCCCGGGACCTTCTGGTTGCCGCGGCGCTCACCGGCGTGAGTCCACGAGACGAGACGAGAGGGGTGCGCAACGACTCCAGCGGGCGAATTGCTGCGGCCGAGGCGGTCAAAGGATCGCCGCGATTGGATGTGCTCAAGCTTCGGGAGGGCCGCGAGCCCTACCTAGGCGCGCTCGCCGACGAGATCATCCTCTTCAGCCGTGCGGCGCAGCGCACGCCCGAAGTCCTCGCACCGTTCCTTCGTGCGTGCCTCATCCCGGACGGCACGATCCGTTCGATGCTCGGGGAGGCCGCTCACGCGACTCTCGCCGCCTCATCCCATGCCGTCGAGCCGCTGCCAGTCTCGCCGGAGATCGTCAACCCGACGCCCTTCCCCATGAACGCTGGGGTGCTCCGCGCGCTGGAGAAGTCTCGCCTGCATTGCGCAGCCGTGCCGCGGGAGTACTACACGCCAGACCTGCTTCGCGCGCTCATGAGCCTGCGCGACAGACGGGTGAGCATCTGCCTCCAGGGTGCTCGTCCCGGCCTCGCCGATGAGGTTGAGGTTTGGCTCCGGGAGACGGTCGACAGACTGGACGAGCAGGCCGAACCTGATAGTCCGCCCGACTGGACACTCCGCCCGGAGCTGGAGCATGCGCACCAGCTGGCGCAGCAGGACGGCAGGATGGCCATCTCCGAGCTGCACTTGTTCCTTGCGGTGCTGGACGGAGACTCAGGAACCGCCCGCGTTCTGACAGCGATGGCTGGGAGGGACTTCCCGAAGCTCCGTCGGATCGCTGACGAGGCCCGGCGTCGTCCCCCAGCGCCCCGACCCACACCCGGTCTGCATCCCGCGCGACCGATCGGCGAGTAACCATGCTCCTCATCCGGATTGGAGACGAGGAGTGGACGCTCGGCGAGCGTCTACCGGGTGGAGAGGGCGGACACGGTGTCGTGTACGAGTGTCATTCCAGGGCGGGGCAGACGGCTGCCGTCAAGCTCGTGGAGAAGGTCACTGGTGCTGACCGCGAGCTACTCATAGCCGAAGGCGTCAAGAGTCTCCACGGGGTCATCCCTGTCTGGGGGACAGGCGAGACTGACTCACACTTCGCTCTCCTCATGCCCCTAGCTGGCCCACCGCTTGACGTGTACCTGGACATGTTGGAGCCGCTGCCATACGACGAGGCATATCCGATCTTGATCGAGATTGCCACCGACCTGGTTGAGATCCACGAGCGCGGCGTGGTTCATCAAGACCTCAAGCCAGGCAATGTGCTGTGGTGGGACGGCGCCTGGCGGCTCAGCGACTTCGGCATCTCGCGCTACGCCGACGCAACACCGACGCTGCAGTCAAGGAACCGACGCACCACCTCGGCCTACGCCGCGCCCGAACAGTGGCGCGGTGAGCGAGTATCCCCAGCGGCAGACATCTACGCCTTTGGCGTGATCTGTCACGAAGCCCTGACGCGCACTCATCCCTTCCGGGGGCCGGAAGTCGAGGAATACCGAAACCAACAGCTGCATCATGTACCGCCCGATCTCCGAGGGGCGCCGCCCCATGTGGCAGTCCTCGTCATGGAGTGTCTCGCCAAGGCCCCCGAAGCCCGGCCATCGGCGGATGAACTCGTCCGCAGGCTCAAGTTCCGACCTTCCGAGCGCTCGGCGAGCGAGGGCATCCGCATGCTCCAAGACGCCAAGGTCGCCACCACCAGAAGCCAACTGGTTCAGGGCGCTCGAAGATCTCAAGAGCGGTCTGCGGCCGAAAAGCGCGCCGCGTTGCGGGAGGCTGCGGCTGGGCAACTGTCTGCACTTCAGCACGAGGTCATCGACCGGCTTCGTTCTTCCGTCGACGGACTAACCTTGACCGAAAGTGAGGGGCTCAAGATCCTACGCGCTGGTCCGGCGGGTCTGGCGCTACACCCCCCAAATCTCAAAGAGCCCGGACGCTATCCTCGGGCTGGGCAAGAAGTATTTGACCCCATGCCCTTTGAAGTCCTAGCGTCAAGCACGATTGCCGTCGGGCGGCTCGTGCCGGGCAAGTATGCGTTCGTCGGCCGCGCTCACTCCCTCTACTACTGCAATCCGCCCCATTCTACTGGCTTTGCCTGGCACGAGATTGCGTTCAAGGGCGACCACGTCCTCGAGAAAGGGGACCACCTTCACCTCAGGGAACGCGTGACCGAGGGCTGCGACTGCTATGAGTGCCGTCCCACCACCGAGGGGCAGTATCGTCCTCACGCCCTTGAACACACGTGGATCAGGGACTACCTCGGCACCGTCATGAACGGCAAATCAAGCTACATCAAACAGGCTTGGCCACTCACACGCCTGGTCGCCGGGGACCTGGACGAGTTCGTCGATCGCTGGGCACGCTGGCTAGCGATGGCGGCCCAAGGCAGTCTGACAAGAGACACTGACCGCTGGCCTCCTCCCCCTCGTAAGAAGGCGCCACCGCCCCAATCTCCCTGGAAGTCCGTTAGGAAATGGATGCGCTAGTGAGTAGGCTCTTCTCAACCGCCAGCTGAGGGGCACGAGGTCACGATTGAGTAAGTGGCTGCGTTCGTACTGACGACGCCTTGCACGGTGCACCAGCCCCAACCTTCTAAATCAGCTAGAAGACTCGGGTTGGTGCCGGTATATCGCTCCGGCGGGCGTCCGACTTCCGGATGGACTGTCACATCCAGTTGATTACCTGTTCGTCGCTACCCGTTGAGTAGCGACCTGTGCCCGATGAACCAGAGGTTCAGCTGAACAGCAGGTTCTGCCAGGCCCAGCTGTCGTTCCAGGCCATGGCGGGACTGCTTGACCCGTTGAACACCCAGAGATTCGAGCAGGCTGCGCCGCACCGGGCCAACATCCCGACGTCGGCCTTGCCGTCGCCGTTGAAGTCGCCGGAGAAGGGCTTCAGATTCTCCCAGGTCCAGGCATCGCTCCACGTCACGGTCGGGCTCGCCGATACGCCAGTTGCTGATCCGTTGAACACCCACAGGTTGGAGTTGGGTGTCGCGCGGGCGAGGATACCGACGTCCGCCTTGCCGTCGCCGTTGAAGTCGCCGGAGAAGGGCTTCAGATTCTCCCAGGTCCAGGCGCCATTCCAGACGAACGTGGGGTTACTTGCCCCGTTGAACGTGTACAGGTTCGCACACGCTGTGCCGCACCTGGTCAGCATGGCGACCTCGCTCTTGCCATCACCGTTGAAGTCGCCGGAGAAGGGCTTCAGGTTCGTCCATGCCCAAGCACCGGACCAGCCGATTGTTGGAGCGGCAACCCCGTTCGCGGTTCCGTTGAGTACCCACAAGTTCGAGCAGGTCGAACCGCAGCTCGCGAGAAGACCAACGTCGGTCTTCCCATCGTTGTTGAAGTCGCCAGCCAACGGCTTGAGATTCTGCCAGGCCCAGGTGTCAGCCCAGACCTGCGTCGGCGACGTCAGGCCAACAGCGCTCCCATAGAAGAAGGAGAGGCTTGCCGATGCGCTCCCCGTCTTGTAGAGGACGGCCAGGTCACCGTACTGATCGCCGTTGAAGTTGCCGGCGAGAACCTTCTCACCTTCCCAATACCAGGTCGAACTCTGCCACCGGAAGACCGGACTGCCAAGTCCGGAGGCAGATCCAGGAAACACCCATAGGTTGGTCCCCGGGGCGCCTGCCCTGGCCAGGACGGCAACATCAGCCTTGCCATCGCCGTTGAAGTCGCCGGACACCTGGTAGGGAGTGTCGTAGCGGCCGACGGGACATCCTGTCCACCAGTTCCACGAGAAGTATCCGTGGTCAGTGGGGCAGGTGTCGGAGGCGTTGAGAACCCCGTCGCCATCAGTGTCGTTCAGCGGCTGCGTCAAGATGTCCTTGAAGTGGATGAACTTCGTGACTGTGCTCGCCGCGATGGTTCGGGTGTTGTAGAGATGGGTGCCCGATCCGGTATCGAAGTTGTATTCCTCGATGGTGACATTGGTGCTGTTCACGGACTCCACCCAAGCCACATGCCCCGACCACCAAGCAACCGCGCCGGCTGCAGCAGTGCTGTCGACGGCGTAGTTGTTGTCCACCGCCCAATCGCGCCACTGTCCAGCGTCTCCGATGGCCCGAGGCATCTCGAAGCCGTTGCGCCCGTGGAGGCGCCATGCCACGAATGAAGTGCACTCGCGGTTCCAGTACCCCCAGTCGTCAACCACGCTATCCGCAGCGTTGGGCTCACGCCATTGAGCCGGATAGTCGTTGCTGGCCGCGTGGGCAGGAAGCGCTGACGCGATCCCTGACAGCACTGCGAGGAGAATCCCCAGCATCAACGCAATACCCGCGCTCGCGGGTCGGCGCCTTGCTGAGAGAGTCGTCGTTTCCACGACGAGCTCCCTTCTGGGCCTGGTACTACGCTTCCCAGGCTCCGCAGTTGCCTTAGTGAGGGCAGGCGACTGCGGAGCCAAGAAATACGCGAGCATATTATGTATGGAATCGTGAGAAAATGCAAGACCAGCCTCTCGATGTAAGTATTGATGTGTTGTACAATCGAAACATTCACATGAGTGACTCAATGATTCTTGGTCTCGATTCTGGTGGATTAAAGCGAGTTGGCGTGCATGCGTTGCAGCTAGCGGCGGTGGCTGTCGTCGCGTTCGTAGCCTGGCACAGCACGCGGGATGGATATCAATGGGCAGGTATTGGAACAGTCGAGTTATCGCGACCCTCCACGCAGGACATTCTCCGGACAAAGGCGTCAATTCGCGCAACAGACACTGTTCCGTGGTTTGGGCATGGGTATACCACCTATCGCATCCTTAGTTTCTCTGATGCGCCCGAAGGGGTGGATGCGAACCTAGGTCACAACGTCTGCACAATCCGTTCCACCTCGATGGCTAGCTCTTGCGTTGTTGAGGGACCAGAAGGCGAATGGAGGTGTGGATCGTTGAGGCTCCGAGCAGGGCTCGCGGTACTCAAGTTGTCGCGAACCCCGTGTTTCATGGACTCCAATAGTGAGTACCGAGAACGATCCTTCCCGCGGTCATTGGCGAGGCTCGTGGCAGCACACCGCCCCGTCGGTGGCGGAAAGTAGAGTACGCCAGTGAGTACGGATACTGCACAACCCGACATCGTCAGTCGCTCTGCGCGGCGCGCCTTCCGTGAGATCGCCCCAGCCATCGTCGTCCGCGAGATCCATGGCTTGTGGCAGGACGAGGGCTTCATGCCCGCGCAACCCTCACCCACCGAGAGCGGCGAGAGACGAGCCCTCTACCAGGGCTACCTCGACGCGGTGGACTGGGCCGATCCAAACATGGTCGAACGTGCTGTGCGCGTCTTCGAGCAGACCGCGAAGCATGTCGATCCCGAGTACCGGAAGACGGCCTACGAGGCCATCGAACGCGACGGCTACAAGGTTGACGACGAGGGCCGCATCGGCGGCGGCCCAGTTGCCTCACTGCGCGAGGGCGCCTTGCCAGCTTGAGCGACCCAACAGCAATACGCGAACACTTGGACCGCATCACCCGAGCAATCGGCGCAGGCGACCCTGCCCAAGCCATCGGCTCGGCCAAGGAGCTCATCGAGAGCACCGCCAAGATCGTCCTTCGTGAGACCGGGCGACCGGTAGACGATGCGTGGGACCTCCCGAAGCTGGTCCTCGAAGCGCAAGTCGCGCTCAGGGTTCACCCCACGACCGCGCAGCCCAGCCCCGACGGCAGCGACGGCGTGAAGCGCATCCTTGGAGCCGTCACCAGCATCGCGGCAGGCGTGGCCGAGCTACGCAACCGTGGCTACGGCACCGGGCATAGCACAGGCGGCCCGCGTGTGGGCCTATCGGCGCGCCACGCTCATCTAGCTGTGTCGGCGGCGCGGCTCTGGTGCGAGTTCATGCTCGACACCCTCGGAGATCCGGGCGCGCCTTGGAGGAAGTCTGATTGATGATCTAGGACTATGTAAGGGGAGTCTTCGCGGCGGCTACTACTACGTGCAGTGCTCCTCATACCAGTCGTGCATCTTGGGGTCGATGACGTTGGCTACATAGCAGCCAAGAGACCAATCCTTCTTGACCAGTCTCACGTTGTCCTTATCGAGGTTCCCAGCGAATGTGTCATCAATCATGATGGGTGGTGAAGGAAAGAGCCCTTTGCTGCCCTGTGCCGCTAGCTTGGCGGCGGCATTCACGACGTCACCCATATACACGACATCCGCCAGTCCACTACCGTTGTAGCCAGCCTTGATCATCAGTGCTCGTCCATAAGCCATACCAATCCCCACCCGGATGGGGTCGGTGTACCCAGCCTTGCGGAGCTTGTAGTTGAGCACCTCAACCAGGGTGTTCACACGGGCCCGCAACGGCGAAGACTTCGTCAATGTTGCTCCTAGCCGGCGTGTTGAGGACAGCCCACACCCCGTCGCCCACGATGTTGACCTCGCGCGCCAACCGAGTGCCGTTGAGAATTGCCACCATTTCGGAGATGTAGGCGCGGTAGAGCTTGGCCAGCTCCGGGCGTTGGTACTTGCTGGGCAGCTTGGACGAGTCGCGGATGTCCACGAACAGGGCGGAGCAGTAGGCATAGAAGCCGTTGGCGTACGTCAGCCGATCGCGGTCCGGCAGTGCGTCAACTTCTTCGTAGCTCGACTGCGACTGCGCCAGGATGCTATCCAACCGGGCGAAGCTGGCGATGTGGTCATACGGCTTGTAGTTGCTGTCCACCAGTGCCCTACCTCTTCATCGCGATGATCGTGGCCACCGCGCCGAGCGTCAGGACGTCGACCAGGAGCGCCCGGATGGCGCGGTCCGCCCAGCGGTACTTCCGCTGCGCCACCGTCGCGTTCGCATGGATTTGCTGGCTCAGGTGGCGCACAAGGTCATCTCGGTTCGTCGCCAGGGTGTGCAGGACGGCTGCGTAGCTCGGCGAGTCGCCCTGGTACGCGCGGGCCACATCATGGAAGAACAGCGGGTTGGCGGTGTCGGGCGGGTGTGTCTGCTGCAGCCGGAGTCGCGGGTATAGGCCGGCCATCGCGCACACACCTGCGACGAAGATCGCTACGCCACACACTGCTGCAGACAGGTTGAAGATCGCGCTGGCGTGCCCGCGATCCTTCACGAGGTTGAACAGCACCCCGCCCGTCACGCCGGTAGCAGCCAAGGTGACGCCGAGCTTCGTCTCAGCGTGCTTGACCCAGTCATTGACTAGCGAGAGCGCCTTCCACGCCTGGTCGGGGTCAGGCGGCACCAGCACGGTCACCGCTGCGTCAGGCGGAGCCGCAGCTGAGGGCTTCTGTCGCCTCATGACGCGAGGCCGCGCGTGTGCGCCAGGCGCAGCGCCCGCTCGTTGCGGGCCTTGCTGCGGATCGCCGACAGCATCTGGCTGGCTGCGACGGCCTTACGCGCCTCGGTCACCTCATCGCGGTGACGCTTGCCGTCGAGCACTGCCGTGCAGTACTCGTCCCCATGCACCGAGCACCAGCTGGCGTCCAGGACGCGGCCCTGGGCTTCTGCGTCGCCGTCCGGCAGACGCTCGATCTCAGCGTCCTTCCAGAGGGTGTCGCTCGGCCCGTCGCTGCAGGTGCAGCTGATCGACAAGTAGTCGTTCTTCTCCACGACGTCCCACACGGTGCCGGTGACCACCATCTGGTGACGCTCGGCTCCCTGGGCTGCCTTGGCGGCGTAGTTCACGGCCTTACCCGCCCACACCGGCTCCTGCTGAGCAGGGTTGCGCGGCGTCCCGATGCGCTTCACGAGGAGGCGACTGCTCGCGACGCCCACTTTGAACCCGGTCTCGGGCAGGTCGGGCCAGCGCTTCTCGAGCCGCTCGACCATGTCGACGCTGAAGGTCTTGATCGTGATGCCAGCGCACAGTGCCCGCTCGTACCGCAGGTCACCCCAGAAGAGCGCGACAGCTCCATCGCCCTGGATAGCCAGGAAGTCCGCGTCGAACTGGTCGAACACCTTGACCACCCCGCCCGTGCTCGCCTCATAGATGCTGGCCGTCGAGGCGGCCCACTTGCCCGTCCCGAGCTTCGTCGAGTTCTTGAGGTCGGCGACGACCGCGACGGCATCGGTCACCTTGTGCCACCGCCGGGCCGTGATGGGCAGGTCGTTCACGTCGAGCTTGTGGCCCTTATCCACCACCTCGGGTGTAGAGGCCAGCTCCGTCTTCACGGCCTCGTCGAGGTCGCCCAACAGGGCCTTCAGGTCGATCTCGGTCACTGGTGATTTCCTTTCACGCTCGTCGGTACGTCAACGAGGCTAGGGGCCACCACCGACAGGTTCGGTCACGCAGCGCAGCTGCACGGCTACAACCAATCCGCCGAGCACCACAAATCATGGGATGAATGCCAGCCCACGGCCTTCGCCGAACCTCTGACTTCGAGCTGGAGCTGGCCGTGCTGCCAGGTGTGCCAGTCAGGCCGGTTCTTGAGGAGGAACAGCACCGGCGCGAAGGTCGGCTCCGCCACCGCGACTTGGAGCCGGGTGAAGAACATGAGGACCTTGGGGATCTCGCTGGCCGGGCCGATGAAGCGGATCAGCTGCGCGAACCCCTTCGCCTCCGGCCGCATAGCGCTTCGGCCACGCCCGGCCGAGGATGCGCTCCAGCTCGTCGAAGACCGTGACTGTCGCGGCACGACCGGCCGGGGTCACGCTTCACGTCGTAGCCACGTAGCGCAGCAGATCCCAGATGGCTTCCTCGGTGGTCGGACGCGGGGGAGGGGTGGGATGGCCGCACCGCTGAGCTGGTCGCCGTCGGCGATCTCCATGCACCGAACCTTTACGGTCAGGTCCGACAGTCTCGTGGCAATGGGGCGGGGGTCATGCACATGGCGCTCACCTCGTTGCGTCGAAGAACCGAGGCCAGCCGCTCCTGGAAGGAGTTTCCTATTGCCCTTCCGTGCCGCTCGCTCACGTATTGATGCCACCGCGATGGATGACGAGACTCGCCGTTGAGCGTCCAGACTGGCAAGGGCACCGGCACCTGGGCGACCCGCTCAGCGATCCAGCTCAGCTGCTCGCGCTGATGCGCCGCCGCCTGACCATGCAAGCCACTTACACCCCACCCGGCCACAAGTGCTGTCGACGAGTCGAGGACCGCCGCCAGGCTGGGACGGGCCGCCTCCCAGCCGGCCGCCGTACTCCCGATGACGTTGATCTCGATGACGCTCTTGGTCGGGATGGCGAAGAGATTTGCTACCTGGATCTCAGCGCAACCCAGCAGATCGGCGGCGACTCGCAGATGCCTAACAGTTGCCGTCCCGGCAGTCAGCGGTGGATTGAGCAGGATCGCACCGAGCGTGCCACCGACGATGCCGTCGGCCCGGGTCATGTCTTCACCCACTATTCGTGATCGTTTCGCCGTTGAGGAGGTCCGACGCCTTCATAGCAGTCGATTGGCTTGCTCTCCTTCGTTGCGGCGTCGCCCAGGCGCACCGCCGAAGCGGGACGGACCACCAATCGGGCTGCTTGTGCCCCACGGACAACACCGCCGCTGCGTTCGACAAGAGCCTGGCATCGAAGACTCTTACGCTTTCACCCTTGGTGACCGTTCAGTTACAATGATCACCTACGAAGGGATCTAGATGCCGCGTCGCCCGAACCCAACTCGCCGAACAACGATCTGGGCGCTGGGCTCGGAGACCGACCTGCAGGCCTGCGTGCAGTCCAAGTACCTGAATCAGGACGGCTTCCAGGCGCGGCAGACGACCGTGGCTGGGCATCCAGCCCTCACGGTGACCGGCTCCATCGTCAACGGGAGCATCGAGTGGGCTGAGGTCTTTGAGGCCTACACCGGACAGACGCCGGGTCTCGTCAACCAGACGGCCGCCGGCCTCATCCTGCTCAGTCGGCCCAAGCGCACGCTGGCGCTGGCCTACGGCATGGGCTGGCTCCTCCTCGACCAGTCCAAGGTCGAGCAGGCCTTCGGCCTCAAGTACGCCATCCGATCCCTCGACCCGGAGCAGGTGCGCCAGGTGACCCGGCACATCCTGGAGCGACGAGCGCGCATTGACCGCAACTCGGTACCGGGTGGGCAGCGCATCGAGGACTTCGTCGTGGAGGAGTATGGCGAGATCGTCAGCC
Organism: Kineosporiaceae bacterium; assembly: GCA_016713225.1. Lineage (NCBI taxonomy): Bacteria > Bacillati > Actinomycetota > Actinomycetes > Kineosporiales > Kineosporiaceae > Kineosporiaceae bacterium. The sequence continues at coordinate 25,169 of JADJPO010000005.1, forward strand.
GCCTGGTAGGCAAGGGCCGCGCACCCGGCCTCACGTTCTCGACCACCGGCCGCACGCACTTCAGCCTCGCAGGCGCTGACTCGCTGGCCATGCCCGTCGCGCGCACTGCTACCGATCTCATGGTCGACTTGGACGAGATCGAGCGCATTGCCGATGAGACCGAGCCGGCCGACGAACTGCGCTTCGTTGAGCAGCTCCGCACTCTCAAAGCCAAGGATCCGCGTCAGGCGCGTCTCGCAAAGCAGCTCGCGGGCGACGTGGCCGCCGGAACCGCCCGCGTCGCCCTGGCGTACCCCTTCGAGCGCGATGACGAGCACGGTGAAGCCGAGGCCTATCGGTTGCGGGTTCCCGGGAGTGACACGGTCGTCGTCGACGACCTCGACGTCGCGCTCCTCACCGACGCCGTTGGATCTGTACCAGGCGAGCAGTGGCTCGAAGACCTTGCGCGTATGACCATCCAGGCGTTGGCCGACGATCAGGGCACCCAGGTCATCGGACGAGCAATCACGGCCAACAAGTGGATCACGGCCGAGGTGACCCTGGACGGTCAGCACTACTTCTACCGCCAAGGCAACTGGTACGAGGTAGGCAGCGGCTACCTCGAGTTCCTGAAAGGCCAGGTCGCCGACATCCTGGCCGAACCCACGCCGGTGGCGATGCCCGCCTGGAGTACCGCCGAAGAGGAGAAGGACTACAACAAGCGCGTTGGGGCGGATCTCGGCTACGTGGTGCTGGATCGGAAACTCGTCTATACGACGCAGCACCCGCGGGGCATCGAGCTGTGCGACCTTCTCGGGCCCGACAACGAGCTGATCCACGTCAAGAAGGCCGACTCGTCCGCGCCCCTGAGCCACCTCTTCGCCCAAGGCATCGTCTCCTGCGAAGCGCTCATCACCGACGCCGAAGCCCGCGCTGAGCTGCGGCGGCGAGTCGCCGAGGAGCGTCCCAACCAGCTTCTGTCCGAAGACTGGCGACCCCGCCAGGTGGTCTACGCCATGGCACTCGGGCGTGAGATCACGTCGGATACACTCTTCACCTTCACGCAGGTGGTCTTGGTTCGCAGCGTGCAGCAGCTCAGCCGCATGCAGGTCGGCGCAACTGTGGCGCAGGTCGACTTCACGGGGGTCCTCCCCGCAGGCGTGGGAGCGGGCGAGGAGGTCAGGAACTGACGCGACACGCCGTGCCGCCCTCCCCGGGGCGAGGGGACTGTCGGTGACGACTCGTAGGGTGGTCGACGTGACGAGGAGGGAGCGACGCCGCCCTGCTTCGGAGTGCGCCGCCGCAGATACGTACCCGGAGTCACGAGCTACCCGAGGCTGCCCGCGCGCCAGCGTGTACACCCGCGTTGATCTTCTGAGCGGGGTGGCCCATTATTAAGACAATGCCTCAGGATCTACCATTGACCGATCTCGACACTCTGTGCACTCGCTGGCACGAGGCGCCTCGGCGTTGGGGTCACCCCTTGCACAGTGTCTGCAGCTACTTCGCTATGTTTCCGCCCCAGCTCGCGCGGTATGTCATCGAGTGGCTCACGAAGCCAGGCGACACGGTCTACGACCCGTTCTCTGGCCGAGGCACAACGCCCCTAGAGGCGCTCATGCTCGGACGGCGCGCTGTCGCCAGTGACGCCAACCCCTTGGCCGTAGCCCTCTCCCGCTCGAAGACTGCTATTCCGTCGTACCAGCAAGTGTCGTCACGCCTAAAGACGCTAACGGAGGAGTATTCAGCGTCCGACATAGACATCTCGTCGGAGCCGGACGACATTCGGATGCTCTACAGCGACTCGACGCTCCGGCAACTTGTCTATCTCAAGTCACGGCTACGCCCGAACCACCAAGTAGACAACCTTCTCAAGGCCGTCACGCTGGGCATGTTGCACGCTAACCACTCTTCCGCTGGCGCTACCGCAGGCTTCTCCATCTCCATGCCGAATACCTTCGCGATGTCCCCAGGTTATGTCCGCCGATATATCACCGACCACGGGCTCGTAAAGCCCAACGTTGACGTCTTCGCCATGTTGCAGGGCAAGCTGGACAGGATGGGCCTTCCCGACGAGGCGATTGTGAGCGGTAGCGCTTGGATGCAGGACGCCACCAAGCGGCCACCCAAGAGCCTGCGTGACAATCGCGCCAAGCTCATCCTGACGTCGCCGCCATACCTCCAGGTCATCCAGTACGGAAAATACAACTGGGTCCGCCTCTGGTTCTTGGGGCAGACGCCCAAGCAAGTTGATGCGACGCTGATGAGCAGTGGCTCTCTAGCCAAGTACCACACGTTCATGGGCTCCGTGCTGAACCAGTTACGCGAAGCCGTTGCAGCGGATGGCTACCTGTGTTTAGTTATAGGTGACGTGCGTCGCAAGGACGGGGACTTGAACCTGGCGCAGTCAGTCTGGGATGAGGTGGCGTCTAGTCAGGGGTGGCACCTCCACGGCATCGTGCCAGATCGGCTCGCGACCGAACACAAGGTGAGCCGTATCTGGAAGAACAATGTTGGTCGAGCCACGAAGGTCGATCGACTCCTGATCATGAGTCCCACCAAGACGGCCCTCCCTGTGCCGGTGAATCTCAGCTGGGACCGTCCATCACTACCTAAGAAGGAACCCTCCGCGCTATGACCACTGCCCTCATCGAAGACCTCAAGAAGCTCGCAACCGTCGACTTGTTCGCCGAGTGCCGCAAGAACGAGGCCTTCGTCGGCCGGCCGTTCTACCTCGATTTCGACCGGCTTCGACTGATGAGCAACGACAAGTGGAAGCGTGGCGTCGGTGGCGTCCCCGCTGGAGCGTTCCTGCTCGCGCTGTACAACGGAGAGCCTGACATCGACGAGGCCATCCTCTTGCGGGTGCTCCGGCCGACCAAGTTGCCGACGGATGACGACATCGTCATGGCCATGGTCGACCACTACAAGGAGATCACGCCGGACCAGGACGGCACGCCCATCGACTCATACACCCGGGCAGAGTTTCAGTTCTCGGGCCTCGAGTGCCGCGTCATCGGCACCTTCTACAGGGACGCCGACGCCAGGATTCGGTTCGCCGGCGACCTCGACAATTTCTACTCGCCACACAACTACCGTGTCGTCAAGCCCACGGGTCGGGTGCTGGAGTACATCGTCAACTTCCGTGACGGCGGGATCCCTGGCGGCGTGGGCGACGAGCGAATCGGGCGCATCCGCTACAGCTCCAGCCTGCTCCACGACCCTAGCGTTGAGGCCCCTGTCTACGTCTCTGCACTTGACTTCCTGGGCAAGCGCACGGCGCTCTTCGGCATGACCCGTACCGGTAAGTCCAACTCCGTGAAGAAGATCATCCAGGCAACGGTCGGCATCTCGGACTCAGGAGTGCAGGTTGGCGGCCAGCCGCTGGCTCCCGTCGGCCAGATCATCTTCGACATCAACGGTGAGTACGCGAACGCCAACCAACAGGATGACGGCACAGCCATCTTCGAGCAGTACCCCGAACGGGTCACCCGCTACAGCGTGCTAGACAAGCCGGGCTTCAAGGTCATGAAGCTCAACTTCTACCGATCGATCCATGACGGGTTCGGCTTGCTGTCGACTCTGCTGGCGGATGACGGCGCCGACTACGTCAAGGCATTCACGAGTATCGACTGGGAGGTGCCTGACCCCAGCGACAGGGGAGCGACGACTCGCTACGAGCGCAAACTTGCCGCGTACAAGGTGTGCCTCTACAGGGCAGGATTCGAGCAGCGCGGAGAAACGGTCAAGTTCGCGTCGCACGCGCTAATCATGGGGTCTGGAGTGCCTGGCCTCGACGGCGTTGATCCAAGCAAGGGAATCAGCCTGGATGACGCCGCCGCTTGGTTTTCTGCTGCCTGGGACAAGTATCGCGAGCAGAGTGGCCCATTCGAGGCATACAAGAGCGCGAACAAGGGGAAAGAGTGGGCGGAAGAAGACCTCCAGACGCTGATGCGCTTCATTACGAGGAAGCGCACACCGGGCGCAGCCAACGCAACGGAGAGTGGTTTCCGCAAGCTCATCAAGGGTCGCGATCTTCACACACCCACCCTCAGCGCCTCGTTTGAAGATGAGATTGTGGGGCTGCTGCGGGAAGGCAAGATCGTCATCATCGACCTGTCCCAGGGCGATCCAGCGATCCAGCGCACCTATTCTGATCGCGTCTGTAGGAAGATCTTCGCGGACGGTATGCAACGGTTCATCAATAACCACGCAGCCAACTTCATTCAGCTCTACTTCGAAGAAGCCCACAACCTCTTCCCCCGCAAGGAAGAGAAGGACCTCACGCTCATCTACAACCGGCTGGCCAAGGAAGGGCAGAAGCTACGTCTCGGGTTGTGCTATGCCACCCAAGAGGTCAGCTCCATTTCTGGCAGCATCCTCAAGAACACACAGAACTGGTTCGTGTCGCACCTCAACAACCAGGACGAGCTGCGAGAACTCAACAAGTACTACGACTTCGAGGACTTCACCGACAGCCTGCGCCGCACCACCGACCGTGGCTTCATTCGCCTCAAGACCGACTCCAACACGTTCATCGTGCCGATCCAGGTGGATCAGTTCAAAGTGGCTGGAGCGTAGAGCATGGCGTATTCCAGCGTGCGGGGTCGCAAGCCCATTGAGCGTGCCAGCAAGATCTCTCATGGCAACGTCATCTCGAACCCGATGGTTCAGGAGTTCCTCGACTCGTGCACCATCCCGCGCCCGGCCGAGAAGAGCGCTCTCGACACACTTCTCGTGGACCTGCCAGAACTGCCGGACCAGCCGATCCGGGCTGTCGTAGCAGTCGACGGAAGCATGCGCGAAACCCCAGTGCGCACGCAGTTCCCCTCGGCCTCAGTCACGTTCTTCGCGTTCGGGCCGCTGCTGTTCCACTTGGAAGCACTGCGCGAGTTGGACCGAGAGCCCTTCATTGCACCCGAAGACCTCATCCGACTGAAGAACATCCAGCGTTACAGCCTCGTGCTGCCCACGCGAAACATTTCGCTAAACGGGCTGTCGCTTACGGACTCAGTCCGGCGCACGTTGCACGAGTTCTTCCTAAAGCGCCACGCAGGCGACGAGCCGTTGGTGACGACGCTGCGCTGGCTCATCTTCCGTGGCTGGGCACTGGGGGGCACGAAGAGCTGGACCATCGAGCGCTGTCCAAACTCAGCCTGCAACGCCACGGGCATCGCCGTCACGCCGGCCACCCCCGATGAGTTTCCGTGCGCCCAGTGCGGCCAGTCCATCCTGCTCATCGACGTCTTCCGCCTGCATGAGCGGATCGACGAGGAGATGGGGGCATCCGGCATCTCCTCCTACGTCCTGACGCTCCTTGAGCAGACCGTGCTTGCCCACGTGATCCGTGCGGTCTGGCAGATGAAGCCAGCCCTCCTACGAGAGATCCTTTTCATCAAGGACGGCCCCTTGGCCTTCTTCGGCCAGACAGCACCGCTCTCGAAACCGTTCCGAGAGATGGCGTCGTTCCTCGGCGAGCAGCCGGATCCGGCTGACAACAGCCGCAAGGTCTCGCTCCTCAACGTCGTTGGTCTGGAGAAGAGCGGGGCCTTCGTCGAGCACGCCATCCAGATGGACGAGCACCTACGCAAGTCTTCCGTCCTGCCGCTAACGAACGAGTACATCTACAAGTACGTCGTCCCGGGTGACCCCAATAGCCCTGATCCCTACGGTAAGAACACCTACTGGGGCAGCAAGCTCGTCTTCAAGGCTGGAGACGGCAACGCGTACGTGGCGACCATCCCTACCAAAGGCGGTTTCACCCCCGCGCCCAAGATTGAGGACTACCTCAACGCCGCCAGCGTCCTGCACGCCGTCTCGGAGCTGAAGTGCTCGATGTATGACAACGCACTGATCCCAGTGGCTCTGGCCAACCGGCTCATCTCCTTGTCCGACGTTCCAAGCAGTCGCATCCTCGAGACATTCGCCAGGGACCGTCTGGGCACGACCCGCGGCTGAGGGCGCTACTTGGTCGTGCCACTGTTGGATCCCGGCCGCCCTGGGTCCCTCACCGCTCGCGCCCATGAGAGTCGCGCATCCGCACGCCCTTGGCATGGAGCGCGTTCATGATGGTCTTGCCGTCGAACCCCAGCCGCTCGCCAACCCGCGCAAGCGAAAGGCCCGCTTGGTACAGCGCCGCCGCCTGGTCGATCTCGGAGCCCGTCATTCTGTGGCCACGCAGCCTGACGCATTGGCGGCGCAGGTGGTCTGACACTGTCGTACGGTGGATGCCAAAGGAGTCGGCGAGCTCGTACACCGTAGCTCCCTGGCGGTACTGCCTTACGAGATCGGCTATCTCCGTCTTGTGCAGCCGTCGCTGCACTGGATCGTGACGGACGGTGTTCATCACGGGTGTTTCGATAGCTGTGGGTACATTTGGTAGGCGTTTTGTCCAATAAGTCCAGTTGGAGTAACGTCCCAGGAGCTCCACAACGAGAAGCACCCGGACACGATGTTCGTCCGGGTGCTTCTCTCGTTGTCGAACGGAGTCCCCTCAGCTCCACCGCATTTTCTGCAGGTCACAGGCCCTTCACCCGGATCGAGTGGAGAACCTGAGTGGCACTGTGGGGCACAGTGTGGGCAGAGCGTGCCAGCAACGGTGGGGCACCGGCCGTGAGCGTGCCGTCAGTTGCGTCCCTGCGGTTGTCCGACGGCGCGTCCGGTTGGAGGGTGTCGAGGTGGAGTACACGAGGCTGGGGCGTTCGTGTCTGCAGATCAGCCGGGTCGGGCTGGGCTGCATGAGCTACGGCCAGGCGGGCGCTGGTCTGCACCAGTGGACGCTGGACGAGGAAGCCGCCGCGCCGCTGTTCCGGCAGGCGGTCGAGCTGGGCGTCACGTTCTGGGACACCGCGAACGTCTACCAGTCAGGTACGTCCGAGGAGTACGTCGGCCGCGCAGTCACCAGGTTCTCCCGCCGCGAGGACATCGTGCTGGCCACCAAGGTGAGCGGCCGAATGCATGACGGGCCGGGCGGAGGTGGCCTGTCCCGCAAGGCGATCCTCGAGCAGGCCGACGCGTCCCTGCGACGGTTGGGTACGGACTACGTCGACATCTACTACGTGCACAGGTTCGACGACCAGGTGCCGGTCGAGGAGACGATGCAGACCCTGGACGACCTGGTTCGCGCGGGCAAGGTCCGCTACCTGGGCGCCTCGTCGATGTGGGCGTGGCAGTTCGCCAAGCTTCAGCATGCCGCCGCCCTGAACGGGTGGGCGCAGTTCTCGGCGATGCAGGACCAGTACAACGTCCTCAAACGCGAGGAGGAGCGGGACATGATCCCGATGTGCCTCGACCAGGGGGTCGGACTGACCCCCTACTCTCCGCTCGCCAAGGGCCGCGCCGCGCGCCCGTGGGGCGAGCAGACCGCCCGGTCCTCCACGGACACCGTGGCCAAGGCGTTCGACCGGGACGTCGACAAGCCCGTGGTGGACGGTGTCGAACAGATTGCAACTGCCCGCGGTGTGCCGATGGCGCACGTCGCTCTGGCCTGGGTGCTGTCCAAGCCGGTCGTCGCCTGCCCGATCGTGGGCGCCACCAAGCCCCATCACCTGCAGGACGCCGTGGCAGCGCTCGATCTACGGCTCAGCGCGGAGGAGATTGCCGACCTCGAGCGGCCATATGCCGCGCAGGACAACTTCTGGTGGTGAGCCTTACGTTCGGAGGATCTCGACCTCGGGTCGTGCCTGCGCGAGCGCGCCGAAGAAGCCCGAGAGGTCCTCGGCGCTGAACGCCGCCTGGAAGCAGTGCGCCAGCACCTCGCCGGCGGCGTTCGAGAACACCAGCACCGGACGCCGCGCCGCGGTGCCGGCCACGATGGTGCCGACGGTTCCCGCCGTCACGGTCGCCAGGTCCTGCGGCCCAAGGTGCACTCGCCGAAACGGCATCGTGAGGACGACGGAGCGATCGGCCTCGATCACGAGCCGGTAGCGGCCGGTCAGCCGGCCGATGAGCCAGAGCAGCCCGAGCGGCCAGAACGAGGCCAGGCAGATCAGCAGCACCCACGGGTGCTCGGGCACCTGCGGCAGCAGGCTGAGGCTGAACGCGACGGCGATCCCGCCGAACACGACGACCATGAGCACCCCGAGGACGCCGGGCACCGGCAGGTGCCGGTACGGCCGGCTACTGAAGATCGTGCCCGTCGCCGGGACTGCATCCGTCATGGCGGATGAGTATGTCGCCGGGGCGGGAGTGCGCGGGCACGGATCGCCGACGTGGCGGGAATGTCGGTTATCCGCTCTCGTCGAGCAGCTCGGTGACGTAGGCCTTCGCGAGCTGCAGGCTCAGCGCGCGCTTGTCGATGACGTGGTACTTCACGACGTCCTTCTGGGCGGCGCGCTCGACGACCGTGATCGGCACGAAGTCGCCGGGGAAGTCGAAGAGCCGCACGAGGTCGAGCGGTCGCGCCCGGGTCGTGCTCTCGAGGTGGATCGGGCTGGTCACGAGGGAGTCTTCGAACCACCGTCGCAGATTGGCCTTGGTGACGTCGACCTTCGTCGACGCCTCGACGGACTCGGGGCTCGGCCCGGCTGCTGGGCGCGCCTGGCCGTCCGGCCCGCGCGGTCGGAAGCACGATTGGAACAGTTCGACGAGCGCCTCGGCTTCGCGGACGACGTCCGGCTCGGTCTGCGCGCGTCGCCGTTCTGCGGTCTCGAACTCCCGGATCCGGTCGTGCAGTGCGGCCATCCCGCGGAGCACCGCGCCGAGCGGGAGCAGCCCGACGAACTCCGCGTCGTCCGTGACCAGGATGCGCCGGGTCGCGGTCAGCCGGTCGAGGAGGAAGGCGAGCAGGTAGAGCCGCGTCGACCACCACGGACTCGCGATGTTGACGTGGGCCACGCTCTCACCGCCACGATGGCGGACGATGTCCACGATCCGCCCGGGGTACGAGGCATCAGGGGTCGTCTCGGGCCCCTGGATCGGCGTGCCCAGACTGAACTGGTTGAGGAAGACGCCGCGGGCCAATCGGGCGGACGTCACCGCCGCCGTGACGAGCGCCTCGAGCTCGTCGGGCCGGCTGAAGAACGACACGATGTGCTCGCGTGCCAGGGTCGCCCGGAAGGTGCGCACCTGGTCGATGGTCGTGTCCGCACCGTGGTGGTCGTCGAAGCCGTCGATGTCCTGCGGCTGCCAGGGCGCCGTCTCGGCGAGCAGGAACGGCAGGATCGGCCGATCCGGATCCTCCTTCGCCGCGAGGTACTCCCACTCGGTGATGGAGATGCCAGCCCGGCCCGCAGGCACCACCGGGAGGTCGGCCACGTCCTCCGTGACCGGGGGAAAGCCGTACCGCCACGCGACGATGACGACATAGGCGTCGCTCGCGCGGACGAGCTCGACCACCCGGCTCAGGGGGTAGGCCGGCGCGGCGGTGAAGTCCTCCATCGCGACCACCGTGTGGCCGAGCCGGCGCAGCCCGCGGATCGCCGCGGCGCGGTACTCGGCGAGATCCCGAGACGTGGACGACACGAAGATCCTCATGGCGCTCGCTCCGGTCGACAGATCGGACTGGACACACGCATGAGGCGGCGACGTGGTCGATACGTACATGGCTGATCGCGGATGACGTCCGGTGAGGACCGCGGACTGTGTCCCAGCACACAGAAGTCGTACGGAAAGCCTCCTACCGTCCCGGTCAGTGACACCCGCTGGGGGTGTCACCGGGAGGAGAAGGTCATGGCGACGACAGCAACTCGGGGAACCTCCGCGCTCACGGCGTCGGTGATGTCGCGGGTCACGGCGGCAGCGGCCGGCGGTGTGGCCGGCGGGCTCGTGTTCGGGATGATGATGCAGGCCATGGGGATGATCCCGATGGTCGCGCAGCTGGTCGGGTCCTCGTCCACGGCGGTCGGTTGGGTGGTGCACCTGGCGATCTCTGCCGTGATCGGAGGGTTGTTCGGGGTCATCACCACGCGGTTCTCGGGCGGGACGCTGACGATGGTGGGCGCCGGGGCCGGGTACGGCATGGTGTGGTGGGTGCTCGGTCCGCTGTTGTTGATGCCGGCCAAGCTCGGCATGCCGCTGTTCACCATCGACTCCATGGCATGGAAGAGCTTGATGGGCCACGTCATCTTCGGGATGGTGCTGGGGGCCGTGAGCTGGGCTCTGGGCCGCCGGGCGACCGCCTGAGTCAGGCCGGCGTGACAGGAGGCGAACATGGGTGAGCATGCCGGCTTCGGCCCCGCGGGTTCGGGGGAGCTGACCGACTCCGTTCGCACCTGGCGGCTGTCGGAGATGGACCTGTTCGCCGACCTGTCGGCGGCGGAGATGCAGGCGATCGCCGACGCGGCACCGATGCGCGAGGTGGCCCGCGGCGCGCTGCTCTACGGGATGCAGCGGCGCACTGAGGTCTTGTTCATCCTCAAACGAGGGCGGGTCCGGCTCTACCGGACCGCCACCGACGGACGGAGTCTGACCACGGCGATCATCACTCCGGGTGAGCTGTTCGGTGACATGCCTCCGCTGGGGCAGCAGATGGACGGCGCCTACGCCGAGATGCTCGACCCGGGGGTGGTCTGTGTGATGAGCCGCCGGGACGTCGAGCGGCTGATGCTCAGCGACGTCCGGATCGTCACCCGGATCACCACTCTGCTGGGGGCGCGGGTCGGCGTCCTCGAGACGCGGTTGTCGGACACCGTCTTCAAGCCGGTGCCGGCGAGGATCTGCTCCACGTTGGCGACGCTGGCCGGTTCACCTCCGACGGCGGTGCGGCTGACCCACGATCAACTCGCGGACCTGGTGGGCACCACGCGGGAGACCACCACGAAGGTTCTGGGCGATCTGCGCGAGCGCAACCTGATCCGGCTGCGCCGCGGGCGGATCGACGTCCTCGACCCGGTCGCGGTGCTCGGCCTGGCGCAGCGAGTCAGCTGATCCCGACCTTGCCCTACCACGACAGCGCCGTGATCTCGTGTTGACACCCACCACCGGTGGGCGTTCACTGACCTCACGCCGTGTCGATGCGGCGTGAGGGTGCCTTCGCCCTCGCTTCACCTTCGCCCAGACCTCGCGGAGCTCACGGGACGTCGTTCCCGAGTTCTGGAGGCTGGGCGATGTTCGTTCTCGTGGAACCCGCGGTGGTGCTGCTGGCGACGGGGGTCGCAGCGCTCGGCGTCATGACCAAGCGAGGGATCTCGACCCGAGGGCGCCACAAGGCGCCCCGATCGCGAACGGTCCCAGCAGCTCGACGACCGAGCAGAGCCCCGGGCAGAACACCGAGCCATCGCTGACACGTGCCCGCCGCGCGCGTCGTTCGCGGCGTTCACACCGCCTTCCGCCCTCCTGCACCAGCTCCGGCTCGACCAGGGAGAACCACCATGACACGGCACTCTCGTCTCACGACCGCCGTCGCGCTCGGGCTCGGGGCGGCATTCGCCCTGGCCGCCTGTGGACGGTCGGCCGATTCCGCCGGGACCTCGACCGGTACGGCCGGTGTCGTGAGCTCGGGCAAGGCCACCGGCACGATCACGGTCTGGGCGATGGGCACCGAGGGCGAGAAGCTGCCCGCGCTGGCCAAGCAGTTCGAGGCCGCCAACCCGGGGGTCACCGTGCAGGTCACCGCCATTCCCTGGGACTCGGCGCACGACAAGTTCGCGACGGCGATCACTGCCGGCAAGACCCCGGACGCCGCGATGGTCGGCACGACCTGGATGGGTGAGTTCGCCACGCAGGCACTCGATCCCACGCCCAGCAGCATCGACAAGGGCAGCTTCTTCGCCGGGGCACAGAAGACCACCGAGGTCGGCGGGACCTCCTACGGGGTGCCGTGGTACGTCGAGACCCGATTGGTCTACTACCGCAAGGACTTGGCCGCCAAGGCGGGTATCACGACCCTGCCCACCGACTGGGCCGGTCTGAAGGCGATGGCCAAGGCGATGCAGACCAAGGCCGGCGCCACCTGGGGGATCAACCTGCAACCCGGGGGCACCGGTTCGTGGCAGACCATCCTGCCGTTCGCCTGGTCGAACGGAGCGGCCGTCGTCACCGACGACGAGAAGTCCTTCACCTTCGACAGCCCCGAGATGACCGAGGCGTTGGCCTACTACCAGAGCTACTTCACCGAGGGCATCGCCGCCAAGCAGCTGCCCGAGGGGTTCATCGAGGCGGCCTTCGTGAACGGGACCATCCCGATGTTCATCTCCGGCCCCTGGGAGATGGGCGCGGTCGAGAAGCTGGGCGGCGCCGCGTTCAAGGACAAGTACGGCGTCATGTTGCTGCCCAAGCAGAAAACGGCGACCTCGTTCGTCGGCGGCTCCGACTTCGTCGTGTTCAAGAACAGCACCAACCGCGACAGCGCCTGGAAGTTCGTGCAGTGGCTGGTCGAGGCGAAGACCCAGATCGCCTGGTACAAGCTGTCGACCGACCTGCCGTCGGTGAGCAGTGCCTGGCAGGACGCCTCACTGACCGCGGACGCCAAACTGGCCGTCTTCGGCAAGCAACTCGAGGACGCCAAAGCCCCGCCGGCGATCGCCAATTGGGAGCAGGTGGCGGCAGCGTTCGATGCCGAGATGGAGAAGGTCACCAAGTCCGCGCTGTCACCCGCTGCGGCGCTGAAGACGGTGCAGTCCAAGGCCACGGCGATCGGCACCGGGAACTAGGCCATGACCACCGTTGCACCGCCGCCGCTTCGCACGGCTCCGCCACCTCTGGTCACCCGGCGCGTCAAGCACGGATCGCGGCAGAGCCTGGCGGCCTGGATCCTGGCGCTGCCGTTCCTGTTGCTCTTCTCGGTGTTCACCGCTTGGCCGGTGATCTCGTCGCTGTACATGAGCTTCACCGACATCAAGGCCCGCGACCTGCGTTCGCCCTTCGCGGTGAACCTGGTGGGCTTCGACAACTACGTGCGGGCCTTCGGCGACGAGACGTTTCGCCAGGCGGCCCTCAACACCGCCTACTTCGTGATCGTCGGCGTCCCGCTGACGCTCGGGATCGCGCTGGCTGCGGCGCTGGCCCTGGACAAGGGGATCACCCGGTTCCGGTCCCTCTTCCGGGTGGGGTACTACACCCCGGTCGTCACCTCCATCGTGGCGGTGGCCGTGGTCTGGCGCTTCCTGCTGCAACCGGAGAACGGTCTGGTCAATACCGTTCTGGGCTGGATCGGCATCGCGGGGCCGGATTGGCTCGGGTCGACCCGATGGTCCATGCCCTCGCTGATCGTCATGGCATCGTGGCGCAACTTCGGCACGGCGATGATCATCTTCTTGGCCGGGTTGCAGTCCGTTCCGGCGATGCTGCACGAGGCGGCGTCGCTGGACGGCGCGTCGTCCTGGCAGCGGTTCCGCTACGTGACGCTGCCGTTGATGCGACCCACGCTGCTCTTCGTCACGGTGACCACCGGCATCGGGTACCTGCAGTTCTTCGAGGAACCCTTCGTGATGACCCAGGGCGGCCCGCTGAACTCCACGGTCTCGGTGTCGATGTACACCTACCAGCAGTTCGGGTTCGGCAACTACGGCTTCGCGGCGTCGATGAGCTACCTGCTCTTCGTGGTGGTCGTGGCCTTGACCGCCATCCAGTTCCGGCTCTTGCGCTCCAACACCTGACGGGGTGGCACGCGTGAACACGACCGCAACCAGCGCAGCCACTTCAACCAGCGCAACCAGCGCAACCAAGAGGTCGGCGATCTCCAGCGGATGGCTCTACCTGATCCTGAGCATCGGGTTCATCGCCGTGATCGCGCCGTTCGTCTGGATGATCCTCGGCAGTTTCAAGGGCGAGGGCGAACTGCGTCAGGTACCGCCGACCTGGTGGCCGCAGTCGCCGACCCTGGACAACTACCGCGATCTGTTCGACAAGCAGAACTTCCCCCGGTACTTCCTCAACTCGACCCTGGTCGCGGTCGTCGTCACCGCCGGCAACCTCGTCTTCTGCTCGATGCTGGGCTATGCCTTGGCCAAGCTGAACTTCGGCGGCAAACGGGTGGTCTTCGGGCTCGTGATGGGCACGCTCATGGTGCCCGGCATGGTGACCTTCGTGCCCTTGTTCGTGCTGGTCGCCAACCTCGGCATGGTCGACTCCTACCCGGGCCTGATCCTGCCGTTCCTGGTGACGCCGTTCGGGGTCTTCCTGATGCGCCAGTTCATCGTCACGTTGCCGGACGACCTGCTCGACGCCGGCAGGGTCGACGGAGCGAGTGAACTGCGCATCTTCCGGCAGATCATCCTGCCGCTGTGCGGGCCGGCGCTGGCCACCCTGGGCATCCTGACCTTCCTCGGCAGCTGGAACAGCTTCTTGTGGCCCCTCGTGGTGGCACAGACCCAGACCCACTACACCCTGCCGGTGGCCCTGGCGCTGTTCTCGACCGGGCAGAACCAGGTCAACTACGGCCTGCTGCTGGCCGGTGCCACCGTGGTGGTCGCGCCCGTCCTCGTGGTCTTCCTGATCTTCCAGCGCCGGTTCATCGAGGGCATCGCCACCACGGGCATCAAATGAGATCGTCACTCAGCGAGGAGAACCGGACATGACCGCCCTACCCGAGTCTGCTGCCCCAGCGGCGAGCGTGGACACCGCGGCGCGGATCGATTGGGAGGCCCGGGTCTCGCGACCGAGTGATGCTCGGGTGCCACTGCACGTCGGGATCCCCGAACTGCCACCCCCGTCAGGGCTGACCGCGGTCGCTGGGGTGGGTCACGTCACCCTCGACTGGGAACCGGTTCACGGTGCCGTCGGCTACCTGGTTCATCGGGCGCCGTCGGCAGCCGGTCCGTTCACCCCGGTGGACCACCACGGTGGCGACGTGCTGGCAGTCCCGTTCGCGCCGTATCTGGACACCACCGGAGAGGTGGGAGCCGAGTATTGGTACGCCGTCGCGAGTCTGGCCGAGGTGAGCGTCGTCGGCGACCTGGGTCCGTCGGTGCCGGCCCGTTCGGTGCCGTCCCCGGGGACGCCGCCGCAGGTACAGGTCACGGTGCCTACTGGCGAGGCCGGGACGCCGCTGGCCCGGCCGTGGCAGCACATGATCGGCAGTGAGCGTCTGTCCCAGCTGCTGTCGCCGGCGCTGTCCGGCGGGCGGGTGATCGGTGAGGAGCTGCGGACCGCGCTGAGCCGGGTGCACGACGAGATCGGCGTCCAGACCGTGCGCGCGCATGCCATCTTCCACGACGACACCGCCGTGCTGCGTTCGGTCGGTGCGCCCCTGATCCACGACTTCTCGATCGTCGACCGGATCTACGACGCGGTGGTCGAGATCGGGCTCGAGCCGGTCGTCGAGCTCGGCTTCATGCCGAGGGATCTGGCGTCCGACCCCGAGCGCACCGTCTTCGCCTACCGAGCCATCATCTCCCCGCCCTCGGACTACAACCGCTGGGGCGAGCTGGTGCGTGCCTGCGCGCAGCACCTGGTCGACCGCTACGGCCGGGAACGGGTGGTGCACTGGGACTTCGAGGTCTGGAACGAGCCCAATCTCGAGGTGTTCTGGTCGGGCACCCAGCAGGAGTGGTTCCACCTGTACGACGTGACGGCGGCGGCGCTGAAGAGCGTCGACGACCGGCTCGCCGTGGGCGGCCCGTCGTCGGCGGCCGCGGGGTGGGTCGACGACCTGCTGGCGCACTGCCAGGTGTCGGGGTCGCCGGTGGATTTCGTCTCCACCCACACCTACGGAAGCCCTCCGCTCGACGTGCGGCCGACCCTGGCCCGGTACGGCTTCGATCGGGCGCGGATCCTGTGGACCGAGTGGGGCGTGACACCGCGACACTTCGACCCGATCAACGACTCGGTCTTCGCCGGGGTGTTCCTGCTGCGGGGGATGCGGTCGGCAGCCGGACGGGTCGACGCCCTGTCGTACTGGGTGGCCAGCGACCACTTCGAGGAACTCGGTCCACCCCCACGACTGCTGCACGGAGGCTTCGGGCTGCAGACCGTGGGCAACCTGCCCAAGCCCCGCTACCACGCGCTGCGGTTGCTCTCCCGGCTGGGCGAGCAGGAGCTGCCGGCGGTGATGACCGGGGACGGCGCCGGCAGCCTGGTCGAGGTCTGGGCGAGCCGGGGCGATGACGGGCGCATCGCCGTCCTGCTGTGGAACCTGACCCTCGATCAGACCAAGGCCGCGGGGGCGGCGGCCCTCGAGCGCCGGGTCGAGCTGACCCTGCTCGGCGTCGAGGGCGAGTGGCGGCTACGCCAGACCCACCTGTCGGTGGGCCGGGGCGATCTGGTCGCTGCCGTCACCGGTCTGGCGCTCGGTGATTGGCCCGTGGACGACGCCGAGTGGGCGCAGCTCGAGGCTGCCGTCCAGCTGCCGGTGACCGAGTCGACCGTGACCGCACGGGGATCGCTCGACCTGGAGCTGACCCTGACCATGCCCGCAGCCACCTTGATCGAGCTCGAACCCGCCTGAGCGCATCTCACTGCGCAGCGCACAGGCCCTTCACTCGGCTGGAGTGAAGGGCCTGATTGCTGAGGTGGGTTGAGTGCGCCGACACGGCCGGGCGGGTCAGTGGGTCCCGGTGACGGTGGTCTGGGCGGGGCGGGGGTGACGGTTGCGCACCAGCAGCAGGATTCCCGCCACCGTCACGGCGGCGACGGGCAGTGCGAACCCGCTGTCGGTGACGGCGAGGGCGGCCAGCAGCGCGCCGACGAACCCGATACTGATCCGGCCGGTGAGCAGCCGCTGGGCGTGGATGTGGCCGTCGGCCTGCGGCAGGAACAGCCAGGCCAGGCCGTAGAGCGAGACGCCGAGACCACCGAGGAACGTCAGCACGATGAAGGCGACGCGGACGACGATCGGGTCGAGGTTCCAGCGGCGGGCCAGACCGGAGGCGACGCCGGCGATCATGCGGCCGGAGCCACGGGTGGTGCGGACCACACCGGCGCTGCGGATCGTGTCGAAGAACCGTGCAGCGGGCGGGGTCACCGGGTGCGAGGTCACGGGCGGCGGGGTGAACGCCGGGCCGGTGGAGCCGGTGGAGCCGGTGGAGTCGGTCGACGGGGCGGCGGGGGCGGAGCCCCAGGACGGCTGCTCGTCGGAGTCGATGGTGAGGGTGGTGGGGGCGGCGGGGGTCTCGGTCGTTGTCATGACTCCACTCTCGTCACCCGAGGCGTTGGGCGGATCAGGTGCCGACCCCGGCCGCACCCTGAACCGCCCCTGACCGCAGGTCGGGGACATCCATGACGCCGATCTACCGAGGGGAGGGGGGATCCCGGTCGCTCCCGTGCTGTCGGCATCGCACCAGAATCGTCACAACTGGGCCGGGCGACCCCGCGAGCCGTCCGCGGGGCCGGTTCTGACGAATCTGGTGCGATGGGTACGCCAGCTCGCGAAGGAATGCGCACTCCTCCACGGTTCCGTACTTGCGTTGTCAGCTTCATGCCATGAACGCTAGATCGGATTCTCGGCATAAGAAGATCCGCAGATGCGGTTATCATCATCCGGTGACCAGCTTCCGGATCCGCCAAGCCGCCGAGCTGCTCGGCGTCAGCGACGACACTGTGCGTCGATGGGCCGACCACGGCCGACTGGCCACCACGCGCGACGGGTCCAACCGCCAGGTCGTCGATGGTCGCGTGCTGGCTGCGTTCGCCGAGGAGTTGGCCGCTCAGGCGCCACCCACGACCAGTCGGACGGTGGCGCAGTCCGCCCGCAATCACTTCCGCGGCCTGGTCACCAAGGTCATCAAGGACACCGTGATGGCCCAGGTCGAGATCCAGGCCGGGCCGTTCCGGGTGGTCTCCCTGATGAGTCGGGAGGCGGCCGACGACCTCGGGCTCGAGCCCGGGGTGCTCGCCGTGGCGAGCGTGAAGTCCACCAATGTCGTCGTGGAGATCCCCGACGAGTAAGCGTTCCTGTCGTCCAACTCTGGGAGCTCTGGGTGTCTCGTTCGGAGTCACGTCCCTTCGTCCTCACCCTGGCCGCCGCCTCGCTGGTGCTGGCCGGCTGTGGCTCGTCCTCATCGGCGTCTGCATCGGGCGCCGTCCAGGGCTCGATCACGGTGTTCGCCGCGGCCTCGCTGACCGAGGCCCTCACCACGCTGGGCACGAACTTCCAGACCGCGCACCCGGGCACCACGATCACCGTCAACTTCGGCGCCAGCTCTGCCCTGGCCACCCAGATCACCCAGGGTGCGCCGGCCGACGTGTTCGCCTCGGCGTCCGCCACGACCATGGACCAGGTGGTCACGGCGAAGGCGGCCGCGAGCCCGAAGACCTTCGCGGAGAACGTCATGCAGATCGTGGTGCCGTCGAGCAACCCAGCCGAGATCACGCAGCTGTCGGACCTGGCCGAGCCGGGCGTCAAGGTGGTGCTCTGCCAGGTGGAGGTGCCGTGCGGCTCGACCGCCGCGAAGGTCTTCACCAACGCCAAGCTCAGCGGTGAAGCCGGTCTCGCAGGAGGCCGACGTGAAGTCGACCCTGTCGAAGGTCACCCTGGGGGAGGCCGACGCGGCGCTCGTCTACGTCACGGACGTCCGGGCCGCCAACGCCAAGAACAGGGGCAAGGTCACCGGCATCGAGATCCCGGCCGCGGTCAACGCCTCGACCAGCTACCCGATCGCCCCGTTGACCAGCTCGAAGAACCCCGGCCTGGCCTCGGCGTTCGTCGACTACGTTCTGTCCCCGGACGGCGCGGCGGTGCTCACCGCCGCAGGCTTCGCGCGGCCGTGACCCGCTCCGTCGGGACGCCGCGCACGCCGTGGCCGATCGCTGTGCCGGCAGCCCTCGCGGTCGCCTTCCTGCTCGTGCCGCTGCTCGGCATGCTGCTGCGGGCGCCCTGGCGTGACCTACCCCGGATCCTGGTCGAGACCCAGGCCGTCGATGCGCTGCGGCTGTCGCTGATCTGCGCGACCAGCGCCACCGCGATCTCGCTGGTGCTCGGGGTGCCGTTGGCGTGGGTGCTGGCCCGCTCGACCGCTCCCGGGCTGCGGTACCTGCGGGCACTGGTGACCCTGCCGCTGGTGTTGCCGCCGGTGGTCGGCGGGGTCGCGCTGCTGCTCGCCTATGGGCGTCTCGGCGTCGTGGGACAGTACCTCGACCGGTGGTTCGGGGTGACGGTGCCGTTCACCACGGCCGCCGTGGTGCTGGCCGAGACGTTCGTGGCGATGCCGTTCCTGATCGTCAGCGTCGAGGGCGCCCTGCGTAGTGCGGACGCCGGGCTGGAAGAGGCTGCAGCCACCCTCGGTGCCCGACGGTTCGCCACCTTTCGGCGGGTGACGCTGCCGCTGATCCTGCCCAGCATCGCCGCCGGCAGCGTGCTCTGCTGGGCACGAGCCCTGGGTGAATTCGGCGCCACCATCACCTTCGCCGGCAACCTGCCGGGGGTCACGCAGGCCATGCCCAGCGCGGTCTACCGCGCCTTCGAGACCGACCCCCCGGCCGCCATCGCGTTGAGCCTGGTGCTGCTCGCGGTGTCCGTGACGGTGCTGGTGCTGTTGCGTGATCGCTGGCTCCGGCCGGGGACGACGCTGTGACCCAGCTGGACGGTGAGCAGGTAGGTGCCGGGCTGGACGCCGAGATCCGCGTCCGGCGCGGTGAGCTGACGGTGCAGGCACACCTGCAGGTCGAGGCCGGGCAGATCCTGGCGGTCATCGGCCCCAACGGCGCGGGCAAGACGACGCTGCTGCGCTGCCTGGCCGGGCTGCTCGCGATCGGCTCGGGCCGGGTGCGGGTGGGGCAGGCGGTCTGGGACGACCCCGCCGGTGGGGTGTTCGTGCCGGCCACGGACCGCCGGGTCGGGGTGGTGTTCCAGGACTACCGGCTGTTCCCGCACCTGTCGGTGCTCGACAACGTCGCGTTCGCCGACCGCTCGCGAGGACTGCGGCGTGCTCCGGCGCGCGAGCGGGCGGGCGCCGTCCTGGATCGCCTGGGCATCGGCGACCTCGCGGGGCGGCGTCCGGCGCAGCTGTCGGGTGGTCAGGCCCAGCGGGTCGCCCTGGCCCGGGCGCTGGCCGCCGAACCGGCGCTGCTGCTGCTCGACGAACCCCTGTCGGCGCTGGATGCGCGCACCCGGCTGGAGGTGCGCGGTGAGCTGCGCCGCTACCTGGCGACGTTCGCCGGCCCCACGATCCTGGTCACCCACGACCCGCTCGAGGCGATGATCCTGGCCGACCGGATCCTCGTGCTCGAAGCCGGCCGCACCGTGCAGGAGGGCACGCCAGCAGCCGTGGCGCGGCGTCCGGCCACCGACTACGTCGCGCGGCTGGTCGGGCTCAACCTGTACCGCGGCGCGCTGGCCGATCGCGCCACCCGGCGGGTCGACCTGGACGACGGCAGCAGCCTGTATGCCGCGGGAAGCCGGCCGCACGAGGTCGAGGAGGCCGCGGTGCTGCCGATGCCCGGCAGCCGCATGCTGGTCGCGCTGGCGCCGACGGCGATCTCGTTGCACACCCACGAACCGGACGCCGGGTCGGCGCGCAATGTCTGGTCCGGCGTGATCACGCATCTGGAGCTGCTGACCGACCGGGTGCGGGTCGGCGTCGAGGGCCACCCGGACGCCCTGGTCGACATCACGCCCGCTGCGCTGGCCTCGCTGCAGTTGGACGTCGGCCGGCAGGTGTGGCTGACCGCCAAGGCCACCGAGGTCATTGCCTACCCGGCCTGAGCCGTGGCGAACGCGACAGGAACGTGCACGGATTGCCTGATCACCAAGGTTGGGGGGCGTGGCGGTCAATCGGGGCGGTCGAGCTGCCGATGGGTACGGCAGGAGACCGCCCGCGGAAGGACCCGCCATGACCAGCACGGACACTGCCCGGCACCGCGACGAGCCCGCTCGACGCACGCGGGGGAAGCGTCGGCGGACCATGGTCGTGTCGCTGCCGATCGCGCTGCTGGTGAGCAGCGCGGTGGTCTACGAGGCCTCGAATGCGGCGTTCACCGCCTCGACGAGCAACGGGACGAACCAGTGGTCTTCGGGCACCGTGGTGCTGGCGGACGACGACACCGGCTCGGTCATGTTCTCCGCGACCAACCTCGGCCCCGGCGACACCGACACCAAGTGCATCAACGTCACCTACACCGGCACGTTGGCCGGCGCGGTGAAGTTCTACCTCGGCACACCCACCGGCACCCTCGGGCAGTACATCGACTTCACGGTCGAGCAGGGCAGCGGTGCCACCGGCGGGAACACCTTGTCCTGCACGGGCTTTGTCTCGGCCACGACCTTGTCGTCCGGTGGGGACACGCTCGACACCTTCGCCGCGGCCCACAGCAGCTTCGCGACCGGCGTCTCGAGCTGGTCGCCGACCGGCGCCGCGTCCGAGACCAAGAGCTACCGCATCACCTACACGCTGCAGAACTCCAGCAGCGTGATGGGTTTGAGCGCCTCGGCGATGTTCACCTGGGAAGCCCAGAACACCTGAGCAGGATTCGATGGTGCAAGAGTTATAGAACTGTGGCATGGTTGACGCCAACAGTTCTATAACTCTCGAGGTGAGGGCATTACCGAGGTGGCTCTGGCGTCCGGTGGCGTGATCGAGACCTCCGGCGCGCCTGGTGTGGTGGGTCAGCGGTACATGGCGGCGCCGTCCGCGCGAGGGCGGTTCGGTGACTACGGCGGGCGGTTCGTCCCCGAGTCGTTGGTCGCGGCGTGCGCCGAGGTCGAGGCGGCATTCCGGGATGCCTGGGCCGATCCGGCGTTCCGGCGCCAACTCGATCAGCTGCGGGCCGAGTATGTCGGACGGCCCACGGCACTCACCCCGGCCTGGAACCTGTCCGCCGAGCTGGGTATCACCCTGCTGCTCAAGCGAGAAGACTTGGCGCACACCGGGTCCCACAAGATCAACAATGTATTGGGTCAGGCGTTGCTGGCCCGGCGCATGGGGCGCACCCGGCTGATCGCCGAGACCGGCGCCGGTCAGCACGGCGTCGCCACGGCCACGGCGGCGGCGCTGTTCGGCCTGAGCTGCACGGTCTTCATGGGTGAGCGCGACCTGGAACGTCAGGCGCTGAACGTGTTCCGGATGCGCATGCTCGGCGCCGAGGTCATCCCGGTCACCAGCGGCAGCCGAACCTTGAAGGACGCCACCAGTGAGGCGATGCGGCACTGGGTCGGCGTCACCGATACGGCCTACTACTGCATCGGCTCGGTGATGGGGCCGCATCCCTATCCCTGGATGGTCCGCGAATTCCAGCGGGTGATCGGTGACGAGGCCCGCAGTCAATGTGCCCGAGTGCTGGCGGCGGCTGTTCCCACCCATGTGATCGCCTGTGTCGGTGGAGGTTCCAATGCGGCGGGCAGCTTCGCCGGGTTCGCCGACACCAGCGCCGAACTCATCGGGGTCGAAGCCGCCGGCGGCGCCGCGATGGGCGACGGTCGGGACGGCGTCCTGCACGGCTATCGCTCGCGGGTGCTGCAGGACGAGGACGGCCAGATCCGCGAGGCACACTCCATCGCCGCCGGGCTGGACTACCCGGGCATCGGCCCGGAGCACGCCCACCTCGGCGACATCGGCCGCGCCCGCTATGTGAGCGTGACCGACGAGGAGGTGATCCCGGCACTGACCCGGTTGGCCCGCACCGAGGGCATCCTGTGCGCGCTCGAGTCGGCGCACGCCGTGGCCTGGGTGTTGCGCGCGGCCGGTACCCCGGAGTTGCCCGCCGCCTCGACCGTGTTGCTCACCCTGTCGGGCCGGGGCGACAAGGACATGCCAGCCCTGATGCAGCACCATGAGCAGCAGGGGGAGCGGTCGTCATGACTGTCGAGACCGTCACCACCATCACGCCCGGGCGCGTCGAGACCCGACTGCGCGCCGTCCGGGATCGGGGCCGTGCCGCCCTGGTGCCCTATGTCATGGGAGGCGTCAGCGCGAACTGGACCGACCACCTGGTCGCCTACGCCGACGCCGGGGCCGACGCTGTCGAGATCGGGTTGCCGTTCTCGGACCCGATGCTCGACGGGCCGGTGATCCAGCAGGCCGGCGATCGGGCGCTGGCCCGCGGCGCCCGGCCGGACGCCGTCCTGGCCGAATTGGCCACCGTGAGCGGCCGGTTGAGCGTGCCGACCATCGTGATGACCTACGCCAATCTCGTGTTCCACCCTGGCGCGCAACGGTTCTGCCGGCAACTGGCCGACGCAGGCGTGGCCGGGCTGATCGTGCCGGACGTGCCGTTCGACGAGGTCGACGATCTGGAGTCGGCGGCCCGGGAGGCGGGTATCGAGCTGGTGCAGTTGGTGGCGCCGTCCACCGATCCGCGACGCTCCGACGAGATCTGCCGACGCAGCCGCGGCTTCGTCTACGTCGTGGCCACCATGGGCACCACCGGGGTGCGCGAGCGGCTCGACCCGGCCGCCGCCCGCGTCGCGGCCCAGGCGCGGCAGGCGACCGACCTGCCGGTGCTGATCGGCTTCGGCATCTCGACGGCGAGTCAGGCCGTCGAGGCCGCGCGGTCGGCGGATGGGGTCGTCATCGCCTCGGCGCTGATGCGTAGAGTGCTGGACGGCGCCACCCCGGACGACGTCGCGCGCGAGGTGTCGGTGGTGCGCCGGGCACTCGATCACTCACGGCAGGACGGGAATGCAGCCACGCGAGCCGAAATACCGCACGATCGCGGCCGACCTGGCCGCGGCGATTCGTGACGGCGTCCACGAGCCGGGCCAGGCGCTGCCCTCGCAACGTGACCTGAGCGCGGCCTACGGGGTCACGCTGGCCACGCTGCGCCAGGCGTTGCAGCTGCTGCAGGACGACGGGCTGATCAGCCAGCAGCCCGGGCGCGGCACCTTCGTCAGCGAGCCCCGCGCGGCCTACCGTCTCGACAGCTTGCGCGGGCTGGAGGAGGACCTGGCTGCCCAGGGCCAGCAGCTCGCCACCGAGATCCTGGTGCACGAGCTCGTCATACCTCCGCCGGATGTCGCAGCGCAGCTCGGCTTGGCCGGCGCCGCTGGCCCGCGTGCTCGTTCGCGTGTCGCGACAGTGCTACGGCTGGAACGGATCCGGCTGATCGGCGGGCGGCCCGCCGTCCACCAGATCTCGTGGGTGGGCGAACCGGGGGCGCACCTGCTGACCGACGTCGACCTCAGCGCGCGCTCGCTCTATGCGGCTCTCGCCGAGGTCGGGGTCGTGGTCGAGGCAGCCGAGGAGGTGCTACGGCCCGGGGTGCTCGCCGAGCCCGTCGCCGGCCTGCTGCGCCGCGCGCCGGGGGAGGCGTTGTTCTGTTCCGAACGGCTCAGCATGACGGGCGACGGTCTGGCGGTCGTGCTCGACCAGGCCACGATCCTCGGGTCGGCGATGGAGATCCGCACCCGTCGGGTGGCCGACGGGGTGTCGTTGCAGTGGACGCGCCCCGAGACCGGCCGGGCGTGAGCCGGCAGGTCACGTCACGCGGACCACGAACGACGGCGATACCGCCCGGACGAAGCGCTGCTGGGTCTGCAGCACCACCCGGTAGACCTGAGAGCCCCGCGTTCCGCCGCGGGCGTCGGCCCGGGCCGTCAGGACGAAGGGCGAGCCGCTCGCGCGGGTCTGCACGGTGAGCCACACCCCACGGGTACGGCGCTGCAGCTGCAGGCGGGGCAGATAGCCCTGGATCACCACGGCGGGTGCATAGAGGTACGTGATCCGGCCGGTCACCCTGACGGTGCCGGTCAGCTTCGCCGTCGGTGTCGCGGCGCGGGCCGTCAGCTGGACCACGTAGTGCAAGGGGGCGAGGGCGCCGGCGTAGAGGGGAGCTCCCTGTTGGGCCCGGACCCCGGGGACCGTCGCGATGAGACAGACCGTCGGACCGCCGCGCGGGTCCATCGACATCCGGTAGCGACCGTCCGCGTCGGTTCGTACGGAGGCGCGCGCCGCCTGCGCCGTGCAGAAACCTTCTGGTTCGGCTGTCAGGGCAACCCCGCTCAGCGGTTTGCCGGTCTCGCTGTCGGTGAGGCGCCCGGTGACCTGGACGACCTTCTGCCGCCGGATCGGATCAGGGGTCACCGCGATCGTCAACGCGGGGAGGTGACGTCCCACGACGGTCACCGAGGGGTAGTCGACCCCTTCGTGCGGCGCACAGAACGGCAGGTTCTGGCTCACGGCCGAGCTGCCCGGGGTCAGGACGCATTCCACGCGCCACGTGCCGCGGGAGGCCGAGGCGAAGTGGAAGGTACCGCGCCAGACGCCGTCGCGACGGGTGCCGGACACCAGACTCAGGTTCACCCACTCGAAGAAGGTCAGCGGGCCGCCCGGACGCCCGCCGTCGAGCACCACGTTCGCGCCGACGGGGCTGCCGGGCAGGTCGGGGTCGTAGTCGGGGCTGGCCAGATCCAGCTCGAGGGTGACGGAGCCCCGCTGCAGACCCGACAGCTCGAGGTGGTCGGTGGAGAACCGCATCGCGGTGACGGTGGCGGGCCGGGGTTCCGCCGTCGCGTCGGCGACAGCGGGCGGCATCGCCGCCGGGGCACACAGCACAGCCGCGAGGAGCGGGACCACGAGACGGAATCGCTGGGAGATCATCGCGATCACCTCAGGGTCAGCCTGCTCCGGGGGTGGGACTCGAGGTGGGGACGTTGGTCTCTCTGTGTAGTCGATGGCTTCAATGCGTGATGGAATCGGCGTCGAGCCCGGGTGCCGCGCGATCACCGAGCTGGTCGGTGTGTCCGAGCAGCCCGACTCCGATCGGTAGCCGTAGCACCAGGGCGGCACCGATGTGTACTGCCACGGCACCGCCCGCGAGCGCTCCCGCCAGGAATCGGAGGGTACGCGGCGGGCCGATGTGATGGACGGAACTGCGCTCGCCGCCCACCGCGCGGCATCAGCGGCATCATGAGAACGCTCAGATCAAAGAGGGACTCGAGGCACTCGACGATCACGGGCGTCAGGTACCGGACCGGCGGGGCGGCCGAGGAGATCTCCAGGCTGTTTCGGCACGACCCCGGGGGGTGACGTGGCCGGATCGACGAATGCTCAACCCGAGCGCGCTGCGGCCGGGTCGGGCACGGCCGGGTGGCGTGACGTGGCCGCCAAGAGCCGTCCCCCGCAGGCCATCGGGTTGGTACGCGAGCGCCTGATCTCGGTCACCGCTGTGCCGGTGCTGTTCGTGGTCGCTGCTGCCGGCCACGGCAAGACCACGCTGCTCGGCCAGATCGCCGCTCGGTTCGACGGGCAGGTGGCGTGGTATCGGGCCGACTCCTCCGACCGTGATCGCGCGACGCTCGTGGCGGGGCTGGTTCGCGTGATCAGCGCGGCCGCGGGAATCGAGGACCTGCCTGCCGACCTGCCCGCGCTCGCCGAGGTGATGGCCGGGCTGGGCGAGCGTGGTGCCGGGCCTCGTTGGTTGCTCGTCGTCGATGATGTGCACGAGGTCTGGGGCAGCCTCGCCGAGCGAGAACTGGCGCGGTTCATCGGCCAGGCCCCGGCGGGATTGAGGATCGTGGTGGCCGCACGCCGCGTGCCGGGAATCGACCTGGACGACTTGAAGATCACCCGGGACGTCGCGGTCCTCGAGGCCGACGACCTGCGGTTCCGTTCCTGGGAGGTCGAACGGCTCTACCGCGACATCTATCACCAACCCCTGCCGCCCGAGGACGCGGCCGATCTGTCCCGGCGCACCGAGGGCTGGATCGCCGGGCTGGTCATGTTCCACCTCGCCACCACCCACCACTCGCCGGTGCAGCGCCGCCAGTCTCTCGCTGGGCTGGGC
Organism: Kineosporiaceae bacterium; assembly: GCA_016713225.1. Lineage (NCBI taxonomy): Bacteria > Bacillati > Actinomycetota > Actinomycetes > Kineosporiales > Kineosporiaceae > Kineosporiaceae bacterium. The sequence goes on from JADJPO010000005.1 coordinate 51,680, forward strand.
CGCGGTTCACGGTTGGTCCGTCGCTACCTGGTGCGCGAGGTTCTCGGTGAGCTGCCCCCCGCGTTGCGCCACTTCCTGCGGCGGACCAGCGCACTCGGCGTCCTCACCGCAGAACTGTGCGATGCCTTGCTGGATACCACAGACGCCGCTGAGGTGCTCGAGGCGCTGGAGCAACGGTTGCTGTTCATCCACGTCGATCGCAGTGGTGAGCGCTATCGCTATCACCAGGTGCTCGCCGACCACCTCGAACTGGAACTCACCGACGAGCTCGGGCCGCGGCAGGCCCCTTTCTGGTACCGACGCGCCGCACGGGTGCTGTTGCACGCGGGCGAGGTCCGCGCCGCCTTTCGCGCGTTCGCGCGCGCCGAGGACTGGGCCGCCGCGGAGAGGTTGCTCCAGACGAGCGGCGAACAGATCGTGACCGATGGTGGGCCGGCCACCGATCTGTTACCCGCGGAACTGAGTCGGCACGACCCGTGGCTACGGCTGGCCGAGGCCCGCCGGCTGCGCGGCCGCGGCAGGTTGCAGGCCGCGGTCGAGGCATATCGTGAGGCCGCCGAGATCGCCGAGGACCCCGATCTGGTGGATGTCTGCCGCGCCGAGGCCCGGGCGACGAGTTTGTGGTTGCCCGGCGCCGTTCCACCGCCGCAGGATCCGTTCGGCATGCTGCGGGCCGCCACGATGCGACACCCGTGGCAGCACCTCGAGGCACTCGGCGCCCGGAGGGACGTCACGTCGATGCTCGCGGCCGGCGTGGTGGCCGGGCTGTGCGGAGACGCTGAACGGGCCGAGAGCCTGCTGCAGACCGCCTGCGAACACCCTGAGGCCACGGATGCCACCGTGGCCACGGCGACCTGTGCGCGAGCGGGCCTGCGCTGGCTGTCGAGGACGGTGCCGGTGTCGGAGTCCGATCTCGAGGACGTGGTGCAGGCCTGCGAGTTGTCCACACCCTGGCTGGCACGTATCGCTCGAGCGCTGCTGGCTGCCTGCCGGGGCGAGCTGGCCAGCCTGTCCTTGCTGCGGATCAGCGCGGACGCCGATCAGGACCGCTGGGGGGCTGGGCTCGTGGCGCTGGTGCAGGCTGTGGCCGACGGCCACCGACAGGCCTATCAGGACGCCTGCACCGCCCTGGCCGTGGTCGACGCCCCGGTCGTGGAGCTGTGGGCGCGCAGCCTGGCTGCCGCCGCACACCCGCCGGGTGAGGCCGGGGTCGACCTGGTGCGCGAGGCCCGATCGCTCGGCGTGCGGGATGTGCCGCAGATCGCCGCGCGCTGGCGGGGCGGCGTGGCCGAGTCGCCTGCCTCAGCCGCGGGTCACCAGGTGGTCATCACCGACGAGCCTCTGCTGACGCTGCGGTTGTTCGGTGGGTTCGCCGTGGCGGTGCGCGGCGAGCCGGTCGATCTGGGCGGGGTCCGCCCCCGGGCGCGGGCGGCGATGCACCTGCTCGCCCTGAACGCAGGTCGGTGGGTGCACCGGGATGTCCTCGCGGATGCGATCTGGCCGGACGCCGGTGGGGAGGCCGCGTTGCGCAGCCTGCAGGTGGCGCTGTCGAGCCTGCGCACCGAGATCGCCAAGATCTCGGGTGGGAGCCCCGTGGTGCCCGCCCGGCGTGGGGAGAACTACGGCCTGGTCGTACCCGGACCGATCCACAGCGACGTGATCGGCTTCGAGGCGGCGCTCACGGCCGCTCGCGAGGCGCGCGGGCGAGCCGATGCGCCCGCCGAGCGTCAGGCCCTGCAGCGCGCCGGGCAGCTCTACGTCGGCGACCTGCTGCCCGAGGCGGGGCCGGCCGAGTGGGTGCTGGCCGAACGAGATCGGCTGCGCCTGGCGGCCGCCGATGCCGCCTGCGCCCTGGCCGTACTCCAGGGCGGCGCGGGCGAACTCGAGGGGGCGATCGAGCAGGTCCGCCGGTGCCTGCGGTTGGACCCCTACCGAGACGCTGCGTGGCGCCTGCTGGCCCGGCTGCACGACCGGGCGGGCGATCCCGCGGCAGCGCAGGCCGCCGTCCTGCAACGTCGACGGGTGATGGCCGAGTTGGGCATCCCGCTATCGGGTCGTGGGCCTGTCACGCAATGAGTGTCACCTCCACCCGCCAGGCCAGATGTGCCGGCGCCACGAGCGCGACCAGCCGAGACAGCAGCGCGGCGTCCGGTGCGTTCTGTCCGGCCGGGACGATGACGTGCACCACCAGTTCGTCGGGTCCGGTGCGTGGTGGCCGCGCCCCGGCCTCGGCCGACCACGTGGTGCTGCCCGGGTCGTCGAGCTGGGGGGTGATGCCGGTCGCGAGTTCGACCAGCTCTCGGACGGCGAACGCCGTACCGCGCCAGGCGTGGAGCTCGGCTGCCCTGGCCACGAGCAGCCGGCGGCGCTCCTGCGGCCACAGTGCGGCGTCCGGCAATCCCACCCACCCCGCGAGCCACGTGAGGACGTCGGGTGGGCTGAGCGCCGGGTGCAGGTAGGCCGGCAGGCAGTCGAGGGTCGCCAGCACGGGGGCGAGCACCTCGTCGAGCGCGGCGCACATCCGCTGAGCCAGGTCGTCCTCCAGGAACAGGCTGGGCAGTCCCGCCCCGATCGGGTGTGGGGAGATCAGCCCGGGCACGTCGCGTCGTCCCGAGCGGGCGCCCGTGGGAGCGCTCACTGGACTCTCACCTGATGCAGGTGTGAGTGCACCAGCGCATGGGGTGCCAGGTCGAGGCGGGACACCGGCTGGTCCCCGCGGCGGCCGTCCTGCAGCCTGACCGGGAAGAGCAGGACCTCTTCGACCGCGGCCACGCCCGGCGCATCGGCCAGCAGGCCGGCGAGTTCGAAGGCCGGCAGGCTGCGCCCGAACGGCCATCCGGTGCCCTCGGGCCCGCCGTCCAGCGGGGACAGGTACCGGTACAGCAGCTGCAGCAACAACTCCCGCAGCTGCGTGGCGTCCTGCGCTCCCGGAGCCCGGCTGACCCGGGCGACGACGGTGACCCCGACATAGTCGGGCGGCCCCACGATCAACCGGGTGCCCACCAGCCGTCGGGGCTCGAGGTGCTCGGCGATGCGGCGCAACAGATCGTCCGGAGGGCGCGAGATGTCCTGGTAGGCAAGGCGTCCGTGCTCATCGGCAGGTACCCACGGTACGACGACGAGCCGAACGTTCCCGACGTCTGCGGCGCCGGGTCCGGCCGGTACGCAGCGCACCCGGGCGGCGTCCGGGGCGACCTGGCGAGCCAGCTCCTCGAAGTCGTCGGCGGTGACGGCCCGGCCGCCGGCGCGCAGCTCGAGCGGGCCGCGCAGGCGAACCTCCGGCATCGTCTCGCCGTCGATGCCGCCGATGGCCGGGTGGCGGTTCTCGACCCGTGCCACATACGGCACGCTCGTCTTGAGCACTCGGATCGTGCCCCGGGCGACGTTGCCGCGACGCCCCCCGCCGATGCGGTAGGCCGACAGACGCAGCCGGGAATCCTTGGCCGGAATGGCGCCGAACTGCCGAGTCGACCCGTCGGGACGGCGCACCATCGGCCCGAACTCGACCGTTCCGCCGGAGCGGTCCAAGCGGTAGTGCCGGTCGTCGGGCCCGGACGCCGCGAAGTCGTGGACCGGCGTCCAGGTCTGCACTCTGCTCTCGGTGACGACGTCGAGCAGCCCCTGGTGCTCCCAGGGCAGCACGGGGGCGTGGCCGAGAGCGAACCGTTGCCCCGGGGCACCATCGGATCGGCCCAGCATCTCGTCGTGAACCGTCTCGGCGTTCACCACGTCGACCGTGCCGCCGATCGTCATCGCCTGCACCGAACGGATCTGGGGGCTGGTGCGGTAGGCGCGACCGGTGGAGTTCTCGATCACACGGCAGCGCAGCCATCCGCCGCGTGCCCTGGCCTTGGCCGACAGGGTGTGCTTCGCCGGGACGTGTAGCACGACGTCGCCGGGGCGGTTGAGGCCACCGGTGTGGTCTCGATCGACATCGCAACGGGTCCAGTCCGTTCCGGTCCACGCCTCCCACACCAGCGGCGGGTCACGCGGGTCGATGCCCGCCCCGCCGACCGGACAGTCGAGCCGAAGGAGCACGGCGCAGGACGGCACGGCATCCGACAGGCCGAACAGGACGGCATCACCGACCCGGGGCGGATCCGAGAAACACTCCACGGGCTCTCCGGCGGCGCGCTGAGCGGTGCGCGAGGTTTCGGTGACGCCGTCCCAGGTGGCCAACTCCGCCAGTGAGCACGGCACGATGCTCAGGTCCTCGGCCGTGCTGAACACGATCGCCTCGTCGGTGTCGGTGCGCGCGGTGGCCACCTCGGTCTCGGCGCGCACCAGGACCGGGGCCGGTTGGGCTGCCGACAGCCAGAACGTGGTCGTGCCCCGGGCCGCGGTGGGCGGGAACGGACGCACCCCGAGCAGGTCCAGGAACGCCAGGTAGTGACGGTCGGGGACGCGATTGAGGCGATAGATCACCTGATCGACCATCTGGGCGAACGCCTCGATCAGGGTGACCCCGGGATCGGACACGTTGTGGTCGGTCCACTCCGGACACCGTTGCTGCACCAGGCGTTTGGCTTCGTCGACCAGGGACTGGAAGTCGCGGTCGTCGAGATTGGGTGACTCGAGCACCATGTCAACGGCCTCCCTCGATGGTGGCGACGGGGGTGACGGTGGTGTCGGTGGCGACGCCGGCCGATGGTTCGTGGTCGGGGATGACGTAGAACGGGAAGACCAGGTTGCGGGGGTCGTTGGTGCCGCGCAGCCGGTAGCGGATGTCGAGGTAGAGCACGCCGTCCTGGGCATCGCTGAAGTCGACCTCGACGTCGTCCAGCGTGATGCGCGGTTCCCAGCGGTCGAGGGCGGTGCGCACCTCGTACGCGAGGCGCCCGGCGGTTGCGGCGTTGGCGGGCGCGAACACGTGATCGGCGAGGCGAGAACCGAACTCGGGTCGCATGGGCCGCTCGCCGGGGCGGGTGGCCAGGATCAGCCGGATCGCCTCCTCGACCTCGCGCTCCTGGCTGACCAGGGCCAGGCCGCCGCCTGCCCCGATCCGCAATGGGTAGGCGATGCCGGAACCGATGAAGTCCGTGGCCACGTCAGCCTCCGATGAGTACGGTCGGGCAGCCCAGCACGATCGGCGAGCCGCAGACCGAGCAGTCGCCGAGCACTGCCGCGGGCAACCCGGCGATCAGCACGGTCGGCACGCCCGGCCCGACGATGGTGCTCGGCGGGTGCGGTGGCGTGCCGGGGAAGGAGCAGACATGCATCGCGCTGACCGTGGCCGCGGGCTTGCCGCCGATGAGCACGGTGGGGACTCCCGGCGGTCCGATGACGCCGGGGTGGCCGGTTTGGTCGCCGACCCGAGCTGCCATGGGCATGCGATGCTCCTTCGGTGTCGAGTGCGGTCAGTTGATCCGCACCAGGGCGGCCTTCAAGGTGGCTTGGGCGCCGCCGTCCAGGGTCAGCCCGGTGGTGGCCTTGATGCTGATGTCGGCGCCTTCGAGCTGCAGTCGGCCCTGCCCGGCTTTGATCGAGATCCCTTGTGCGCCAGAGATCTCGACGCTGCCGTTGCTGGTGACGGTGATCCGGGTGTTGCTCGCGTCGAGTGTCAGTTCGAGCGCGTCGTCGCCGGTGGCCAACCGGACGCCGGCGCCGGAGTCGGCGTCCAGCAGGTCGATCCGGTGGCCGCGCCGCGAGACCACCGAGCGCCGGGTGACCGCCCCGGACCCGGAGTCGACGGCGGCCGGGCCGGACGGCGGGGTGTCGCGGCCGTTGTAGAGGCCCCCCAGCACGTAGGGGTGGCGCAGATCGCCGCGCTCGAAGGCCACCAGCACCTCGTCACCCACCTCGGGCAGGATGAATGCCCCGCGGGACTCACCGGCGCCGGCGTGCACGGTGCGCGCCCAGTCGCTGACGTGATCGTCGGCCAGCCAGGGGAAGCAGACCTTGACCCGGCCGGCGTTCGTGGGGTCCTGCACATCGGTGACCACGGCGAGGGTGACCCCGGTGATCGGTGGGATGCCCGTGCCGTTGCCGCCGCCGCCGGAGACCAGGCCGTACAGGGAGCGATCCTGGCGCCCGGTGACCGAGAAGTGGGTCTGGTAGCCGCCCGCCTGATCGAAGGTGTGCCGCGAGGTGGTCACCACGTATTTGCCGTCGAAGGGGGCGCCCAGGTCGGTCAGGGTGATCGCGGCGCCGGCGCGGATCATCGGGTTGCCGCGCGCGACGGCGTCCACCTCGGCGAAGGCACCCCCGAGCTGCTCCGACAAGGCCTGCGCCGCCGTGTCGACCTCGGCCTGGGTGCGGTACGGGACGTCGCCGGTGACGTAGACCGGGTCACCGAACGTCTTGGCGAGGTCGGCCGGCGTGGCGCCGTCCAGTTGGGCACTGCGGGTGCCGGCACGATGCCGCCCGATGAGGGCCTTCTTCTCGGCGACGTCCCAGCCACGCACCTCGACGTCGCTCACCTGGTCTGCAGCCGTGACCACGGCGCGCAACCGCAGCAGGTCGGACGAGCGGCGCAGCACCAGCGCCTCCTCGGCGGGGGCGGTGCCGTCGGGGGCGTCCTCGGCCGGACGCGGAGCACGGAACTCGAACGCGCCGTCCCGCACCGCGACCTCGTGGCCGATCTCGCGGGCCAGACCGTTCAGGAAGACCCAATCACTGACGCCCGCCTGGCACACGTGGTCGAACACCGTGCTGGTCGAATCGATGCGACCCAGCGTCAGACCCGCGCGCTGAGCGACCTTGGTGGCCACGTCGGAGGCAGTGGCCTGGGTCCAGGTGTCGGTGCGTCGCCCACGGAACAGCCGGTGGGCTGGGTCCAGGCCGCGGACGACGGTGTAGGACCCCGTGGTGTCGAACTCGACCTCCAGCGCGGTGATCTCGGCCGTGATCAGCTTCTGTGGCGCAGAGCGTCCGGTGACGCTCACCGAGACGACCAACGGGGCGCCCACCGAGGCGCCGGTCGCCTTCAGCAGCAGGCGATCCGGGTCGCGGAAGCGCAGCACGACCAGGTCGGGCAGGTTCAGGCTGTCGTCGACGTAACCGCTGACCAGTTGCTGCAGCAGCAGGCTCGACAGCTCGGTGCCGTTGATGCTGACACCGAAGCCGCTGCTGAACGTGGGTTGGGGCACGGCGGCCTACCCGTGCTCGGTCAGCAGCAGGTCGACCGCCGGCAGCAGCAGCGTGCGGCCGGGGCGCACCCGCAGCGGATCGTCGATGTCGTTGGCCCGGGCCAGCGGCCGCCACAGGGCGGGGTCGCCGTACTCCTGCCAGGCGATCGAGGCCAGGGACTCGCCGTCCACGACGGTGTGCCGGCTCGCGGTGGCCAGGCCACCCGAGGTCGGGTTCTGCCGAGACGGTTCGCCGGGCATCTCCTCGAGGGTCACCGAGCAGGTCGCCCGGATCGGGGTGCCGTCGGCACGGAACAGGGTGTACTTCGCCTGCACCGAGGTCACGAACGCCACGAAGCTGGCCACGGTGCCCCAGCGCAGGATCACCACCGGGGGCGATCCCTTGGTGTGCGTCAGGCTCAGGTCGGTCGGGACGCAACAGCTGAACAACTGCTCGACCTGGGCCACGACGCTGCCCGATGAACTGGTGGAGGCGTCGAAGAACAGTTCGAAGCTGAGTTTGCAGGGCTCGGCGCCCGTGAACTGGGGTGGTCCGGCGCTCTTCGACCCGCGTGCGCGTTGGCGCTCCCAGGTGGCCGACTTCTGGATCGAGAGCTCTTTCGGCTTGAACTGGAACGCGATCCGGCCGCAGGGGGCGCCCGGCTTGCCGCCGTCGGCGGCGGGGGTGGCCTCGAACAGTTCGAGGGCGGCCTCGGTGAGGCTCGGCGAACTGGACTTCGCCGGGCCGGCGGCAGGCGCGGTCAGGGCGATCGGACGGGGCATCGGCGAGCCTCCTTCAGCTCTCGGGCGCGAACGTGAAGCCGTGGTGGGCGATCTCGATGGTCTCCATCGCGATCTTGGGGGAGTCGAGGTTGAAGCTCGGTCCGGTCCAGCGCACCGGGACGACGCCGGCGAGGTTCCAGCGGGCGACCGGCCGGTCGTCGGTGCCGCGCGCGACGATGCTCGCCGTGCCGGGGCCGAGGCCGGTGGCGACCTGGGTGAACCACTCGGCGACCTTGCGGCTGTCCTTGCCCAGGGCGCGGCTGAGTTTGATGTTCGAGAACTTGAGCCGGGTCGGCAGTTGCCACACGAAACCGTTCGTACCGCCCTCTTCTCGTTGTTCGAGCACCACCTCGATGCCCAACCCGTCGCAGCTGGTGAAGGTGCCCAGGTCGATGCCGTCGATCTGCACCGAGAAGCAGACGGTGACCACCGGGTCGGTGCCGGGCGTCGTGGTCATCGATGCTCCTGTCCGGGTGGGTGGCGTTCGGGGTGGCGAGCTGGTCAGCGGCGCAGGTCGGTGGTCAGGCCGGCGCGTTCACGATCGAGGCGCAACTCGGCGCGCAGTCGGGCCGCGAGGGGTCGAAGAGGCGTTGGACGAGTTCGTCGACCGGGGGCATGGCCGGCCCGGTGGGGGACGGATCGGTGGAGGTCGGTGAGGGCGAGGGCGCAACGACACCGGAGCCGGGGGCGTGGAGGTCGGCCGTTGTGACGGGTGACGGGAGATCAGATGGCAGGTCGTCGACTGACCCGCTCGGTTCGGTCGCCGCAACGGTTTGGACGGCGGGGTGGTCGACCGAGCTGTCGTCGGCATGGGCGAGGCGTGGCGCGACGGGTTGGGGCGGCAGTGAGAGTCGTTGCAGTGGAGCTGACGCGGGAACAGTCCGCGGCGCGGTGGTGGGCAGGTCGAACACGACCGAGCCGTCGGAGGAGCGGTGGGCGATGCCGGCCGAGATCGCGACATCCCCCGGGCTCCAGGCGAGCGGATGCCCGGGTGATGCGGCGGCGCCCGGTGCGGGCGGTGAGGGGTGCGCGGGCGGTGCACCGGGTGGGGTGTGGCGTTGGACGGCGGCTGGCGCGGGGTGGGCGGGGCCGGTGAAACCCGTTGCGGCAGCTGCTGGGTGAGAGATCGTCCCGGTGGCAGTGCGCTGTACAGAGGGGAGGGCGGCAGCGCCTGCCGGGGGAGTCATCGTGATGGAGCTGTGTGAGATGCTCACCGGCGGAACCGATCCCGGGGCGCGTACCGGCTCGAACGTCCGGACTGCTGTGGGTTGGGCGCCGTCGTCGATCGTGGCTGTGCGCTGGGGCATCGAGGCGTCCAGGGCGGCGACGGCGAGTGAGGGCGTCAGCGGTCGGTCACCCAGCAGGGGGGCTGCGGCGGTCGGGGCAGCGGGCTCGGCGTCGTCCGGCAGCGGGGTGTGCGGGACGGGGTCGTGCAGGAACGACTCGTGCGGCAGTTCGCCGATGTCGGCGGGCGGGGCGTCAGGCGTTGGGACGGCGTGCGCTGGAACGGCGGGCGGCAGGTCGCGAAGGGGTTCTGGCAACCGCTGGACCGACGGCGCCGTGGGTAAGGGGGGCGTCGGGTCGGTGGGCCGAGTCGTTCCATCCACTGGTGCCAGGGGCTCGGGTGGACCGGCGTTGTCGAGGAGGTCGTCGTCCGGCTGGGGTCGATCCCCGAGCAGGGGCGCCTCGTCGCGGGCTGGTGGCGTGATGAGCGCGTCCGGTGGGACGGGCTCCGGATCAGCGGTCGACGGCCTCGCGGCCAGAGACGTTGCGTGCGGGGGCGTGCTCGGCGGGGGCGTTGCGGCCGATGTCTGGGTGCGTTGCACCTGCGGTGGTGTGGCGCTCGCCGGGCCCGGCGGGTCGGGGAGTGCTGCCCGGCGGGGAGCGCCCCGGGGCAGCGGAGCACCCAGGCCGAGCCGAGGGCTGCCGTCCGGTCGCAGTCGGCTCACCACGGGCGGTGTCGGTGTCACAGGGGCGGTTTGCACCTCGGTGTCGGGTGGTGCCGCGGCCTCGTGTGGCGGTTCGGCGAGCAGCGGAGCGCTCGGTGTCGGCGAGGGGCTCCGAGCCTCGAAGGCAGTCGCCTCGGCCGGTGGCGTGGAGGTCGCGCCGGCGTCGGGGGACGGCGAGGGCGGCGAGGTCTCGATGGCGCGCCGCTGCAGCTGGGGCAGAGCCGGGGCGTGCGCGGTGACGAGTGGCCCGGCCGCGGGGGGCAGCGGCTGGACGACGGGTGGCTGCTCCGGGTGGTTGCCCTCAGGGGGTGAGTCCGTGACCGGCAAGGACCCAGGGCCGATGCTCCGGTCGGGCCAGGTCACGGTGCGGTGGTCCGGCGTCGACGAGGTGCGTTGGACGGAGGTGTTCGCTGCGGCGGGGTTGGCCTGGGCCGGTTGGGCGAGGTCGTGCACCAGCCCGACCGGCGCGTGCGGATCGATGGCGTGGGCCAGCGGAGCGAGGACCCCGGGGTTGCGGTGTGACAGCAGCAGGCGCGGGAACGCCTGAGGCTGAAGGGTTGTCGGCATCGGCCCGAGGCTGCGCTGGATCGGTGGTGCTGACCGCCAGGCGGCAGGCGGGGGGAGTTGCGGCGGGGCGGGCAGCGAGGCCGGCGCAGCGTCGTCCGGGCGGCCGAGAGCCCACTGCCGCAACCGGGTCCACGCCGTTGCCACTGCTCTCACCTCCACCCGTCACCCGGCGGAGATCCGGGTGTTGATCCGTGCGATCTGCTCGACGTACAGCCGGCGCTGCGCGTGGTCGAGGTCGAGCAGGTCGTCCAGCGACCAGTGGAAGTGGGAGGCGATGTAGGCCACCTCTTCGTGCAGCCGGTCCGGGCCGCAGGTCACGATTCCCCCAGGCGGCCCCCGGCGATGTCGACGCTGAACTGGTGGTCGCAGGCCGGGCAGGCCACGGTGGCGTGGGTGTGGCCTTCGGTGTTGACCCGTCGGTACAGGTCCTGCAGAAAGGCCAGATCGGTGGCGAACAGGTTCTCGATGATGCCCACGTGTACGTCGTCGATCGTGCCGAGCCGGGTGATCACTCGCGCGAGCAGCACCACCGTGAGGTAGGCCGGGTTCGCGCGCACTCGGTCGTCCCGCAGCGGAACCAGTTCGTCGCGAGCAGTGGCCAACCGGATCACCCCGTGCCGGTGGACGGTGCCGGAGCCGTCCACGTAGCCGCGGGGTAGCTCGAACGCGAACTCGGTGTAGAGAGGCTCGAGGCGCCGCGGGGCGACCGCCTCCGGAGCCCCGAGATCGCCGTCCGGTGAGGTGCCGGGGGCCTGGCGCTCGCGCAGGTCGCCGCCGTGGGCGCGACGCATCACTCCACCTCGAGCCGTTCGTAGGTGATGACGAGCTTCTCGGTGAGCACGTTGGTGTCCCCGGCCTTGAGGGCGCCGATCTCGAGGCTCTTGGGCCAGGCGTTGGTCAGCTTGTAGTGCTTGAGGGCGTTGCCCTCGTAGTCGTAGACGATGATCGCGCCGCCCTTGCGGGCATCGCTCATCTTGCCGAACTGCGAGTCCTTCATCCACTTCTCGAAACTCTTGTCCGCGGTGAGACCGCGGGTCAAGGTGACCTCGCCGGCCTTCCAACGCCCCGGCAGTTTCTTGATCATGTACTTGCCGTCGGGGCCGTTCTGTTTCAACTCCACGACGTCCTGCTCCATCTTCAGTCCGCTCACCTCGGTGATGGACTTGATGACGATGCCGTCGATCTCGAGGCCGAACGAGTGGCCGACGGAGCTGTCGAGGTCGGGCAGTGCCATGGTGATCTACCTCCGGTGGGGCGGGTGCTGGGCGATCGGTTCAGGGCGGGTCACTCGGTGGCCAGAGCGGTGCCGCCGGAGAACTGGGAGAGACGGAAGACGACGAACTCGGCCGGTTTCACCGGGGCTACGCCGATCTCGCAGACCACCTGCCCGGCGTCGATACCCTCGGCGGGGTTGGTCTCGCGATCGCACTTGACCCAGAACGCCTCGTCGGGTGTCAGGCCGAACAACGCCCCCTTGCGCCATTCGTTGACCAGGAAGGCACTGATGGTGCGCCGGATCCGCGCCCAGAGCGCGTCGTCGTTGGGCTCGAACACCACCCACTGGGTGCCGAGCAGGATCGATTCCTCGAGGTAGTTGAACAGTCGGCGCACGTTGAGGTAGCGCCAGGCCGGGTGGGACGAGAGCGTCCGGGCGCCGTAAATCCTGATGCCGCCGCCAGGGAAAGCCCGAATGCAGTTGATGCCCTCCGGGTTGAGCGACCCGTGCTCGGTCTTGGTGATCTGGGTCTGCAACGAGACTGCGCCTCGCAGTACCTCGTTGGCCGGTGCCTTGTGCACTCCCCGGGGGGCGTCGGTGCGCCCCCACAGGCCGGCAACGTGACCGGAGGGCGGCGCGAAGATCGTCTCGGCGGTTGCCGGGTCGTACACCTTGATCCAGGGCCAGTAGAGGGTGGCGTACTTGGAGTCGTATCCGGCCTTGTGTCGCCGCCACTCCCTGATCTGCTGCGCGTTCAGGTTCGGCGGCGGATCGAGGACGGCGACCCGGTCGCCCATCAACTCGCAATGCGTGACGACGGCCAGTTGCACGGTCTTGAGGGCCTCGTCATCGATGGCGCCCTGCTGGTAGGCACTCATCAGGTCGGGGACGCACACGATCGTGACGTCGTCCACGGCCTCGAGACCGCCGAACCCGGTGCGGTCGGCCGCGCTGCCGACGTAGTCGTCGGCGGTCAGGGCGGGGCTGGGGACGGCGGCCGGTGGCGGGGGCGCCAGGAGCGCGACGGTACCGGCGGCTGGCTTGTCCACCGTGCCGCTGCCGACTTCCTCGAGCCGGATCACCTTCGAGGAGGTGTTCACCATCGTCGCGACGTTCTGCCGACCGCGGCCGGTGACGGCGCGGTCGAACTCCTCGACGACCTGGCCGGCCTGCTTGACCACCAGCTTGAACATGTCGTCGGTCGGTGCCTCGCCGCCCGCATCCGCGACCTCGATCTCGATGCTGCCGGGTGCCACCGCAGGGTCGAGGGCCTGCACGCGGTAGCGGTTGCCCAGCATCGCCTGCGGGGCGGCGGCAGTGAGGCTCCTGGTGCCGTTGCCGTTCTGCTCGGCCGGGGAGCCGCCGATCCGCACGACATAGCAGTTGCCGCCGCCGTTCATGAAATAGCCGTAGACGGAGAGCGCGAGGTAGCTGCCGGGCAGGAACTGTGGGACGGGACGGTCCGTATCCTGCGGTGCGCAGAACACGTTGACGAACTGAGTCCAGTTGCTCACCAAGGTCGGCGTGTTGACCGGACCGGTCGCCGCCAAGCCCACGAAGGCCGCCACCGCGGTGCCGACCCCCTCGATGGGCCGTGCGCCGGAATCAACCTCTTCTACGTACACCCCGGGCGACAGGTACGTCGGCATGCTGACCTCCTCGACGGACTTCGTTCGTCCAGGGTCAGGGTGGTCGGGTCAGATCAGCAGGGTCGGGGGGACGGGGGTGAGGGCAGTCAAACCTGCCCGAAGGGGCAGTGGAAGGGAGCGCGCGATGTTAGCCGACAGACGGCTTGGCAAGTGGCGCAATGCGCCCTCTCGATTGTGGGTGAGTCTTCTCGTCGCAATTTTCAAGACGCTTTTGTTCCCTCAATCTCCTGCTCAATCTGAAGAATTACCTTTTCAAGCTTGTCGGCGCGGGATTTCAGAGCCTTACTGAGCTCCTCGTGATCCGCTCGTTCGCTTCCATCATGACTCTCGGCCAGGTCACCACTGCGGAGGGCCGAAACTGCGATTCCTTGGCGGCTCAGTATCGCCAGGCCCAGTTCGCCGACCCGTGGTCCCGAAGGGAGGCTCTCGAGGCCACGACTAGTATTCCTCGGCTTCATTCCCGAGTTTAGAATTCCCCAAAGTCGCCCGCGCTTCACAGGGCGAATCTCGCCATCGAGGAAGAACATACGCCTGAGTGCGCGGTCGTCCATCGAACCGGTAGGAACGATGACGCGCCCCTTTGTTGGATTGCGCATGGAGGGGCCATGGTAGAGACTGCCGAAACGGAGCTTCGCCTCGACTGCGCAACCATCCTTGCGCATTCTTTGGACAAAGTCAGCGATCTGTTGCGCGCAATTGGGGCAGCAGCTGACCGAAACGTCAATCCCCATCTTGATTGAATAAGGAATGGCTTCCCTGGGTGCCCCGCGAGCTTTCTTGCGGACGATTTCCTTGTAGATAATCTCGAAGGAATTGCATACTTGTTCTTCGGCGTGCGCCCCTTCGGATGACATTGTTGCATGCTGTCGGTATTTAGCTGACTCGCTACTCACCATCTGCTCGATGGCATGCCCTTTCCCATTGTAGAGAAAGTACCCTCTCGCCGTGGCACTATTCTCCGACTTGAGCTCATCGCTCGTCAGGCCTCCAGCATTGTGTTCGTCGGCCTGACTGATCTCACGAATGGCTATCGGACTTATCGTGATTCGCACGCCGTCACGCCAGATATATGTTGGGTTTACCGAAGCCTTTACGTGCAAGGCATCGTCTTGGAGCGTCAGCTCTAGGCTCCTTACCCCAAACCGTCTGTGTCTGTCCAGCACCCCATTGAGGATGGCGGATGCATTCTGGGGGGATGCGCCTCGACCGAGCGTCTTGATTGCGTCTTTTGATGCGGCCCGAGCCGCTGATGTGGCCTCATCTGGAGTGGGAGGTCGGTTGAGGGCAGGTCTTCCTCGCATGCCGAACCTGGCTCGCGCTGCGGCCACTTTGTCCCTCGTCCAGGCCTTGCCTTTCTCGACCTTGCCCTTCACCCACGCCTTGCCCGCGGCAACCTTGGCCTTGGCCTTCGCGGCAACCCCCGACAACTTCCGAATGATCGGGCTGGCCAGCTTCATGCCCTTGGCGATGACCCAGTCCAGCGCCCGGGTGACCGGCTTGCGCAAGGCCTCGATGATCTCGCGGATCTTCTGGCCGATGCCACCGAGTCCCAGCACGCTGGCAAGGAATCCGATCAGGATCGGCACCATCTGGGCCAGCGCGTTCTCGATCTTCGCGACGACGCCACCGACGTTGCCGCGCACGATGTCGACGACCGAGTCGACGACCGTGTTGACGAATTTCGCGATCCGTTCGCCGTTGTCGATGAAGAACTTGATGACGTCGTAGATCAGCTTGCAGGCCTTGATGAACGCCGCCGCGGGGTTGAGCAGGCTGATCAGCCAGGTGATGCCGGCGGTGATGATCCTGGTGATGACGAAGTCCTTCACCTTCTCGAGGATCATGTCTCTGATGTTGCCGAGCTTCTCGAGCAGCATCTCCCACAGACCACCGAGCCCCTCGGTGGCGAACCGGCGGAAGATGTCGACCCCGGTTTCGACGGCCCCCATCGCCTTCGCGCCGATCCGCCGCACGATGCGACTGCGGATGTGAGCCCAGGTCAACCCGAAGATCGAGGCCAGCATGCGCAGGATGCCCTGCACATCGAAGCTCTTCGGGATCTCGACCCCGCCCGCGGCGAGGGCACCGAAGAGCCAGCTCATGAGCCCCCTGCGCAGGTGGGACGCGATGTTGTCGCGGAACCGCACGATGCCACCCTTGACGCCGGCGATCAGGTTGCCCAGGAAAGCGATCGGGTTCTTGATGATGTCGCCGACCACGTGGACGGCCTTGGCCAGCACGTTGGTCAGCATCGCGACCAGGCCACGGATGGTCTCGACCACGGCTTTGATGGCGCCGATGGCCTTGTCGACCAGACCCTTGTTCTCGGACTGCAGTTGCTCGATGCGCTCGTCCAGACCCTTGCGCGCCTCGACGTACTTGGTGGCCAGGGCATCGACGACGGCGGCCTGCTTCGCCTCGACGTCCTGCTCGAGCTGGGCGAACTGGTCGCCGATCCGTTCCGACGCCTCGGCTCCCACGGCCTTCAGGTCCTGGGGCAGCGAGGCAACGTAGGAGGCGATCTGCACCTTGCCGTCCGCGATCCGCTTCTTGGCGGCCGCGAGGTCGTTGCCGACGATGTCGGCAACGTTCGAGATCACCTGGTCCATCTGCTGGAGGTAGAGCCGGCGCCCAGCGGCATAGAACTGATCCACCTCGCGCGGCATGCCCAGCAGCTTGTCCTTCACCCAGCGGGCGGCGCCCGCCAGACCGCTGTAGCGCTCCTTCTTGTAGGCGGCCATCTTGGCCCCGACGAACGACTCGAACGCCGTGCGCGCCCGTGCCTCACCGGCCTCGAAGGCCTTGTCCACCTTGGGGTCGATACCGTCCAGCAGCTTCTTGACGTCGGTTTCGGTTGACGCATAGAGGGACTGCACTTTGGCGGTGACCTCGGCCCGCTTGGCCTCGTCCTTCGACTTCGCCTGTTCCTTCTGCCCGGTCAGGCCCGTCAGCGCACCGGCCTTGGCCGCCTGCATGCCCGTGACTCCCTGCACCGCGGCGGCCTTGGCCGCGGCGGTGCCCTGAGCGAGGGTCTGTTTCTCGTGCGCGCGATACGCCGCGGGGGCTGCGGCCGAGTGCGCCGCGGCCTGCTGGGTATCGGTGAGGGCCTGGGTGAACTGCGGCTCGTTCGAGTGCGCCAACTGCTGCTCGGTGACGCCGCCCTCGGCCATCGCCGATTGCGCCTGGTGCGGGCCGGCAGCCAGGTTGAGCTGTTCGGGCGCAGCCGGTTTGGGTGCCGCACCCTCACCCGGAACGACGGCCGCCGTCCCGGGTTGCTCGTTGATCATCGGCGTGACCGGCTTGGCGACGGCTGTCGAGGTGTCGGGCGCCGCCTCCGTGGCGGCTGCGACGTCCTTGCCCTGGTCCTGGGCGCCCTGCCCGACCAGGCCCTTGACCTGGTTCTTCACCTCGCCGGCCTTGCCGGAGCCGGTGTACTCGTCGGCCTCCTCGAGGTTCTTGGGCGACTTCGCCTCGATGGCGGCGGTTACCGCGGCGATGAACGCCTTCTTGTCGAACCCCCCGACCGGCTGGGCGTTCATGGTGTCGACCTTGGCCGTCTTGGCCTGCCCGTCGAGATCGCCGGTCGGTGCCACCGCAGCGGCCTGGGCCTCACGCGCCTTCGCGGATGCCGGGGGGTGGGCCTTCGTGGCTGCCCCCGCCTGCGCCAGGCGGCCGGTCACCGCCCGGAAGGCCGGATCAGCGGACGGCGCGAGTCGGCTCGGCGGCGTCGGGGGCTGCAACAACTGATCGCCGGACAGCTCGCGCGTCGTCGATGCCGGCTCGGACATCGTCACCGAGGCGCCCGCGCTCGCTCCGCCCGCCCGCGCTGTCGCCTGGGACGCCGACTGGCTGGTGCCTGCGGCCTGGGATCCCGACCGGGATGGTGCCTTGGGCGTGGGGCGAGCAGCTGCTCGCGCCTGCGGCACCGCGGGCCGGGGCCGGGTCTGGCTCTTGGCCGCGGGCCGAGCAGCCAGCAACGCGCTCACCGCGGCGTTGCCCGCCGACTGTTGCAAGGCGAGCAGACCGGCGCGACCGCCGGCGGCCCGGTCGCGATCGGCGATCCGGCGCCTGCCGTCGGCGTGAGAGTCGCGGACCGTTGCCCGGCCGGGCTCGGCCCCGCGCCGTGCGCCGGCCATCCTCCGAGGGTCGCGGACGGCGGTGCGCGATGGGTCCGGGACCGGGGCAACCGTGAGGGCACTTCGGGCTGCCCGAAAGGGCAGGAACGCGGACGAGTAGGCGCTCAGCTCTCGGGCTGCTCGTCGTCCTCGCTCTCGTCGCGCTGCACCGGAGGCGGTCCGGCGAAGCTGCCCTGGACATCCTCTTGTTGTTCCTCGTCCTCTTGACGCTGCACGAACAGCCCTTGGACGGAGTCTTCGGACTCCTCGACCTCGTCACGTTGCACCGCGGCGGACGGGCCGGCCGCAGTGCCGAGCGAGGTCGGTGCCGTCGCGGGCGCCGGGTCGGACATCACGCGGGCAGCGGTGTCCGCCGCCTCGCGTTCGAAGCGGTCACTCGGATCGCTGATGCGCACCCCGCCGGCAGCAGGTGTGCCGTCGACCGGACCCGAGCGCTGCTGGACGACGTGGGTCAGTTCGTGCGCCAGGGTGGTGCGCCCCTGCGTCGATGACGGGTCGTACTGGTCGCGCTGGAAGACGACGTTCGAGCCGACCGTGTAGGCATGCGCGTTGACCGCCCGGGCCGAGTCGTGGGCCGCGGAGTCGTCGTGAACCCGCACGTCGGAGAAGTCGGCCCCGAGCCGGGACTCCATGTCGGTGCGCACCTCCTCGTCGAGGGGGCGGCCGCTGCTTGAGACCACGTCGTGAACCGGTGAACGTTCCTCCTGGTCGAGCGCAGCGGCGATGCCGGCATTGCCCACGGATCGCTGCAGATCCGCCAGCCCGGCGGCGCCGACGGCACCCCATTGGCCGGTGGCCGCCGCCCGGGCCGCCAGCGGGTTCTCCTCGTCGAGCCGGGCCGCCTTGGGCCGTAGCGAGTCGCCGCTGTCGAGGTCGTGCTGGTGCCCGCGCATGAATCCTCCCCGCTCGCGTGGATGACCCCCCAGCCTGGTCACGACGCAGCCGGTCACGCACGGACGCGGGAGCGCCGAAACGGGCAGCCTGCGCTTCCCGAACGGGCAACGGCATCGGGGTTGGAGGGCTCCCGTCGTCAACTGTTCGTCGGTACCGATCGTGTCGATCCCGATCCTGTCGGCACCGAACGCGTTGTGGCCGAGCGCGTCGTGGTCGGGCCGCTACCCGATGCGTTGAGCGGGGTGACGGACACCGAATAGGTCCGACCCGGGCGCAAACCGATCAAGGTCACGCCCCGGCGGCTTGCTCCGTACTCGGTGTCGCTCGACCTCCAGGTCCGGCCGTCCGCACCATTCTCGGTCCAGGCCAGGCGATAGCTGGTGGCTCCGTTGGCGGCGCCCCAGTGCAGGGCCAGGGTGGTCGTCGTCGGATCGGACAAGCTCATGGACGAGACGGCCGACGGCGGCGATGCCGCGGCGAGCGTGTCCATCGCGCGCTGGGATGTGGGGCCGGCGCCGACGGCGTTGAGCGGTGTGACGGTCACGGTGTACGTGCGACCCGGGCGGAGGCTGATCAGGGTGACGCCCCGACGGTCCGCGCCGTACTCCGTGTCATCCGAGGTCCAGGTCCGGCCGTCGCTGCCGCTCTCGGTCCAGCCGAGCCGGTAGCTCGTTGCCCCGGGGGCCGCGCCCCAGGCCAGGTCCAGCGTGGTGGAGCTCGGGTGAGAGAGGCTCATCGACGTGACGGCGCCGGGCCGTGCGGCGACCGATTTGGAGGTCGTGATGATCGTCGTGGGCGGCCGGCTGGCGTCACGGGAGGTCGGCGGGATGCGGTTCGGCCCCACGCCATTGCCGTTGTTTCGCGTCGGGGCGGTCGTCCCCCCAACGAACGTGACCGTCACCTTCGTCCCGGCGACGACGGCTGCCCGGCACTCGGCTCCGGCAGCGGTTCCGGCGCAGGCTCCCCCCCAGACTGTTGACGAGCCGGCGTCCGGGTGGGCCTGCAACGCGGCGACCGCCCCCGTGATGAACCGTGCGGCACACCGGGTGCGGCCACCGCCACAGGCGATCAGCCCGTCGGAGGTGCCCACCCAGCCACCGGTGGCGGGCACGGTCAGGGTCAACGTCTGCAACGGACCGTTGGTGGGCAGGGATCCGCTGGGCAGGGCGGTGGAGATCGGAAGCGTCTCGGTGATGTCCTCACGGCCGAAGGCGAACCACAAACCCGTTCCCAGCGCGAGCAATCCGACCACGGACGCCGCGGTGATCACCCTGCCCGACACGACCGGCAGCGTTCGCCGGGCCGGGGCGTCCTCGGCGGGACCGAGCGAGCTGAACCGATCCCCCGAGGGGATCACGGTGGTCATCGCACCCACCGGCGGCGGGGTCATCGGCATGATCTCCGGTGCTGTGACGGGCACCTCCGAGGCACCGACCGCGGCACCCGAGGCACCGACCAGGGCTGCGGTGTCCGCAGCGCCGGCCGCACCGACCGGCGCCTGCCCGACCAGGGCGGCCCCGAGCGCGACGGCCAACTGCGGCTGGTGGTCGAGCACCACGGGCCGGCCCAACCGGCTGCCCACCAGTTCACGCACCAGCGGGATCCGGCTCGATCCACCGGCCAGCACCACGGCGGCAAGGTCCGCGGCCGCGACGTCGGCCCGGGCCACGGTGCGTTCCAGGCAGTCGACGGTCAGTTCGAGCGAGGGGCGGATCATCTCCTCGAACTCGCCGCGGCGCAGGACGACGTCCAGACTGGTCCCGGGCAACCGGACCGGGATCACCGCGTCCACGTCGTCCGAGAGCCCTTCCTTGGCCTCGATCGCGGCGCGTCGCAGGGCGAGCAGCGAACTGGCGTCGGCCGTCTCCAGGGCCGAGGTGCGCTCACCGAGAGCGCCCCGCAGATGGCCCAGCACCGCCTCGTCGAAGTCCATGCCGCCGAGGTTCTCGATCCCTTCGGGGGCGCCGACCGGTTCGAACCCGGCCTCGGTGCGCCGCAGCACGGCCGCGTCGAAGGTGCCCCCGCCGAGGTCGTAGACGGCGACGATCTCACCGACGTCGATCCGTTCCGTGCCGGCGAAGTGCAGCGCCGCCGCTTGCGGTTCGGTGATCAGGGTGACCACCGGCAACCCGGCGGCGGCGAACGCACCGACCAGGGCCTCGGTCTTGAACCGGCTCCAGTTGGCCGGATGGCTGACGATCACCTCGTCGGGGGGAGCGCCGCGCAACTCGACGGTGCGCTCGAGCACCCACTGCAGCACCATGGCCATCAGCCGGGGGGCGGGGTAGGGCGACCCGCCGAGCAGCAGTGGAACGCTGTCTCCGACACGGCGTTTGAACTCCCGCGCCACCCGGTCGGGGTGCTCGTGGGCTCGGCGCTCGGCAGTCTCGCCGACCAGGACGGTGCCATCGGGGCGCACCAGGACGACAGTGGGCACCGCCGCGCCGCGGCTGCCCAGTGGCAGGGCCTCCGACGGGCCGCCCGAACAGATGGCGGCAGCGGTACTCGTGGTCCCGATGTCCACCCCCAGGTGATACGGCACGGCGCGCTCCTTCGAACTGGTCATGTTCACAGGGGTCATGAACGGGGTAGATGGGTGCCGAACTCCTCTCGCAGCACCAGGCGGCCGAGCTTGCGGTACTCCTGTTGGACGGCCGTGATCACGTCGGCCATCGACACCGGCCGCCCGGAGGCGGCGCAACGATAGGCGGCGGTGACCGCGACCGACCGGATGTTGCCGCCGGTCAACTCGAACGCCCGTGCGCAGAAGTCGAGGTCCACGTCCTCCCCGATCGGCAGCGGCGCGGTCAGGCAGCGGTGCCACAGCGCGCGTCGTGAGGTCTCGTCCGGGGCCGGGAAGTCGATGATCACATCGAGTCGACGGGTGAAGGCCTCGTCGATGTTGGCCCGCAGGTTCGTCGAGAGCACGGCCAGCCCGTCGAAACTCTCCATGCGCTGCAACAGGAACGCGCTCTCGACGTTGGCGTAGCGGTCGTGGGCGTCGCGCACCTCGCTGCGCTTGCCGAACACCGCGTCGGCCTCGTCGAACAGCAGGACGGCATTCACCCCGGCCGCCTCGCTGAAGATGCGTTCGAGGTTCTTCTCGGTCTCGCCGACGTATTTGTCGACCACGGTGGCCAGGTCGACCTGGTAGAGATCCAGCCCGAGTTCGGCGGCGATCACCTCGGCGGACATGGTCTTGCCGGTGCCGGAATCGCCGGCGAACAGCGCCGTCACCCCGCGGCCCCGACCGCCTCCCGGGCGCATCTTCCAGGTGCCGAGTACCTGATCACGGTGCCGGGCGCGGGCCGCGAGTTCGCGCAGCTGGCCGTGCACGGCGTCCGGCAGCACCAGGTCGACCCACCCGACCATGGGCTCGATGCGATGGGTGAGCCGCTCCAGGCCGGCGGTGTTCTGCGAGCGCGCCCCGGCCTGCAGATCGTTCTCGCCGATCGGCGTCCCGGCGAGATCCGCCGCCAGGCGCGCCGCGGTGACCGCTCGGTCGATCTGGTCCGGTCCGAGATGCAGGTGCACCGGGACGACGACGTCCTGGTCGGCTCCCAGCGCTGTGCGCCAGAGGCGTTCGCGTTCTCGAGGTGCGAGCACCGGCGCTGACACCAGCAGCGGGACGTGCCTGCTCCAGCGGGGGTCCCAGGTGCTCTGCCCGGTGACCAGCACCGGCACCGGCAGCGCTGCCAGGCGGCGCACCAGCCCGGCGTCCACCTCGGCGAGTGCCTCGATCGGACCGGCGATCAGCGCGCCGTCCTGCAGCAGGGCCTCGCGGCCGGCCAGGATCAGCAGCTGCTCGCGCTCACCGGCCGTCGCCAGCTGCGCCAGATCGACGATCACCGCTCGTCGTCCGGCGGCCTGCACCGCCGCGACCGCCACGGCGGTTCCGGTCAGCCGCCCTCGATCGTGCAGGTAGATCAGCCGGACGCCACGCTGCAGTTGGCGGGTCAGCCGATCGGATGCCACGCCGGGCAGCGGCGGCGTGGTGGCGAGCACGTCGCCCACCGCCGCGTCCGGGGTGTCGTCGCCGAGCAAGTGCGCCGTCACGCGGTCCGGTACCCGCAGGGTTCGGCCCAGGAAGGGGCGGTCGGCCTCCTCGACGACGACCAGCCCGTGACGGATCAGGGCTCCGGACGGCGCCAGCCGAGCCCTCGCGCTCGCGGCCGAGGGCGGTACCCCACACAACGCCAGCGCCAGGCCCGGTGTGGCTCGGCGCCGGGTCACGTCGTCGTTGAGCCAGCCGTAGAGTCGCTCCAGCCGACCGTCCAGATCGGGGGCCAGGGCGATGAGCAGGAACTCGACATCCAGTGGCGTCAGGGCCGTGGTGCGCTGCAGCCGGCGCAGCCGCGAGGCAGCTCCGGCGGCCTCGCACGCATCCTGAGCCTGCTCGACGGCCGCCAGATCATCGAGGGACGCCGGGGCCGACGACCCGGACGAGGCCAGGAGCCGGTCGACGTCCTCCTCCGACAGGTACAGCCCGCGGAAAGGGTCCTCGACGGCAGGGTCGTCCAGACGTCGCTGCTCCACCAGGGACCGTACCCGGGCCTCGATCAGACCCAGCCGGGTGGCGAGGTGATCGCCGGCGAGCGTCTCGATCGGCACGGCTCGCGGCGGGGACAGCCCGTGCTCGGTCGTGCTCATGCCGGGTCCTCTCCTCGTCCGGGTGATCCGTCACCCGTCAGGCGACCGCTCCGTTCCTCGACCGCCGGGTTCGGCCCCGCCCCCTCGACGCGCACCTTCGGCGGGCGGGTGACCGCCTTCTCGGCCTCGAATCGGCGACCGGTGTCGATGGGCATGGTCACCACGAGGTCCAGGGACGGCTTGAGCTCACCGCCCAGAGCCGACCAGACGTCGGCGAAGGCCCGATCCTCCGGCGGCGGCAGGCCGATGGTCAGGGCGAACGGCGGGCCGTCCGCCACGCTCTCGGGCAACAGGTCACGCGGGATCGCGTCGTGGCACAGCAATCCCGACAGCAGCGAGGACAGGGTGCGGTGTTCGTCCTCGGGTCGCTGGGTCCACGCGGTGATCAGGTAGGACAACTTGAAGTGACGCGGTGGCAGGCGTCGGGCCACCACCCGGCCGTCGGCGTACTCGTTGATCCGGCCGCGTTCCCGGCGTCGCAGGTCCTCACGGATGTCGTAGAGGTAGACATCCACGGTCGGGGTGTTCCGTCGGCTCGCCCAGTCCTTGGTCGGGGCGTCGAAGACCACTTCGACCTCGGCGGTCACCAGGCCCTCGGTGCGGATCAGGCGACGCAGGGCCTCGTCCACCTCGTAGATCACGTGGCCCGCCTCCCTCCATCGGCTCAGGATCGAGGCGGAGGCCACCGCTGGGGGACGGCCGGCGTGCGGCCGGATGGGCACCATGCCCTGCCCTTTCGGGCGGCCGGATGCACTGCGACTGCTGCGGTGCGCCGTCCTAGGCTCGACTCGGGGACGCGTGGGGAGGCGTGATGGCGGAGGAGGGCTCGAGAATCGTCGACCTCGGCCAGGGTGCGGATCCCGAGCTGACCCTGGGCGGCGTCCGATTCGCGGTCGAACCCGGCGGGCAGGTTCCGGTTCCGATCCAGGTGCGCAACCCGGGCCAGATCGTGGAGTCCTATCGCGTCGACGTCGTCGGGCTCGATCCGCCGTGGTGGCAGGCCGTACCGGGGGAGCTGCGGGTCTACGCCGGCGAGCAGGAGGAGGGCACCGTCGTGTTGTGCCCGCCGGCCGGAGCGGTCGCCGGGTCGGCGCCGTTGCCGTTCGGGGTGCGGGTGTACTCCCTGGTCGACCCCTCCAGATGCGTTGTGGCCGAAGCCGATCTGGAGGTCGGGCGGGTCCTGGATCTGCAGAGCAGTATCGTGCCCATGACCGGTCGGGCGCGCTGGCGCACCACGTTCCGGATCACCTTCGCCAACTGGGGTAACGCTCCGGTACACCTGGTGTTGAAGGCTTCCGATCCCGATGAGCAGTTGGGATTCGCCCTGTCGCAGGACGCGGTCGTGGTGCCGGTCGGCGGCCGGGTCATGGTGCGCTTACAGGTGCGTCCTCGTAAACCGTTCCTGCGCGGCTCGCCGGTGCGGTTGCCGTTCCGCGTGAGTGGCGAGCCGGCGGGATCGGGGCGGCCGCTGGGCACCGGGCGGCCCACAACCACACCAGGCCTGCCCGATCCCACCCGGCCGGTGCTCGAGGCCGCCGTCGATCAGCGCCCGGTGCTCTCGCGCGGGGTGATGACCGCGGCCGTGGCGTTGCTGGTGCCGCTGCTGCTGCTGGGCACCTGGCTGGTTCGGCTGCCAGCCGTCAAGGGTGCCCGCCAGACGGACGCCGCACCCGGGCAGGTCACCCGGGTCACGGCGCGGGGGGTGAGCGCGCAACGGGTGCGGGTGAGCTGGGTCCCCGTCGACCGGGCCACCGGATACCTGGTCAGCCCGGTGGACCCGACCTCGGGTGGGCTCGGTCAGGGGCAACCCGTCGGTGGGGAGGCCACCCAGATCGACGTGGCGGTGCCCGAAGGGTCCGAGCAGGGATGCTTCACGGTGCAGGCCACCCGCGGCAGTGCGGCCGGCGGCCCCGCAGACCCGGTCTGCGCGACGGTGCTCGAGGCATCGCTGACGGCGCCGGCCGGGGTGACGGCCACCGCCAACACGGACGGAACGCTCACGGTGGCCTGGCAGCGGCAGCCGAAGTACGACCACCGAGTGCTCATCGACGGGCTCGTGAACGACGACGTCGTCCGCCCCGGTTCGATGATGCGGACCGACGTGGTTCCCCCACGCGACACCTGCGTGAGCGTTGTCGTGGTGGCCGTATCGGGCGACACGGTCTCGGCCGAGGACGCACCGGGCGCTTCGACCTGCGTTCAGCCGGTCGCGGTGACGACCACTCCGACCACGGCACCGGCACCGGTGCCGGTGCCGGACGGCGGGTCGGACACGACTCCCTCGGTACCGAATGAGTCGACGCCGTTCACTCCCGATCCGATTCCACCCAGCTCGACCCCACCGTCGGAGCCGATCACCAGGACCACCGGCGTACTGCGTCCGTGGGTTGCGCATCTGGGGACGGCCTATCCCGAGGAGGCGCTGGCCCGAGCGGTGCGCGATCAGATCGCTGCGTCGATGCCCGGCGCAACGATTCTGTTGGTGACCGTGGATGACCTACGGGTGAGAACCCCCTACCGCTCCGGGACCTATCTGGTGGTCTACAACGGGTTCGACACCCAGCAACAGGCAGCCGCCTTCTGTCTCTCGACGACGACGGCGCCCACCGGGCTGACGTGCACGCCCTTGGCGACGGGATTCGGGTGATGACGCACTGCCCACCCTCAGCGATGCCAGACGGTGATCTCGCCGATGTCGGTCGAGCCGGCCACGGCGGGGTCGGCCGGGTAGCACGACAGAATCGTGACCCGCACGCCGCTCACGAGCGTCGGCTGAGCGACGCCGAAGCGCTGCAGGTCGGGGACGTCGTCCAGTTGGATCGCCTGGCAGCCGCCGCCGACCCAGTCGAGTCGGATCACCTCCGGTCGCCAGCGGTGCACCCGTTGGCCGTCACCGTCCGGCAGTCCGGCCTCCACGCCGATCTCGCGAACGTCGGCCTCCTCGGCGAAGGTCACCATCAGGCTCGGCCCGACGGCAGAGGTGCTGGCGCACACGGCGTCCGGGTCGATCCGGGTGGTCGTGCCGGGCCAGCGGGGGCTCCAGCCGAGGGCGCGGACGTTGTCGACCGCGGCCGCGGGCTTGCCCTGGGGCTCGGCGCTGGTGGCGGTGAGTCGATCAAGGCGGCCGGTGCCGCGCAGATGCCCTGCCAGGTCGGTCACCCGGCGTACCGGGTGCTGGCCGGTGAGCGCGAGCAGCAGCACGATCAGGGCCGGGACCCCGACCGCAGCCAGAACGCGATAGGCGATGGTGGTGCGGGAGAGCTCCCCGGTATACGGCGTCCTGGGTCCGCCGAGCCACCATGGCCGGGCGTCCCGCGCCGAGGGGCGTGTGGCCTGGGGGCTCGACGTCGGTGTCACGAGCCAGTTTCCGCAGCGGCGGCAGAATCGGCGGTTCGCCTCGTTGCCGGTGCGGCACCAGCCACACACCAGGGCTGGTGTGCCCATCACGCCGACACCAGCGGACGAATCGGGGGCCCGGCTCGGTGTCGGTGTCGCCCGGGGGGTGGGTGTCGCGTGAGGTGTGGGTGCCGCGCGGGGAGTTGCCGTCGACCGAGTGCCGCGGACCGCGTCGGGCTGCGTCTCGGCGACGGCCTGACCGGTCCATCCCAAGAAGGCATCGCAGCCGGAACAGAAACTCGAACCGGCCTGGTTCATCGTGCCGCACGCGGTACAGGCCAGGCTGGACATGCCGGCCACCCCTTCCGAGGAGACCCGTCCCCCACGGGTGCCCTGTCGTCGAGGCTACCCCTGGGTTGCCGCCAGGGGGAGGGGCTTTCAGAGGGGGGTCCGCGGTGACCGCGTGTCATGCCTGTCGTGCCCCGATTGCGGACGACGAGCAGTTCTGTGGCTCCTGTGGCGAGTATCAGAGGTGGGCCTCCGACTCACCTGCGCAGGCACCTGAACCGTCGTCGCGCCCACCGTCGATCGGCGATGCGCTCAGCGCGCTGGACGCCGGACGCCGGCTCGCCGAGCAACTCGAGCGGCCCGATGTCGGCCGGCACCTGCAGTCCGCCCGGCAGCGACTGGCCGAGCAGCTGTTCGCGGTGGCCGTGGTCGGTGAGTTCAAACAGGGCAAGAGCACCTTGCTCAACGCGATCCTGCAGACCGATGTGTGCCCGGTGGACGCCGACATCGTGACCACGGTGCCCACTCTGGTTCGGTGGGCCGACCCGCCGATGGGTGTGGCGCTGCTCGAACCCGAGGCGGCTCACGATGAGGCCGGGGTCGAGGCGCAACCGGGTGTGCCCGAACGGGTTCCCGTGGACGTCGACCGGTTGCGCGACCTGGTGTGCGAGAGCGCAGATCCCGCGTGGCGCCGACGGTTGCGCAGCGTCGAGGTCGGCCTGCCCCACCGGTTGTTGCGCACGGGCCTGTGCCTGGTCGACACGCCGGGCGTCGGCGGTCTGGACTCGGCCCACGGACTGGCCACCCTGGCGGCACTGCACCGGGCTGCAGCGGTCATCTTCGTCACCGACGCCTCGCAGGAACTGACCGCCCCCGAAGTCGACTTCCTGCGCCGTGCCGTCGAGTGCTGCCCGATCGCGGTGTGCGTGGTGACCAAGACCGACCTGTACCCGGAGTGGCAGCGCATGGTCGATCTCGACCGCGAGCACCTGCGCCACGCCGGGCTGGAGCTGCCGGTGATGGCGGTGTCCTCGTTCCTTCGACTACGTGCCTGGCGGACACCGGAACTCAACGACGAGAGCGGATTCGAGTCCTTGTTCGACTGGTTCCGCGATGCCGTGGTGCAGGCCGCGGCGACGTCCGCGGTCGATGCCGCGGCGCGAGACCTGCGCTTCGCTCGCGACCAGCTTGCCGATGAGCTCGAGGCGGAGCAGGAGGTGCTCGCCGCGCCTGAGACCAGCGCCCTGGTGGTCGACCGGCTGCAGCAGGCCTGCGATCGCGCGCAGCGGGTCGCCGGGCAGCACGCGAGCTGGCAACAGATGCTCACTGATGGCATCGAGGATCTGGTCGCCGAGGTCAAACACGATCTCGCCGAACGACTTCGAGTTCTGGCCCGGGATGCCGAGACGGTGGTGGACTCGGGCGACCCGCGGGAAACCTGGCCCGATATCGAACTATGGCTCCAGCGCCGCGTCGTCACGGCCGCCACCGAGAACCAGGCACTGCTGGTGCAGCGTGCTCACGAACTCGCCATGGATGTCGCCCACGAATTCGCCCTCGAATCCGACACCTCGCTCGAGATCGGGCTGACGGCGGCGGCCGATGTGCTGCGCGGGGTGTCCATGAGCCGGCCCGAGGAAGGGCCACCCGTGAAGGGGCAGCATGCGATGCGCGCGGTCATCGCCGGGCGCACCGCCGTGCTGGTGCCGACGATCGTCGCGGGCGCCGCCTCGCTCACCGGCGTGAGCATGCTGGCCTTCGTCCTGGGGCCGCTGGCCCTGGCGGTGGGGGTCGGGATCGGGCGTCGGCTGATCAAGGACGAGGGGGCGCGGCAGTTGGCGTATCGACGCCAGCAGGCCAAGATCGCCATTCGCCGCTACCTCGACGAGGCGATGTTCGTCATCGGCCATGACTGCTCCGATGCCCTGCGCCGCACCCGCCGCGAGCTGCGCGACGAATTCCAGGACCGGGCCGGCGTCCTGGCCGAGTCCTCGCAACGGGCACTCGACCAGGCTCGCCACGCGGCTGCGCTCGAGCCCCGGGCACGCGACCGACGTGCGGTGGAGCTCACCCGGCGCCGAGAGACGATCAGCGGCCTGGGCCGCCGGCTGGAGGCGCAGGGATGACGGATCTGCTCGAGTCGGTGCGCAACCTGCTGGAGTGGGCGCATGGCCAGGCACAGGACGCCGCGACCCAGGCCCGGCTGGTCGACGTCACACGCCGTCTCGACGGCCCGCTGCGCGTGGCCATCGCCGGCCGGGTCAAGGCCGGCAAGTCCACTCTGCTGAACGCCCTCGTGGGGGAGGAGTTGGCCCCCACCGATGCCGGTGAGTGCACCAAGGTGGTGACCTGGTACGTCGGGGCCGAGCGACCACAGGCGATCATCCATCGTCGAGATGGCACGTCCGGCGTGCGGCCGTACCAGCGAGACGGCGGGTCGATCGACGTCGACCTGGGCGTCCCCGTCGAGGCGGTCGACCATCTCGAGATCCGTTGGCCCACCTCGCGTCTGCGCGATGTCACATTGATCGACACACCCGGCATCGCCTCGTTGTCGGCCGAGGTCTCGGCGCGTGCCTCGGTCGTGCTCGGCGGTGAGGGCGGCGGTCCGTCGGTGGCCGATGCCGTGTTGTACCTGCTCCGGCACGCCCATTCCAGCGACGTGCGCTTCTTGGAGGCCTTTCACGACGACGAGTTCGCCCGGGGCAGCCCGGTCAACGCGGTCGGCGTGTTGTCCCGTGCCGACGAGGTCGGCGCCTGTCGGCGCGACGCTCTCGAGGTGGCGGCCCGCATCGCCGCCCGCTACACCACCGATATCCGGATGCGCCGGGTGTGCCCGCTGGTGATCCCCGTCGCGGGGCTGCTGGCGCAGGCCGGCGTGACCCTGCGCGAGGGGGAATTCCGGGCACTGGCCGTGCTGGCTGCTCTGACGCCTCGGCAGACCGACGATCTGATGCTGACGGCCGGCCGGTTCTGCGCGGACGACCACCGGCTGCCGCTCACCTCGCTCGAGCGGCGCCATCTGCTCGACCGCCTCGGTCTGTTCGGCGTGCGCCTCGCCGTCGACCTGGTGCGTGCCGGCCAGACGCCCTCGGCCAACCTGCTGGGACGACGGCTGACCGCCGATGGCGGCCTCGACCGGTTGCGGCAGGTTCTGCTGCACCAGTTCACCGCTCGCAGCCGGGTGCTGCAGGTGCGCTCGGCGCTGGCGGTGCTGCGCGCCGTCGCCGCCTCGCGCGGCGTACGCGATCCGGGGCGCCTGCAGCTCGCGATCGATGAGGTCACCGCCTCGGCCCACGACCTGGTCGAGATCCGGCTGCTGGACGAACTGCGCTCGGGTGTGCTCGCCGTCCGCAGCGATCTCGCCGCCGAGATGGACCGCCTGCTCGGCGGCAGCGGGTACAGCCCCGCCGATCGTCTGGGCCTGCCCCCGGACGCCTCCCGCGACGCCGTGCGCGCCGCGGCCCTGGCCGCACTCGGACACTGGCAACGGCTCGCCGAATCGCCCATCGCCGAACGCACGGTGCGTACCGCGGCCCGGGCGGTGGGCCGCACCTGCGAGGGGATCGTGGCCGGCGCCGGATGATCTGGCCCGCAACGGATCTCGGGACTTCAACCATGCTGGTCAGAGGTCGTGGCTGGTCAGAGGTCGTGGCCGGGCACCAGATCGTCGGTGCCGCCGGTTGCCGAGGATGTCTCGAAGGGGTCGGTGAGCCCGTCGTCGTCGCTGTCGATCGAGAGCGGATTGCTGCCGCGTGCCACCTCGACCCCGTCGGCCAGGCCGTCTGCATCGCTGTCGGCGAGCAGCGGGTCGGTGCCGCCGTGGATCTCGTAGGCATCGCTCAGGCCGTCCTGATCGCTGTCGAGGGTCTCCAACCCGCCGAAGCCGGCCACCCGGGCCGCCGCCGGCACCACGGCGTGACCGGGGTCGCTTCCCGTAGCCACCTCGTAGGCATCGCCCACGGCGTCCCGATCGGTGTCGCCGGACAGCGGATCGGTATGGCTGGTGGCGGTCTCGTAGGCGTCGCTGAGGCCGTCCTTGTCGGAATCGACCAGCGTCGGGTCGGTGCCGAAGTAGGCCTCGAACTGGTCGGTCAGCCCGTCGTGGTCGGTGTCGGCCACGGACGGCGGGGCGCCGGTATCGATGGCGAAGCTGTCGCGCATCACAGCGGTGCTGCCGCCCGCGACGTCCTCGATGTCCGGCAACGGCTGCAGGAAGCCGAAGGGGTTGATCCACTGGCCGTCCTCGCGGATCTGCAGGTGCAGGTGCGGTGGCGTGGTGGCCGCATCGCCGCTCGTGCCCACGCCGCCGATGACCTGACCGGCCTGCACGTGTTGACCGACCTGCAAGTGCGACTGACTGCCCGGCACCAGGTGGGCGTAGTAGTAGTAGCGGCCGTCGTCACCCTGGACACGCACCACGACCCCGCCGATCGAGTTGCTGAAACCTTGGACAACGGTGCCCGAGGCGACGGCGTGGATCGGTGTTCCGCGCGCGGCGAAGATGTCGATGCCCTCATGGTGGCGTCCACCGGCCCGGGCCGCGCCGAAGGTATCGGTGAGCCGGGCATCCGAGACGGGTTGGCAGGTCGGCCCCGAGCCGGATACCCCGGAATAGGTCAGGGCATCGGCCACCGCAGACCCCTGACCCGCCCCCGGGACGGTGCCGATGTGCCCGTCCGCGGCCGCGGCCGCGTCGTCGAGGTAGCGCCGATAGTCCCGGGGGGTGTTGGCATTGGCCGCGTGGGTGACCGACCAGGGTTGCAGGCGTTTGCCCCCGCCGGAGATCTCGTACGCCGCGCGGGCGTTGACCACGGGGTCGTACAGGTCGCCCCAGTGATTGGTGTGCGCATTGAGGTTGATCTGCCACAGACCGCGTGAGTCCTCACCCTGCGTGGCGTGCGCCCGAGGGTTACCGCTCGACTCGGCGAGCGCGATCGCCGTCCAGGTGACGGCGTCCTGCCGTGAGAAGCCGGCCTGGAGCGCAGCCTGGTAGATCTCCAGCGGAGTCAGTCGTTCCATCGCTCGACCCGGATCAGATCAGGCCCTCGCGGACGGCGTAGGCCACCGCGTGCGCCCGATTGCGCAGCTGCAACCGGGTGGTGACATCGTGCAGCACGGCCTTGATCGTCCGTTCGCTGAACGACATCCTCCGGGCGATCTCGCCGGTGTCGAGTCCCTCGGCGACCAGCCTCAGCACCGCGATCTCGCGTTCGCTCAGTCCGTAGAAGGTGAGTCCGCGCGGGGCGAGTACCTGCCGTTGCAGCCGACCGACGTGATCGAGCAGCCGGGCCAGCAGATCGGCCGGTACCTCGCCCTCCCCGGCCCGAACGCGCACGATGGTGCTCACCAGCCGGTCGGCTGTCGCCTCGGCCCGGCGCAGGATTGCCGAGACGCCGGCTTCGGCGGCGGTGATCACCGCCTGCTCGTCCAGCACCGAGGCGATGAGCACGGTCCGGGGGTCGTTGCCGCGTTTCATGGCGCGCAACACCCGTTGAATGTCCTCGTCGACACAGTCCGTGACGACGACCGCCACCTCGGCGGTGTCGAGGTCTGCTTGGCCGACCACCCAGGTCTCGGGCCGTGGCCGCAGTGCACTGGCCACCCCCGCCTGGCTGATCGGATCGTTGGCGTACACATAGACCGGAATGCGCTGGCTCATGACCCACCCCTTGTTGCCGAGCCCGTTCCGATCCCTATTGTCCTGATCGCCCTGCACGTTCCGTCACCGAGGGCTCAACATCCGCTCAACGCGGCGCGACGTGGTTCAGCCGGACGCTGCCACGGTGACCGCCAGCCGACGCACGGCGGTCACGTGCCGCCGGCGCAGCGCCGTGCCGACCGCGGCCGGCAGCTCGACGGTGACGATGGTGCAGGTGGGCAGCAGCCGGTGCAGCCAGGTGGCCATCGAGCCGGGGTAGCGGGGCAGCTGAGCGGCCCGCATGCCGGTCTGACTCGCGTAGGCGCGGCTCACGGCCAGGTCCCCGCCACAGTGGTCCACCACGTTCAGGTGCTGGTGGTAGACGAGCATCGCGTCGGGTTGCGTCTCCTCCATCAGCCCCCGCATCAGCCGGGTCTCGACCTCAGAGGCGTCTCTCGGCCCCGAGTAGTAGACGTCGCCGGGTGTGCCGCGGTGCACCCCACCGGGGAAGTTGCGGTTGAGGTCGACGCCGCGGGCGTTCTGGCGCCGACGCAGCGCGTCGCCGTCCGGGTTCATGGTGGGCACCACGACGAACCGGACGCCGAACGGCGGGGCCTGGGTCAGCAGCGCCTGCGCGATCGGGATACCCGCCGGCTCGCTGCCGTGGATGCTGCCCACCACCAGCACGGTGGCGGCGGCGTTGGCCGGTCCGCGCTGGTGCACCCAGATCGAGCGACCCTGAGTCGAGCGGCCGAGCAGGCGGCGTCCGGGCGCTGGGCCCGTGGGCGCGGCCTCGGCCCGTGCGACGACCGGGTGCGCAACCTCGCTCGCGACGGTCGCCACCCCTGAGAGCAGGCCGACGATCAGCGCTCGGCGGGTCAGGGGTTCGTGCACGCCGTCCCATCGGCGTCGCCGGGCACGGACCTGAGCCGTCACGAGCCTCGGGCTGATCTCGGCCTCGCCTAGGCTCGGGGTATGAGTGCCGCCGAGGATGTCGTGGAGCCGGGTCGCGCAGAGATCGAGGAGATGCTCGAGGAGAACCGCGCCGAACTCGTGGCCGCCGTCGACGGATTGACCGAGGATCAGGCGAGGCGCCGGCTGGTGCCCTCGCTGACCACCCCACTCGGCCTGGTGAAGCACGCTGCCTTCGCCGAACGGGTCTGGTTCGAGGTCACCGTGGCCGGTCGAACCCGCGACGAGGTGGGCCTGCCCGACGACATCGACGAGAGCTTCACCCTGACGGACGACGACACCGTCGCCTCGGCGATCGCCGATTTCCGGGCGGCCTGCGAGAGCTCACGTCGGATCGCGGCTGCCCATCGGTTCGCCGACGAGGTGCCGCATCGCCGCAGGGGTTCGGTCAGCCTGAGATGGATCCACCTGCACCTCATCGAGGAGCTGGCGCGCCACGCCGGCCATGCCGACATCCTGCGGGAGCAGATTCTCGCCGCCGACCCCGGCTGACGAGCGCAATGTGACATCACGCTCGAGCCCGGCGGGCGCAATGTCACATCACGCTCGCCAGACGAGTGCGATGTGACATCGCGCTCGTCAGGGGGTGGTGGCGGGGGGTGGGGCGGTGGAGCCGCGGACGACGAGGTGGGTGGCCAGCTCGACGTGATGGGATGCGATGGTCTCGCCGGCAGCCAGGCGCAGCGCCGTCCGCAGCGCCACGCCGCCCATCTCGGCCAGCGGCTGACGGATCGTGGTCAGCGGCGGCGAGGCCATCCGTGACAGCTGGGCGTCGTCGAACCCGATCACCGAGAGGTCCTGCGGCACCCGCAGCCCGCGCAGCCGGGCCGCCTCGATGACCCCGAGGGCCATCTCGTCCGAGCCGGCGAAGATCGCCGTCGGTGGTTCGGGCAGATCGAGCACCGTAGAGGCTCCGGCCAGTCCGGTGGCGTAGCTGAAGTTGCCCGAGGTGACGTACTCCGAGGGCAGGGTCAGACCCGCCGCCTCGAGGGCCGCCCGTAACCCAGCGCCACGGGCCGAGGTGCAGGCCGCGGTGCCGGTGCCTCCCACGTACGCGACCCGACGGTGGCCGAGGCCGATGAGGTGATTCCCGGCGGACATCCCACCGGCGAAGTTGGTCGACCCGACACTGGTCAGCCGAGCCAGCTGCGGGTTCAGCGGGTCGATCACCACCACCGGGATCCGCGCCTTGTCGAGCGCGGTCAGGTGGGCGGTGGTCAGCTCACCCGTGATGGCGACGACCGCCGTCCGGCCGGCCGTGAGCAGCCGCCGAGCCCAGGCCGTCGGACGCTCGGTCACCGGCTCGTCCGCGGTTCGCGGTCCGCTGCTGGCGGTGATGGTGACGCCCAGTTCGAGCGCGGCGTCCAGCACCCCCTGCACCACTTCGGCGGTGTAGGCGTGCAGACCGTGGTCGAAGACGACCTCGACGGTCCTGAGCCGGGGGTCGGTGCGGCGGGGTGCCACGGCCACGTAACTGTGTTGCTGCAACACGTCCTGTACTCGGGCACGGGTCGACGGCGCAACGTCGCTGCGGCCGTTGAGCACCTTGCTCACGGTCGCCACCGACACCCCGGCAGAGGCGGCCACTGCCGCCAGCGTCGGGCGCCCTCGGCCCCTGACCTCGCTGTCCATCCCGTCCTCTTCCTTGCCTCTCGTGCGTGCCTCGGCTAGGTGGCCACGACGTCCACCGGCGTGAGCAACCGACGGTCGTGCCCGACCACCCGCAGCGGCCCGGTGAGCCGGAACGAGGCCCGGCAGAGCAGATTCTGCCCGGAGTTGCCCACCATGACCTGGATCTCGCCCGGCTCGACGACGCGTCGCAGGTCGCGGCCGGTGAACGCGGTGCGATCGGCGTGCAGCCGGAAGCTGACCCGGGCCGAGGCGCCCGGCTCGAGCGGCACCCGGGCGAAGCCCGCGAGCTGGCGCACCGGGCGCGTCACCTGAGCCAGGACGTCGTGCAGGTACAGCTGCACGACCTCGTCACCGCTGCGCCCGCCGGTGTTGGTCACCCGGACCGACACCGTGAGCTCTCCGTCGGTGGCCACCTCCTCGGCGTCCAGTTGGAGGTCGTCGATCTCGAACGTGGTGTACGAGTGGCCGTGGCCGAAGCCGAACAGCGGCGAGGCGTCCAGATTGCTGATCCCGGTGCTGTCGGGTGAACCCAGCGGCGGCTGCAGGTAGGTGCCCGGCTGCCCGCCCGGCCCCCGCGGGATCTGCACCGGCAGCTTTCCGCTGGGCTGGACCCGACCCGAGAGCACGCCGGCGATCGCGGTGCCGCCCTCCTCACCGGGCATGAACGCCTGCACCAGCGCTGCGGCTCGGCCGTGCACCGCGCCGAGGGCATACGGGCGCCCAGAGACCACCACCACGACGACAGGGGTACCGGTCGCCAGCACGGCCTCGAGCAACTCGGCCTGCACGCCCGGCAATCGCAGGTCGGCGGCGTCGCAGCCCTCGCCCGAGGTGCCCAGGCCGAACAACCCGGCGCGGTCGCCGACATAGGCGATGCAGACCTGCGCCCCGGACGCCGCGGCGACGGCCGCCGCGAAGCCCGAGCGGTCCTCGCCCAACACGTCGCACCCGCGAGCGTGGACGACGTCCGCCTCGGGTAGCTCGGTCCGCAGCGCGTCGACCGCCGAGGTCACGTCGATCCCCAGGCCCTTGTCGGCGTAGCGGGGCAGCACGTGGTTCGGGAAGGCGTAGCACCCCATGAAGGTGCGCGGGTCGTCCGAGCACGGTCCGATGACGGCGACCCGGTGCAGCGGCGGGCGCGCCTCGCCGTGCAGCGGCAGTGCCGTGCCTGGATCGAGCAGGACGATCGAGCGCTCGGCGAGTTCGCGGGCGATGGCGCGGTTGCCGGGGGAGTCGAGGTCGACCGCGAGGGCGCCGGCCACCGAATCCTGCGGCGTCCAGCCCGGGTCGAGCAGGCCCAGCTCGATCTTCTGGCGCAGGTGGCGAGCCACGGCCCGATCGATCAGCGCCTCGTCGAGGTCGCCGCGCCGCACCCAGTCGGCCAGGTGACGGTCGAAACCGAGGGTGTCGGGCAGCTCGACGTCGATCCCCGCCGCCAGGGCGATCGCCCCTGCCTGTTCGGTGTCGGCGGCCACCCGGTGCATCGAGGCCAGGAACGGCACCGCCCAGTAGTCCGAGACCACGGTTCCGGTGAAACCCCAGTCGTGGCGCAGGATCTCGGTGAGCAACCAGGGGTCCGCGCCGGCCGGTACACCGTCGATGTCGGAGTAGGAGTTCATCACCGAGCGGGCACCGCCGAGAGCGATCGCCATCTCGAAACTGGGCAGGATCAGGTCGAGCAGCTCGCGCCGTCCCATCGAGACCGGGCCGTGATTGCGCGCCGCGCGCGAGGCGGAGTAACCGGCGAAGTGCTTGAGCGTGGCGATCACCCCGGCGCCTTCGAGCCCGCGAACGTAGGCGGCACCGAGCATGCCGACGAGATAGGGGTCCTCGCCGATGGTCTCCTCCACCCGGCCCCAGCGGTAGTCGCGCACCACGTCCAGCAGAGGCGAAAGCCCTTGGTGCACACCGAGAGCGGCCATGTCGCGGCCGATCGCAGCGGCCATCCGCTCGATCAGGTCGGGGTCGAACGTCGCGCCCCAGGCGATCGCCGCGGGGAAGACGGTGGCGCCGTAGGCGGTGAAGCCGGTCAGGCACTCCTCGTGCACGATCGCCGGGACACCGAACCGGTTGCCCGCCAGGACGACGTGCTGCTGGCGCACGACCTCGGCCGCCCCCTGCGCGACCGAGACCGGACGGCTGCCGTAGACCCGGGTCAGCTGGCCCAGGCCGTCGCGGCTCGCCTGTTCCAGTGGCACCGTGCCGGAGGCGGCGAAGACGTCCTGCATCGGGGCGACGGTGAAGGTCGCCTCGTCCTGACCGTCGCCCGGCCGGACGACGGGGCTCGGGTCGGCACCGACGTGGCCGGCCTCGGGGGCGAGGTGCATGTCGTTGCCGGCCCAGCGGCTGCCCAGCTGCGCCACCTTCTCGTCCAGTGTCATCGCGGCCAGCAGCGCGGCCGTTCGTTCATCGATGGGACGGCGCGGATCACGCCATGCCTCGTCCGCGGTTCCGGGGGAGTCCGACCTGGCCTGGTCGTCGATCATCTGTGCGCCCTCCAGCTGAGACGCCCAGATATTTCGAAAAGTTTCGAGACGGGTCCGGGGCGCCGAGGTGGCTGTATCGCCTATGAGTGTTGCTCTTTGGACACGAGGACTTCAAGGGTATTGACAGTGTCATCGTCGAAACCTACGTTGACACGTACGGTGTATCTCGAAACATTTCGACACCGTCCATCGCGTCGGTTCCGTGATCACCCGGGCGACCTCACGGTCGTGGCACTCGGCATCACCCTGCACGGCAACCCGGACCAGCAGACAGTCCGCGGCCGGACCGCGGCTCTCATGACGGAGATCAGTGTGGACTCCAGGATGACCTCGCGGCGCAGCTTCCTCGCGCTGGCCGCCGGCCTGCCACTCACCGGCGCAGCCCTCGCCGCATGCGGCAGCTCCGGCCCGACACAGTCCAGCGGCAGTGCCTCGGCCGGCGGTGCCGCCGCCGCGGGTGGCGCCTCGTACTGGACCCTGACCGGGCAACCGCAGGAGGCGATCCGCAAGGCCACGGTCGAGCGGTTCAACGCGGCCAACCCGAACTCCAAGATCGCGTTGACGATGTTCCAGAACGACGCTTACAAGCAGAAGATCAAGACGGCGCTCGGCGCCGGCCAGGCTCCGACGATCCTGTGGGGCTGGGGCGGCGGCGGTCTGAAGAGCTGGGTGGATGCGGGCCAGGTCGAGGACCTGACCAGCTGGTTCGGCGAGAACGCTGCGGTCAAGGACAAGATCTTCCCGGCAGCCTTCGGCGCGGCGACGGTCAACGACAAGATCTACGCGATGCCGGGCGAGACGGTCACGCCGATCGTCCTGTACTGGAACAAGAAGGTCTTCGAGAAGGTCGGCGTTCAGCCCCCGCAGTCCTGGGGTGACATCTTGGCCCTGGTCCCGAAGTTCAACGCCGCAGGTGTGGCGCCGTTCTCTCTGGGCGGGCAGTCCCGCTGGACCAACATGATGTGGCTGGAGTTCCTCTTCGACCGGATCAGCGGCCCCGAGGTCTTCCAGGCCGCCTTCGACGGTGAGAAGGGCGCTTGGAGCAACCCGGCAGCCATTCAGGCGCTCACCGAGATGCAGAAGCTGATCAAGGCCAACGGCTTCGTCAAAGGGCTTCTCCTCGATCACCGCCGACTCCAACGCCGACCAGGCCCTGCTCTACAGCGGCAAGGCCGCGATGATGCTTCACGGCGCCTGGACCTACGGATCGATGAAGACCAGCGGCGGCGACTTCGTCACCGGCGGTCACCTCGGGTACATGAACTTCCCCGGCGTCGACGGCGGCAAGGGCGACCCGAGCAACTCGGTCGGCAACCCCGGCCAGTACTACTCGATCTCCGCCAAGGCCACCGACGCCGAGAAGGAGACGGCCAAGAAGTTCTTCAAGGACGCGATCCTGGACGCCGAGGAGCAGAAGGCCTGGATCGGCTCGGGCAACATCCCGATCGTCAAGGGCTCGGACAGCCTGATCGCCGGCGCCGACGCGGACTGGCTCAAGTTCCAGTACAAGATCGCCAGTGAGGCCAAGAGCTTCGTGCAGTCCTGGGACCAGGCGCTCAGCCCGACCGCGGCCGAGGTGCTGTTGGACAACATCGCCAAGTTGTTCCAGCTCTCGATCAGTCCGGAGCAGTTCGCCACGGCGCTGAACGCAACGATCGGCACATGACCGCGCTCGCTCCGCCCGCCGTGAAGGGCACCCGCTCCGCCACCCGCGGCGGGCGGAGCGGGTCGCTGGGCTGGCTGGTCATCCCCGCGCTGGCATTCTTCGTGGTCTTCGGTGTCGTCCCGTTGATCGGCGTCGTCGTCCTGTCGTTCACGCAATGGGACGGCATCGGCGCCATTCATCCGGATGGCCTCAACGCCTGGCGCGCCGTCCTGGCCGATCCACAGCTGGTGCACTCGCTGCTCGTGACCTTCGAGATCATGATCCTCTCGTGGCTGGTGCAGACCCCGGCAAGTCTGTTGTTGGGCACCTTCCTGGCGGGTCATCAGCGCTACCGCGGCGTCATGGCGGTGCTGATGTTCATCCCGTTGCTGCTGTCGTCGGCGGCGATCGCCATCACCTGGAAGGCGTTGCTGGACCCGAACTTCGGGCTCGGCGCCGGCCTCGGGTTGGCGTTCCTGCAACAGGACTGGCTCGGCAAGGACACCCTCGCCGTCGGCGTGGTCGTGTTCATCGTGTCGTGGCAGTTCGTGCCGTTCCACTCGCTGATCTACCAAGGCGGCGTCCGGCAGATCCCTCGCTCGATCTACGAAGCCGCCCAGATCGACGGAGCGGGGCGGGTACGGCAGTTTTTCTCGATCACGCTGCCGCAGTTGAAGTACACGATCATCACCTCCTCGACCCTGATGGTGGTCGGGTCGTTGACCTTCTTCGACCTGATCTTCGTGCTCACCGCGGGGGGCCCGGGTGATGCGACCCGGGTACTCGCGCTCGACATGTACAAGCGCGGCTTCATGGCCAACCTGATGGGGCCGGCCAGTGTGATCGCCGTGATCCTGGTCTTCGTCGGGCTCGGGATCGCCCTACTGCTGCGCCGCCTCGGTGGCACCGATCAGACCGACAGCATGTTGGAAGGTGCCTGACATGGCGCCGTCGACACCCGTGACCGAGCCCCGCATCGTCTCCAGCGGGACCAGTACCACCGCCAAGATCCTGCGGCTCAACTGGGCCGGCGGTCTCGCCGGCTGGGTGTGGCTGGTGATCGGGATGCTGCCGATCTACTGGATCGTCATCTCGAGCTTCAAGAGCCAGAGCAACTTCTTCGCCACCAACCCGCTCACCCCGCCGGACCAGTGGTCGCTCGAGGCCTACCGGCTGGTGATCGAGAGCGATTTCATCCGCTACTTCGCCAACAGTGTCGTCGTCACCGTGGGCGCCATCGTGCCGGCTGTACTGATCTCGTTCATGGCCGCGTTCGGGATCGTCCGGGGTGGCCACGGCTGGTTCCTGCGCATCTCGAACTCGATCTTCCTGATGGGCCTGGCGATCCCGCTGCAAGCGGTGATCATCCCGGTGTACCTGATCATCATCCGGCTGAGGCTCTACGACACCCTGACCGCGATGATCCTGCCCTCGATCGCGTTCGCGATCCCGTTGTCGGTGCTGGTGCTGTCCAACTTCATCCGCGACGTCCCGCGGGAGCTGTTCGAGTCGATGCGGCTGGACGGCTGCAGCGAGTGGGGCACCATGTGGCGCCTGGCGTTCCCGTTGACCCGGCCGGCCCTGGTGACGGTGACCATCTACAACGCCCTCGGTGTCTGGAACAACTTCCTGCTCCCGTTGATCCTGACCCAGAACCCCGAGCGGCGCACGCTTCCGTTGGCGCTGTGGACCTTTCAGGGCCAGTACGGCGTCAACATCCCCGCGGTGCTGGCCTCCGTCGTCCTGACCACGCTCCCGATCCTGATCTTCTACGCCGTCGGACGCCGGCAGTTGCTCTCCGGCCTGACCGCCGGCTTCAGCAAGTAGCATCACCGAGGGAGGGTCAGTCGGGCTGGAAGCGGTACCCCATACCCGGCTCGGTCAGCAGATGGCGGGGCCGGGCGGGGTCGGCCTCGAGCTTGCGGCGCAGCTGGGCCATGTAGACCCGCAGGTTGGTGGGCTGATCGAGGTAGCCGACGCCCCACACCTCGGTGAGCAGGTAGCGCTGGCCGAGCAGCTTGCCCGGCTGACGCACCAGGACCTCGAGCAGGTGCCACTCGGTCGGGGTGAGGCGCACCGTCTCGGTGGTGCCGTCCGGCAGGTCGCGGGTCACCCGGTGGGCTGCCAGGTCGACGCTCACGGCCCCCACCCGGACGACGGGCGTCGCCGCCGGCTCCGCGGCACCGAGCCGTCGGGTGATGGCGCGCATCCGAGCGAGCAGTTCCTCCATACCGAACGGCTTGGTCACGTAGTCGTCTGCGCCGGCATCGAGCGCACGCACCTTGTCGGCGCTGCCCGCCCGCCCGGACAGCACGATGATCGGGACGTCGGTCCAGCCACGCAGGCCGCCGATCACCTCCACTCCGTCCAGGTCGGGCAGTCCCAGATCGAGGACGACGAGTTCCGGCGGGTGCGCCGCGGCGATCCGCAGCGCGTCGGTGCCGGTGGCGGCCACGTGCACCTCGTGATCGCGAGCCCGCAGGTTGATCCGCAACGCCCGCAACAGCTGCGGGTCGTCGTCCACCACCAGCACCCGGCTCACGTCGGCTCACCGCGCTCGCGCCGTCCGGGTTCGACGGCGAGCAGGTCGGCGGGGGCGGCCGGCAGCGCCAGCACCATGGTGAGTCCACCGCCGGGGGTGTCCTCGGCCTCGAGGGTGCCGCCCATCGCCTCGACCAGACCGCGTGAGACCGCGAGCCCCAGCCCCAGCCCGGTCGAGTTGTCGGTGTCTCCCAGACGTTGGAACGGCACGAACATCCGGGAGCGCTCCTGCTCGGGAACCCCTGGCCCCCGGTCGATCACGCGCACCT
This sequence comes from Kineosporiaceae bacterium, assembly GCA_016713225.1. NCBI lineage: Bacteria > Bacillati > Actinomycetota > Actinomycetes > Kineosporiales > Kineosporiaceae > Kineosporiaceae bacterium. The sequence goes on from JADJPO010000005.1 coordinate 93,401, forward strand.
CGACCTGCCCGGCGATGCTGCTGATCGCCACCAGCGGCGGCGTGTCGGCGGGGGAGTGGCGCACCGCGTTGGCGATCACGTTGACCAACGCCCGCGTCAGCAGCGCGCCGTCCGCCATCACGGCGGGCAGGTCCTCGGCCAGGCGCAGCCGCACGTGCTGCGCGTCGGGGCCGACCTCATCGAGCGCCGGGGGAACCAGGTCCTCGAGCCAGACCGGTTCGCCGGCCACGGTCAGCGCCCCGGCCCGCAAACGGGACAGGTCCAACAGATCGGCGACCAGCCGGCCGAGGCGTTCGAGTGACTGCGCAGCGGTGTCGAGCAGCTCTTGGCGTTCGGCCGGTGCCCACGTGACGTCGGAGCTCTGCAGGCTGCTCACGGCGGCGCGGGCCGCGGCGAGTGGGGTGCGCAGATCGTGCCCCACGGCGCCGAGCAGGGCATCACGCAGCTTCTGCCCTGCCTCGAATCGAGCGGCCTGTGCTGCCGCGCGCGCCAGCCGGTCGCGTTCCAACAGGCCCTGGGCCTGCGCGGCGAAGGCCCGCAGCAGGGTGCGATCTCCGGCGGCCAGGCCGCGCCCGGCGAGCGCCAACATCAGGTGATCACCGGCGGGCACGGTCACGTCGGCCTCCTCGGGCCGCCCGGGTGGCTGCGGCCCGCGCCCGGCCACCACGCGCCAGGTCGGCGTCCCGGCCTGTTCGAGCAGGCTGACCGAGGTCATGCCGAAGGCGGTGCGCAGGTGTTCGAGCAGGGCCGGCAAGGCCTCGTCGCTGCGCAACACCTCCTCGGCCAGGGTGGCCAGCGATCGAGACTCCGCCGCTGCCCGGGTGGCTCGCCCGGCCTGCGTCGCCGCCCGGTGCACGACCGTGCTCACCAGACCGGCCACCAGCAGGAACATGATCAACGTGATGACGTTGTGCGGCTCGCCGACCCGGAGCGTGTACACCGGCGGGATGAAGAAGTAGTTCAACAGCGTCGACGCCAGCACAGCGGCCAGCAGCGCCGGCCACAGGCCGCCGACCAGGGCGGTGATCACCACCGTCAGCAGCAGCAACAGGCTGTCCATCGCCAGGCCGGCCCAGCTTCCGGCGGCGCGCAGTGCCAGGGTCGCCAGCGACGGCATCACGAGCGCCAGCGCCGTCCCGTATCCCAGTCGCCGGGTCGAGAGCCCTCGGCGTAGCCGGGGGATGGCCCCGCGCCCGTCGTCCCGCGGCGTGGCGAGCCGGATGTCCAGCGGAGGAGTGACCGGCGAGGCGATCGCTGCCAGCTGCGTGTCCAGGCCGGCCGGCCGTTCGCCGTGGGCGAGGTGCTGCTGGGCGATGGTGGCCGCTGCCCACGCGAGGGCCACCTCGCGCAGGGCGGCCAGCACCTCCGGCCGGAACCCGGCGGCCTGCTGGGCATCGAGCTGCTCGGCGGTGAGCAACCCGCCGTGGGCGAGCCGGCGGCGGAGCGCGTGCGGCGGGATGTCCACCAGCTGCAGCTGATCGGCCTCGCGCAGGAGCCGGTCCGGCACGGCGCCGTCCGGGTCGGCTCCGGTGATCGCCCGCACCACCTCGGCCAGCGAGGCGATGTGGCGGACGTCGACCGTCGCCACCACGTCCAGCCCGGCGGCCAGCAGGTGCTCGACGTCCTGCCACCGGGTGGCACGCTCGGCGCCGGGCGGGTTCGCCCGCTGCAGGTCGTCGACGAACACCACGGCCGGACGTCGCGCGAGCACGGCCGCGACGTCGATCGCCGAGCCGTCGCCGACCAGCTCCACGCCGTCCAGGGCCTGGTCGAGCCGGGCGCGCCGGTGGGTGTCGACCGCCGCCAGGACGACGTCCGTGCCGCGATCGGCGCGCCGGTGGGCCTCGTCCAGCAGGGCATGTGTCTTGCCCGCACCGGGAGCCACTCCCAGGTAGACGCGCAACCGGCCGTGCCGCATGGGGTCCTCCTCGCCGATCACGATGCCAGGTCGCGACGGCCGATGCGGTGCGTCAGCCGGGCGTTCCGCAGCCCTAACAACATCCTTACGCGCGCAGGCCCGGTCCTTGCACCATCCCAACGCGGGCCTTCCTAGCGTGATCGGTATGTCGAACACGGTGAACCTCGTCAAACGGGTGCTGGTCGGACGACCGATGAGCAGTGACACCTTGGGCGAGACGTTGCTGCCCAAGCGGATCGCGTTGCCGGTGTTCGCCTCCGACCCGCTCTCCTCGGTCGCGTACGCCACCGAGGAGATCCTCAAGGTGCTCACCCTGGGCGCCCTGGCCTACCTGTACCTGACACCGTGGATCGCCCTGGCCGTGGTGTGCCTGCTGACTGTCGTGGTGATCTCGTACCGGCAGGTGGTGCACGCCTACCCCGGCGGGGGAGGCTCCTACGAGGTGGTCAGCCAGAATCTCGGCGCCTCGGCCGGCATGGTGGTCGCCGCGGCGCTGATGGTCGACTACGTGATGACCGTGGCGGTCTCGGTGGCCGCCGGCGTCGACAACATCATCTCGGCGGTGCCCGGGCTCCACACCCATCGCGTGCTCCTGGCGGTCGGGATGGTCGTGCTGCTGACCGCGATGAACCTGCGCGGAGTCCGCGAATCAGGTACGGCCTTCGCCCTGCCCACCTACCTGTTCATCGCCGGCATCATGATGATGATCATCTGGGGTCTGGGGAGTGCCCTGTTCGGACACACTCCGGTCGCCGAGAGTGCGGACTACACGATCCGCGCCGAACATGCCGGACTGACCGGGCTCGGGCTGCTGTTCCTCGCCCTGCGGGCGTTCTCCTCCGGGTGCACTGCCTTGACCGGGGTCGAGGCGATCAGCAACGGGGTGCCGGCGTTTCGTCCGCCCAAGGCACGCAACGCCGCCCGCACCATGGCCGCCATGGGCATCATCGCGATCACGATGTTCGTCGGGATCACCGTCCTGGCCGTGGTCGCCAGGGTGAAGGTGGTCGAGCACCCCTGTGACATCGTGAACTTCCCGGGGGATTGCACCGCCGAGCCGCAACGCACCGTGATCGCCCAACTGGCCTCGGCCATCTTCGGCGGCGTGCACAGCCCCTTGTTCTACTACGTGCAGGCCACCACGGCCCTCGTGCTGGTGATGGCGGCCAACACCGCCTACAACGGCTTCCCGATGCTGACCTCGATCCTGGCCAAGCACCGGTTGATGCCACGCCAGCTGCGCAACCGGGGCGACCGGCTCGCCTTCAGCAACGGCATCGTGATGCTGGCACTGATCGCCGGCGCCTTGTTGGTGGCGTACCAGGCCTCGGTGACCCGATTGATCCAGCTGTACATCCTGGGGGTGTTCACCTCCTTCACCCTCAGCCAGATCGGCATGGTGCGGCACTGGAATGGCGATCTCGCCCGGGTCACCGCACCGGGAGTGCGTCGCCAGATCATGGTGGCTCGATCGATCAACGCCGTGGGGGCCGTGCTGACCGGGATGGTGCTGGTCATCGTGATGATCACCAAGTTCACCGGTGGCGCCTACCTGGTCGTGATCGCCGTCCCGATCCTCGTGGTGATGATGCGGGGCATCGCCCGGCACTACGACCGCGTGGCACGCGAGCTGAGGGCGCAGCCGCGCGGCAGCCGGCTCCCGAGCCGGGTGCATGCGGTGGTGTTGGTCTCGACGATGCACCAGCCCACGATCCGGGCGCTCGCGTACGCGCGAGCCACCCGGCCGTCGACGCTGACCGCGCTGACGGTGCGGGTCGACCCGGACGAGACGGAGGCGCTGACTCGGGAGTGGATCGCCGCTGACCTGCCGGTGCGGCTGACCATCCTGGACTCGCCCTACCGCGAGATCACCGAACCGATCATCGACTACATCGCCAGCATCCGTCGTGAGAGTCCGCGCGACCTGGTGGCGGTGTTCGTGCCCGAGTACGTGGTCGGCCGCTGGTGGGAGGAACTGCTGCACAACCAGAGCGCCCTGCGGCTGAAGGTTCGGCTGCGGTTGCGCGGTGGCGTGATGGTGACCAGCGTGCCGTACCTGCTCGACGCGGTCGGTGAGGACGAGGAGCTCGCCACAGGCCAGACCACCCAGACAGCCCAGACAGCGTCCCCGCTGTCGGTCACGACAGCGTCCCCGGTCTCCGGGACCGCCCACCACCCGAGCACCCCCGAGCAGACCGCCGAGTCAGCGCAGCCGGCCGACACCTCACCGGCGGGTGAACGCACTCCGGTCGTGACACGCTGAGGCGATGACGAGCCATCAGGGGCCAGCGCACGGTCAGATCGGGTACCTGCAGCTCCCGGCACTCGACATCGCCCGGTCGGCGACCTTCTATCAGGAGGTGTTCGGCTGGACGGCGGAGCTGACCTACGGCTCGTTCGAGGCGCCTGGCCCGGGTGGGCAGGGGCTGATCGGGCAATGGACGACGGAGCTCGCCCCGGGGGGCCACGGCGGGCCGGTGCTGTGGCTGGCGGTCGATGATCTCGGACCGGCGCTGCAGCGCGTGGTGCAGGCCGGGGGCCGGGTACACGACCGCCCCCGGCGAGACCAGCGAGCGCGGTGGCTGGTCGAGGTCGACGACCCGGCCGGCAATCGGATCGGCCTCTTCGCCCTGGCGCGCACCGCCCGCTCCCAGACCCTGATCGCGGTGCGCGACGTCGAGGCCTCGAGCCGGTGGTACCAGCACGTGCTGGGGCTGGTGAGTGACCACGGTGGGGCGGAGTACGAACGACTGCTGGCCGATGGTGTCCTGGTGCTGCAACTGCACCAGCGGGAGGTCGATCACCATCACGGTCCGGTGGTGGCCTCCGACGGGCCGGTGGGCAACGGCGTCCTGCTCTGGTTCGGCGAGGTCAGCGACTTCGACGAGGTGGTGACCCGGCTGGCTGACCTGGGCGCAGAGGTGGTGCGGGACGTGCACCGGAATCCGCCGCCCGGACAGGGCAACGGACCGGGTCACCGCGAGATCTGGGTTCGCGATCCGGACGGCTATACCGTGGTGGTCGCCAGCCCCGACGGAGAGGCCCTCGAACCGTGACCAACCTGCACTTCGCCGACTACGACGCGCTGAGCTTCGACTGCTACGGCACCCTGATCGATTGGGAGACAGGCATTCTCGCGGTGTTGCGGCCCTGGGCCGACGCCGCGGGTCTCACGGTGGACGACGAGAGCCTGCTGACCGCGTTCGGTGTGCAGGAGTCGCGGGTGCAGGCCGAGGCCCCCTCGACCCTCTACCCGGACGTGCTGGCGCTGAGCCTGCGCGGGCTGGGTGAGCAGTTCGGTGCACCGGTCAGCGACGCCGACGCCGACCGGATCGCAGCATCGGTGCCGGACTGGCCCGCCTTCCCCGACTCCCCGGCAGCGTTGGCGGCCCTGGCCGAGCGCTATCAACTGATCATCCTGTCGAACGTCGACCGCACCTCCTTCGCCGGATCGAACGCCCGGCTCGGGGTTGAGTTCACCAGCATCCTGACCGCGCAGGACATCGGCTCCTACAAGCCCGACCCGCGCAACTTCGCCGCCCTGGACGCGGAGCGACGGCGCCTCGGCATTGCCGACGGACGCCTTCTGCACGTGGCGCAGAGCCTGTTCCACGACCACGTTCCGGCCCAACGCGCCGGCCTGACGACCGTCTGGATCAACCGCCGCCACGACAACCCCGGCTGGGGCGCCACCCCTCAGGTGTCCGCCGGGGTCACTCCGGCCGCCACCTACCCGTCGATGGCCGCCTTCGTCGAGGCGGTACGCGCGGAGCCCACCACCCCCGCGTCAGCCGGGTAGGGCATCGCCGGCGCCGAGCCGGGCACGGTCGGCGGCCGCCCGCCCAGAGGCCCAGCCTTCTCGGTCGGTGACCCGCGCACCGGAACTCAGCCGCAGTGCCGGGAACAAGACCTGGCTGGCGGCCGCGACGGCATCGGCGCGCGAGGCCAGGACCGGTAGCAGGTTGGGTGCGCCCGCGGCGGCAGCCTCGGCGGTCTGCTGTTGGGTGGCCTCCGTGAGCCGTTCTCCGATCCGGGAGGCGTAGGCGACCAGGAAGGACTGGCGGAAGCCGCGAGTGCGCGAGCGGCCGTACCGATCCGTCTTCGAACCCTCGCGGGTCATCGCCGCGGTGGCCTGGACCAGCAGTGACGTGAACAGCACCTCGACCAGGTCGAGGTCGGTCGGGAACCCGATGACGGTGACGAAACCGAACTCCTTGGTCCACACCGCACGGCAGTTGTTCGCTGCGGCCACCGCGTTGAGCAGCGATGTCTTCGGGCCTTCGTACGGATTCTCGATGCCGATCCGACGGGCGCCCGGTTCGTCGGACGGCACCCGGCCGGTGGCAGCCAGCAGCGCGTGGTCGATCGAGTGACGGGCCATCAACGCTTGGGCTCCGGCGGTGAAGGTCTCGGCCTCGGCGGGGTAGTCGGTCGACTCGGCCTTGGCCAACAGTGCCCGAACCCGGGTCAGCACCCGCTCGTCGACACCGGCCGCTCGGGCGGTGGCCGCGGCGGTGCCCGGGATGGGGCAGGTGAGCTCGATCCGGGGCAGCCGTGCCCACAGATGGCCCAGCTGCAGCGCGGTGCGGATCACGCTCTGCCAGTCGTGGGGATGGGCACGGGCGAACGAGGTGATTGCCGTGAGCTGGGGTTCCCACCAGACGGCGAGCACCTCCGCCGCGATCTGGTCGGCCCAGCGACGGTCGATGGTGGTCGGTGCGTAGCCGGCGAGTTCGGCGGCCATGAGGTCGCGCGCGAGGAGCAGATGCGCGGCGTCCAGGTGTCGGCCGACCAGGCGGACGACATCGGCGGGCTGCCAGCCGCCGCCCCAGAGCGCCGTGACGAGCCCCAGCAGTCGGTCGAGCAGTGTCCGTTCGACCTGCGGACGCCAACCGGGCGCCGTTCCGTGGGCCAACCGGGTGACCGTCGTCTCGAACGCATCGTGACGGTGAGCATCGAGCTGATCCATCGACCGGTCGAGCAGCTCGGTGACCTGCTCGGCCACGGTGGGCGGCGGGACGCTCGCCCGAGCTCTCGTGCCCGCCGCCGTCTCTGCTGCGGCCAGCTGACGAAGGAACTCCTGCAGCTCCACGTCACCGGGTGCGGGAACCGGACGCCGTCCGCTGCCGGACCCCTGATGCGCCCGAGCCCGGGTCTTCTGCTTGATCCGGCGTCGCTCGCGATTCGCCTTGCCCATGGTGCCTCCTCGTCACACCCACCAACTCGATTCCGCCGCAACGCTATCGGCCACCCCCGACAACCTGGCCATGCTCCGCAGCCGCCCTGTGATGCACCCCGGCGGACGTCGATGGCGGGTGGGCGAGGAGCATGACGAGGCACCAGCGGAGCATGACCGGGTTGGGTGTCCGTTGCTGGGTGTGCCAGTCGACCTCGAGGGTCAGCGTGCCCGCTGCCGCGTGTGCCGGTCGACCAACATGGCCATCGCGCAGGACCCGAGCCGGGCCAGCGTCGAGTCCGACCCGGTCGTCAGGATGATCGGCACCTTCGCCCCCAGCACGATCCCTGCGGCATCCGCGTCGGCCAGCGAGACCAGTTGCTGCACCAGCATCGTGCCGGTCTCGAGATCGGGGACGACGAGGACGTCGGCGTGACCGGCCACCGCCGACCCGTTGCCCGGGGTCTGTGGCCCGAGCCGGTCGCGCACGTCGTCCGTCACGGCATTGTCGAAGGCCAGCGGGCCGTCGAGCACCCCGCCGGTGATCTGGCCGCGGTCGGCCATCTTGCACAGTGCGGCGGCGTCCAGGGTCGAGGCGATCGTCGGTGAGACGGTCTCGACGGCGGCCAGGATCGCCACCCGGGGCAGCTCGATGCCCAGGGCGTGGGCCAGGTCGATCGCGTTCTGCACGATGTCGCGCTTGTCCTGCAGGGTCGGCGCGACGTTGATGCCGGCATCGGTGATCAGCAGGGGCCGGGGGTGGCGGGGTACCTCCATCGCATACACGTGGCTGACCCGACGTTTGGTGCGCAGCCCACGAACGGGGTCGAGCACCGGGTGCAGCAGCTCGTCCGGGTGGAGCCCGCTCTTCATCACGGCCCGGACCTCGCCCGCCCGCGCCATGGCCACCGCCCGCGCCGCGGCGGCATCGCTGTGCGGGACGTCGACGACCTCGAACTCGGTGAGATCCACCGAGGCGTCCCGGGCGGCCTGACGGATCTTGGCCTCGGGTCCGACGAACACCGGCACGATGAGCCGCTCGCGGGCCGCCTCGACCCCGGCCAGCAATGAGAGGGCCTCCACCGGGTGCACCACCGCGGTGCGCAGTGGCTCGAGCCCCTCGGTGTGCTCGACGAGCTCGCGATAGCGCCGGCCCCGCTCGAACAACTCGACGTCGGGCAGCGTCATGCGGGGCCGGGACACCTTCTCGGTCGGGGCGATCACCGTGGCGTTGCCGCTGATCACGACATCGGCGCGCTGGTTGACCACCGAACAGTCGAGCACCACGCGGTGGCCGTCCGGCACCTTCTCGGCGACGGTGACCGTGACCACGACGGTGTCGCCGATGTAGACCGGCTTGTGGAATCGCAGCGTCTGCCCCAGATAGATGGTGCCCGGCCCGGGTAGCGCCGTCCCCAAGACGGTCGAGACCAGGGCGCCGCCCCACATGCCGTGCGCGATGACCCGGTGGAACAGGTCGCTCTGGGCATAGACCACATCCAGGTGCATCGGGTTGACGTCACCGGACATCACCGCGAACAGCTCGATGTCGCGTTGGGTCAGGGTGCGCGACAGGGTCGAGCTCTCGCCGACCTGTAACTCGTCGAACGTCCGGTTGGTGATCTGTTCCATGGCCTCACCCTGCCATGTGTCCCGCGTGGCCCGAGCGGTCCAAACGTGCACGGATTGCATGATCACCGCGGGGTTTTGGTGCGGCCCGGCGGGCGTGGGCCGGGGAACCGGGGGTCGGGACCCACCGATTGATCACCGACTGCTGGCCCGCCGTCCAGAGCGCCCCGACCAGCCAATAGACCAGGACGCCGAGTGGCAGTGCCCAGCCGGACGCCAGGATTCCGACGCCGGCGAAGGCCGGCATCACCCGCATCATCGTCGAACTCACCTGCGCCGCCAGCTGGGTCGCCGGGTCATGGGCTGCCCCGGAACCGGCCTCGGCCCCCGACGGCGTCGGGATGTTCGCCAGCATCAGATAGCGGCTGGTCAGGTAGGTGATTGCCGCGCAGAGCAGGCCCACAGCGGCGATCACCGCGCCGTCCGGCCAACTCGACACAGCCGTCAGATGGGCGCCGAGGCCGACCCCGAGCACGTCGGCCGACCGGGCCGAGTCGACCAGGGCGGCCGTCATGGCGCCGACACCGACCCCGGCCCCGACGTCTCGCAACACCCGGAACAGGGCCAGCATCACCGGCAACTGGACCAGCAGTGGCAGCGCCCCCCACGCGCTCAGGCCGTGTTCGGTGCGGACGGCGCGCAGCTCGGCGAGCTGAGCGCGCCGGCTGTCGAGATCGGTGCGGCCGGCATACCGGCGTCGGATCTCGGCCATGGCCGGGTTGGCCCGGGCACCGGCGTGCGCCAGGCGTACCTGGCGCACGACCAGCGGGATCAGGGCGAGGCGCACCGTGATCACCAATCCGATGACGGCCAACAGCCAGGCCAGACCCGAGTCGGGGCCGGCGCCGAGGCTGACGGCGAGGTGATGGGTGCCGGCGAGGACGGCGGCAACAGCGACCTGGAACGGGTGCAGCAGAGTGGTGAACCACGTGGGCATGAGGGCTCCTGGGCAGACGCGAGGCGATGCGGGCGGGTGGGCACGCGAGGGCCCGCCCCGGCCAGGAGCGCATCCGAGAAGTGCGAAGGCAGGCGAACGTCAGGCCGGGATCAGACCCGGCCACACCCCGGCGCTCGGGATCGCGAGCTGCTCGGCCGGTCGGGGTCGACCGCCCGCAGCACCGGCTGCCCGGCGTCCCGGCTGGGGATGGGCACCCGCGCCGGACGCCGTGCGGTGAGGTGGACGGCGAGCCGCGCCGCGAGCAGTGCACCGCCGATGGCGAGCGCCACCGCGAGGATCACGGTCGGGGCCGTGCTCGAGAGGCCGCCGGCCGAAGCCCAGAGCTGGACGACGACCAACCAGCCGACGACCAGGGCGAACATGAGCGACACGACCACCGCAAGCGTGCGCGAGCGCGCGTCGTCCGGCCGGTTTCTCACCCCACCACCGTACGTCGGGGTCCAGCCGATCCGCCAGCGCTGGCGGTCTCCCCTGGAGTCGCGGTGTCGGATGCCCCGTCGTGGTGTCGAGATCGTGTGCTCGGATTGCATGATCACGGGGGATTTGTGCGCGGAGTGCATGATCACCGCGGAGGGTCGGGATTGCGCGCCCGCGGAGTACTGACTCGGCGCAGCGCGACAGGGAGAATGCCGACTGTGAATCCCCAGAGCGTGGCCACCGACCGGTCCGAGCCCGATTGGTGGAAGTCCGCCGTCGTCTACCAGATCTACCCACGCAGCTTCGCCGACTCCAACGGCGACGGTGTCGGCGACCTGCCCGGCATCACCGCACGGCTCGACTACCTGGCCGCGCTCGGCGTCGACGTGATCTGGCTGTCACCGGTCTACCCCTCACCGCAGGACGACAACGGCTACGACATCAGCGATTACCAGGACATCGAGCCGGTGTTCGGCACCCTCGCCGACTTCGACGAGCTGCTCGCCGGCATCCACGACCGAGGCATGAAACTCGTGATGGATCTGGTGGTCAACCACACCAGTGACGAGCACCCGTGGTTCGTCGAGTCCCGCTCGTCGGCCGACAACCCGAAACGTGACTGGTACTGGTGGCGCCCGCCCCGTACCGGGATGGCTGCCGGAGATCCGGGCGCCGAACCGACCAACTGGCACTCGTTCTTCTCCGGCTCGACCTGGCAGCTCGACGAGGCCACGGACGAGTACTACCTTCACCTGTTCTCGCGCAAGCAGCCCGACCTCAACTGGGAGAACCCCGAGGTGCGTCGGGCGGTCTACGCGATGATGCGCTGGTGGCTCGACCGCGGCGTCGACGGGTTCCGGATGGACGTCATCAACATGATCTCCAAAGACCCCGCCCTGCCCGACGGGATCGTCCACAGCGGTCTCTGGGGGGACGGCACGCCGCACTTCCTCAACGGTCCCCGCATCCACGAGTACCTGCAGGAGATGCACCGCGAGGTCTTCGCCGGGCGGGCACAGCCGTTCCTGACGGTGGGGGAGACCCCCGGCTGCACCGTCGAACAGGCACGCCTCTACACCGACCCTGCCCGCGCCGAGATCGACATGGTGTTCCAGTTCGAGCACGTCGAGGTCGACCGCGAGGGCGGCAAATGGCAGCGTCGTCGGCTGCGACTGGCCGACCTCAAGGCGGTGCTGAACCGGTGGCAGGTGGGCCTGTCCGACCTGGGGTGGAACAGCCTCTACTGGAACAACCACGACCAGCCTCGGGCGGTCTCGCGCTTCGGTGACGACAGCCCCGAACACCGGGTGCGCTCGGCGACCGCCTTGGGCACGGTGCTGCACCTGCACCGCGGCACGCCGTACATCTACCAGGGCGAAGAACTCGGCATGACCAACTCCCGCTTCGCCGCCATCGAGGACTTCCGCGACATCGAGTCGCTGAACCACTACGCCGCAGCCGTCGCCGCCGGGCAGGACACCCACCAGGTGTTGGCCGACCTGCGCCCGGCCAGCCGCGACAACGCCCGTACCCCGATGCCCTGGGACGACTCCGACCAGGCAGGCTTCACCACCGGCACCCCCTGGATTGCCCTGAACCCCAACCACTCCGAGATCAACGCCGCAGCGGCGATGGCCGACGAGGCCTCGGTCTGGCATCACTACCGAGCGCTGATCGCGCTGCGGCACACCGAGCCTGTCGTCGTCCACGGTGATTTCACGATGCTGCTCGGCGATCACGATCAGCTCTACGCGTTCACCCGCCGCCACGGCGACGTCGAGCTGCTGGTGCTCGCCAATCTGTCCTCGCGTACCGCGATGGCCGACCAGCTGCCGGACGCCGCAACCTGGGAGCGCGCGCAGGTGCTGTTGAGCAACGCCCCACCGCCCGACCCGGCGCACCACCGGCTGGGTCTGCGGCCCTGGGAGGCCAGGGTCTACCGGCGTTCGGTTCAGGGCACCAGCCGGTAGCCCACGCCGGACTCGGTGATCAGGTGTCGGGGCCGGGACGGGTCGACCTCGAGCTTCGCCCGCAACTGCGCCAGATAGACGCGCAGGTAGTGCGTTTCGGTGTCCAGGTGTGGGCCACGCAGTTCGATCAGCAGTTCGCGGCGACCGACGATGCGGCCGAGGTTGCGCGCCAGGATCTGCAGGATGCGCCACTCGGTGGGAGTCAGGTGCACCTCGTGGCCCTCGCGAACGACCCGTCGTAGGGCCAGGTCGACGGTGAAGCCGGCGGTCTCGACCACGGGCAACTCGCCTTCGGATCCGCTGCGGCGCAACGCGGCCCGGATCCGGGCGAGCAATTCCTCCATGCCGAACGGCTTGGTGACGTAGTCGTCGGCGCCGGCATCCAGGGCGGCCACGATGTCCGGCCCCGCCGTCCGGGCGGTCAGCACCACCACCGGGACCGCGCTCCAACCGCGCAGTCCGCGGACCACGTCCATGCCGTCGATGTCGGGCAGGCCGAGATCGAGCAGCACCACATCAGGCGGACGCCGCGCGGCGGCCGTGAGCGCGTCGGCGCCGGTGTGCGCCACCTCGACCTCGTACCGGCGCGCCCGCAACGTGATCGCCAGCGAACGCGCCAGCCCGGGGTCGTCCTCGACGATCAGGATTCTGGCCATGACTGCTCCTGAGCGAGTGCCTGTGGCAGGGCGATGACCAGGGTGAGGCCACCGCCGGGGGTGTCCTCGGCGTCCAGGGATCCGCCGTTGGCCTCGACGAACCCGCGGGCGACGGCCAGCCCCAGGCCGAGCCCCTGGCCTGCCGGTGCATCACCGAGGCGCTGAAACGCCTGGAAGAACGCGGACTTTCGAGCATCCGACACCCCCGGGCCGCGGTCGGCGATGCGGATCACCACCTGGTCGTTCACGGCTGCGGCATCCACCGCCACCGGGGTGTCGGAGGTCGCGTGCCGGACGGCGTTCTCGAAGATGTTGGCCAGGGCTCGTTCGAGCAGCCCGGCGTCGACCGACACCACCGGCAGGGTGTCCGGTACGCGGAGCACGAAGTGTTCCGGGGGCAGGCCGCGCAGCGCTCGGGGCACCAGCTCGTCCAGGGCCACCGCCTCGCGCTGCGGGGTCACCACCCCGGCATCGAGCCGGCTGAGGTCGAGCAGGTTGTCGATCAGGGACTGCAGCCGATCCGCCGAGTCCTCGATCTCGTGCAGCAGCGTGCGTTGGTCGCGCGGATCGAGCTCGACATCGGTGGCCAGCAGACTGCTGGCTGCTGCCTTGACCCCTGCCAGGGGGGTGCGGAGGTCGTGGGAGACCGCCGCGAGCAGCGCCGTCCGGATCGCGGTGCGCTCTCGCTCGGCCCGGTTGACGCTGGTCTCGGCGCGCAGCAGGTCGCGTTCGACCAGCGTTTCCACTTGAGCGGCAACGACATTGGCGACGCGAGTGTCCTCGGCGCTGAGTCGACGTCCGGTCAACACCAGGCGGATGTCGTCGGAGACCGACAGCGTCGTCGAGTCGTCGGACTGCTCCCTGACGCCGCCGGAATCGGCGACGCTCGAAGGCTCCAGCGGGCCGTCAGGGCGATGGGCGGCAGCCCGGTGCTGCCAGCGACCGGACGTGCGTTGTTCGAGCGTCACCGATGACAGGTTGAAGGACTCGCGTAGCCGGGCCAGCAAGGCCGGGACGGCGTCGGCGCCCTGCAGTACGGCACCGGCCAGGGTGCTCAGGGTGTCGGCCTCCGCCCGTGCCCGGGCGGCATCGGATTGTCGCTGGGCCGCCAGATCGACGATCATCGACACCGCGATCGCCACCCCCAGCAACACCGCCAACGCCAGGGCGTTCTGTGGCTCGGCGACCGTGAAGGTCAGCACGGGTGGGGTGAAGAAGTAGTTCGCCAGCAGCCCCGAGGCACTCGCCGCGACGATGGCCGGCATCCGGCCCCCCACCATCGCGACCCCGACGGTCAGCACGAGGAACAGCATGAGGTCGGTCGCCAGGGTGTGCAGATCACGAAATCGATAGAGCACCGCGGTCAGAGCCAACGGACCAGCCAGGGCCAGCGCCCACCCGATCAGGCGGCGGCGCCGTCCCAGCCGAGGTTGGCGCCCGATGCGGGGGTGACCACGACCTTGTTGATCGTGCGTGACGATGTGCACGTCGATGTCGCCCGAGTCACGCACGACGGCCGAGCCGGGCCCGGGGGAGAGCAGGTGGCCCAACCGACCCCGGCGCGGGGCACCGAGCACGATCTGGCTGGCGTTGACCGCGCGGGCGAACTCGAGGATCGCGGTGGCGACGTCGTCACCCACCACCGAGTGCCAGGTGCCGCCGAGCGAGGTCACCAGCTGGCGCTGGCGCGCCACCGTGTCCGGCGCGGTACCGGTGAGGCCGTCCTGACGCGAGACGTGCAGCGCCAGCAGCTCGCCGCCCAGGGCGCGTTCGGCGATCCGCGCTCCTCGCCGGATCAGACTGGCCCCCTCCGGGCCGCCGGACAGGGCGACCACCACCCGTTCGCGGGCGGGCCAGGGCGCGGCGATGGAGTGTTCGGCCCGATACCGGTCCAGCGCGTCGTCGACCCGGTCGGCCACCCACAGCAGGGCCAACTCGCGCAGCGCGGTGAGGTTGCCGACCCTGAAGTAGTGCGCCAGGGCGGCGTCCACCATGTCGGCGGCGTACACGTTGCCGTGAGCCATCCGCCGGCGCAGTGCCTGCGGGCTCATGTCGACCAGCTCGATCTGGTCGGCTCGACGGACCACCTCGTCGGGCACGGTCTCGAGCTGCCGCACGCCGGTGATCGACTCGACGACGTCGTTGAGCGATTCCAGGTGCTGGATGTTCACCGTCGAGATCACGTCAATGCCCGCCTCGAGCAACTCCTCGACGTCCTGCCAGCGCTTGGCGTTGCGCGAGCCGGGCACATTGGTGTGGGCGAGTTCGTCGACCAGGGCGACCTGTGGCTTCGCAGCCACCACGGCGTCCAGATCCATCTCGGTGAACTCCGCGCCGCGATGCTGCAGGGTGCGCCGGGGGATCACCTCGAGGCCGGCGACCAGCGCGGCGGTCTGGGGCCGGCCGTGCGACTCGACGATCGCCACCACGACCTCGGTGCCACGGTCCCGGCGGCGATGACCCTCGCAGAGCATGGCGTAGGTCTTGCCGACGCCGGGGGCGGCGCCGAGGTAGATGCGTAGGACGCCGCGGGCCATGGCAGCAGTCTCAACCCGCCGCGGGCCGCAGCGCGTCCAGAGCCAGATTGAGCTCCAGCACGTTCACCCGAGGTTCGCCGATGAATCCCAGTTGGCGGCCGCGGACGTGCTGTTCGACCAGGGCCGCCACGTCTGCCACGGGCAGGTCGCGGGCCCGGGCCACCCGGGCCACCTGCAGCCGCGCGTACTGCGGGGAGATGTCGGGGTCGAGGCCGGACGCCGAGGCGGTCACCGCGTCGGGCGGCACCGCAGCGACGTCCACGCCCTCGCGGGCGGCGACCTGCGCGATGCGGTCGTGGATCGTGGCGGCCAGGTCGGCGTTGTTCGGCCCCAGGTTCGAGGCTCCCGAGGCCATCGGGTCGTAGCCGTCGCCGGCCACCGAGGGCCGGGGCAGGAACCAGCCGTCGCCGGTGAACGGCTGACCGATCAGCCGGGACCCGATCACCTGGCCGTCGGCTCCGGCGGAACTGATCAGCGAGCCATCGGCCCGGCCGGGGACGAGCCGGGCGAGCCCCACCATCGCCAGTGGGTAGGCCAACCCCAGGACGACGGTGAAGACCAGCAGCAGCCGTAGGCCGGCCAGGGACAGACGTGCCAGCTGACGCACGGTGATCACCCGATCCCGGGGAGGAGGGACACGAAGACATCGATCAGTTTGATCCCCACGAACGGTGCGGCGACGCCACCCAGGCCGTACACCAGGAGGTTGCGGCGCAACATCTCGGCGGCCGAGCCGGGGACGTACCGCACCCCGCGCAGTGCGAGCGGGATCAACGCGACGATGATGATCGCATTGAAGATCACCGCCGACAGGATGGCCGACTCCGGGCTCGACAGGTGCATCACGTTCAGCCGGTTCAGTTGCGGGAAGGCCACAACGAACATGGCCGGGATGATCGCGAAGTACTTCGCCACGTCGTTGGTGATGGAGAACGTGGTGAGGGCG
Organism: Kineosporiaceae bacterium; assembly: GCA_016713225.1. Classification (NCBI taxonomy): domain Bacteria; kingdom Bacillati; phylum Actinomycetota; class Actinomycetes; order Kineosporiales; family Kineosporiaceae; species Kineosporiaceae bacterium. The sequence goes on from JADJPO010000005.1 coordinate 109,608, forward strand.
CCGCGCGTGATCAGCAGCTGCTTGCCGATCTCGACGATCTCGATCAGCTTGGTCGGGTTGGAGTCGAGGTCGACCATGTTGCCCGCTTCCTTGGCCGCCGAGGTGCCGGTGTTCATGGCCACCCCGACATCGGCCTGCGCCAGCGCCGGGGCGTCGTTGGTGCCGTCCCCGGTCATCGCCACCAGGCGGCCGGCCGACTGCTCCTGCTTGATCAGGGCCATCTTGTCCTCGGGGGTGGCCTCGGCCAGGAAGTCGTCGACGCCGGCCTCCTGCGCGATCGCCTTGGCGGTCAGCGGGTTGTCCCCGGTGATCATGACGGTGCGGATACCCATCCGCCGCAGCTCCTCGAACCGCTCCCGCATGCCCTCCTTGACCACATCCTTGAGGTGGATCACGCCCAGGGCACGGGCCGGTGCGTCGCCGATCCGTTCGGCGACCACGAGCGGGGTGCCGCCGCCGGCGCCGATCGCGTCCACCGCGGCGCCGATCTGTTCCGTCGGGGTGCCGCCGTTCTCCCGAACCCACTTCATCACCGCAGCGGCGGCCCCCTTGCGAATCTGCCGGGTGCCCTGCGGCGAGGTCAGATCGACACCGCTCATCCGGGTCTGCGCGGTGAACGGGACGAAGCGGGCCGAGGCCAGCACCCCGTCGTCCGGTGCGCGCAGCGCGAATCGTTCCTTGGCCAGGACGACGACCGAGCGTCCCTCGGGCGTCTCGTCCGCCAGGCTCGACAGCTGCGCGGCGTCGGCCACCTCGGCCACGTCGACGTCGGCAGCCGGAACGAAGTCCGCCGCCTGCCGGTTGCCGAGGGTGATGGTGCCGGTCTTGTCCAGCAGAAGCACGTCGACGTCGCCGGCCGCCTCGACCGCCCGACCGGACATCGCCAGGACATTGCGCTGCACCAGACGGTCCATCCCGGCGATCCCGATCGCCGAGAGCAGCGCACCGATCGTGGTCGGGATCAGACAGACCAACAGGGCCACCAGGACGACGACGGGCTGGCGGCGACCGGAATAGGCCGCGAACGGCTGCAGGGTGACGACGGCCAACAGGAAGATCAGGGTGAGTGAGGCCAGCAACAGGTTCAGCGCGATCTCGTTGGGGGTCTTCTGCCGAGCGGACCCCTCGACCAGGGCGATCATCCGGTCGATGAAGGTCTCACCGGGGGCGGCGGTGATCCGCACCACGATGCGGTCCGAGAGCACCGTGGTGCCACCGGTGACCGACGACCGGTCACCTCCCGACTCTCGGATCACCGGAGCCGACTCGCCGGTGATCGCCGACTCGTTGACGCTGGCCACGCCCTCGATGACGTCCCCGTCACCGGGGATGACCTGACCTGCCTCGACGACCACCAGGTCGTCGAGCCGGAGCGAGGTTCCCGGCACCAGCTCCTCGCCGCCGTCCGCGGTGACCCGGCGGGCCATGGTCTCGGTGCGGGCCCGGCGCAGGGTGGCGGCCTGCGCCCGGCCACGGCCCTCGGCCACCGCTTCGGCGAGATTGGCGAAGAACACGGTGGCCCAGAGCCAAAGCGTGATCGACCAGGTGAACACCGACGGATCGCCGATCGCGAGCACGGTGGTCACGGCGGCGCCGACCCAGACCACGAACATCACCGGACTGCGCAGCTGGTGACGGGGGTCGAGCTTGCGCAGCGCGTCCGGCAGACCGGCAACCAGTTGCGCCGCCGAGAAGGCCTTCCCACCCGTACTCATCGCAGTGCCTCCGCAATCGGCGCGAGCGAGAGCGCCGGGAAGAAGGTCAGGCCGGCCACGACCACGACCACGAAACCCAGCAGCCCGACGAAGATCGGGGTGTGCGTGGGCAGGCTGCCCTCGGTGGTGGGGTGTTGTGGCTGGCGGGCGAGATGGCCGGCCAACACCAGCACCAGCACCATCGGGACGAAACGTCCGATCAGCATGGCCAGCCCCAGGGCGATGTTCTGGTAGTCGGTCGCTGCGCCGAATCCGGCGAAGGCCGACCCGTTGTTGTTGCCCGCCGAGGCGTAGGCATAGAGCACCTCGGACAGGCCGTGCGGCCCGGCATCCTGTACCGAGGCCGTGCGCAGTGCCGGCACCCCGGCGGTCACCGCGGCGCCGACCAGGACGACGGCCGGCATGGTGAGCACGTACAGCGCGACCGCGGTGACCTCGCGGCGTCCGATCTTCTTGCCCAGGTACTCGGGCGTGCGACCCACCATCAGGCCGGCCAGGAACACGGCCAGGACGGCGATCACGAGCATGCCGTAGAGACCCGAGCCCACCCCGCCGGGGCTGACCTCGCCGAGCATCATGTTGACCATGGCCACGCCGCCGCCGGCAGCGGTGAAGGAATCGTGGAAGGAGTTCACCGAACCCGTCGAAGTGGCGGTGGTCGAGGCGGCGAACAGGGCCGACAAGCCGCTGCCGAAGCGCACCTCCTTACCCTCGAGGGCGCCACCGGCCGCCCGTGCCGCCACACCCGCTCCGCGGATCTCGGCCCAGATCGTCAGGCTCACGGCGGTCGCCCAGAGCAGGCCCATCACGGCCAGTACGGCCCGTCCCTGCCGAAGGTTGCCCACCAGGCGCCCGAAGGTTCGGGGCAGAGCGAAGGGGATCACCAGCAGCAGGAACACCTGGAACAGGCTGATCCACGCGCTGGGACCCTCGAACGGGTGAGCGGCATTGGCGTTGAAGGGGCCGCCGCCGTTGGTGCCGAGTTCCTTGATGGCCTCCTGGGTGGCGATCGCACCGCCGTAGAGCCGTTGCCCGGATCCGCTCAGCGTGGTGATCGTCCGGTCGGCCCCCAGGTTCTGGACGACACCGCCCAGCAGCAGGACGACGGCCGCGACGGCAGCCAGGGGGACCAGGATCCGCACCGTGCCGCGCGTGAGATCGACCCAGAAGTTGCCCAGCGTGTCGGTGCGCGAACGGGTGAAGCTGCGCACCAGGGCGATCGCGACGGCCAGCCCCACCGCCGCCGAGAGGTAGTTCTGCACCGTCAGCCCGGCCATCTGCACCAGGTGGCCCATCGTGGCCTCACCGGAATAGGACTGCCAGTTGGTGTTGGTCACGAAGGAGACCGCGGTGTTCCACGCCGTCGCCGGAGCCACCCCGGGGAGGCCACGGTCCAATGGCAGGATTCCCTGAATCCGTTGCAGCGCATACAGTCCCAGGACCGATATGGCCGAGAAGGCGAGCAGTGAGAGGGCGTATCCGGTCGAGCGTTGTTCGGCGTCCGGGTCCACCCCGGCGGCGCGGTACACGACGCGCTCCACCCTCAGGTGCCGGGGGTCGGTGAACGCCCGCGCGATGAAGTCACCCAGGGGGCGGTGCGTCAGGGTCAGCGCGGCCATCAGCGCGAGGACCTGTGCGGCGGCCGCCCAGCCCTCGGTCAGGGCCGGCATCAGAATCGATCCGGGAACAGCAGCGCGGCCAGCAGATACCCGACCAGCGCCACGGCCAGGGTGAGCAGGGCGATGTCGGAGGCGTTCACAACCGCTCCGTTCCCCGCACCAGCAGGACGAGGAGGCCGAAGGCCACCGCCGTCAGGACGACGAACCCGACGTCCGTCATGATGTTCCCCGATCATGTCCCGGTGCCCTGTGGGCTCCGGCAGCGGCCACCGCTGCCCCTCCATCAAGCCCTCCTGGCCGCACGCGGTCCAGCGTCTTGACGATCTCCGGACGGGCGGCCCCTGGAGCCCTGACAGATCTCGGACGCTGCGCCCAGGGGGGATCGCTGTGTTGCGCGCTGTGAACGCCCTGTTTCGGTCCGCACGATTCCCTGATCTGCTCTATTCAGCCGAGCATCGCCGCTGCTAGCGTGCGCGCGCCGGGGTCCTCCGGTGATCGGGGAACAGGGAGGCCGGGATGACCGAAGGGTCTGCTGCGCCATCGGCGACAGCCGGTGGCATCGACGTCCGGACCATCACGCGCAAGCTCGGCCTGGGGTCCATCGTCGGGATCATCTTCTTCTCGGTCTCCGGCGGCCCGTACGGCCTCGAGGACGTGGTCGGGTCCTCTGGTGCCGGGCTGGCCATTCTGCTGATCATCATGACCCCCTTGATCTACAGCCTGCCGATCGCGCTGATGGTCGCCGAACTGGCGACGTTGATGCCGGTGTCAGGTGGCTACTACCAATGGGTCAAGGAGGCCATGGGGCCATTCTGGGGCTTCCAGGCCGGCTGGTGGGCGTGGGTCGCGAGCTGGTTCGACCTGGCCATCTACCCCGTGCTCTTCGTCGAGTTCAGCGCCTACTTCCTGCCCTGGCTCGACACGGCCACGGTGGCCGGACTGCCGGCGAAGTGGTTCATCGAGTTGGCCTTCATCTGGGCCTTCGCCGCGATGAACATGGCCGGATCCTCCGTGGTCGGCGACTCCTCGAAGCTCTTCGGGCTGATCGTGCTGGCCCCGTTCGTGCTGATCGTCGTGATCGGTCTGTTCAAGATGGAGTTCAACCCGCTCGTCCCGGTCAAGCCCGAGGGCGTCTCGCCGATCGCTGCGCTCGGTGCCGGCTTGTTCGTCATCATGTGGAACTACTCGGGCTGGGACGGACTGAGCACCGTCGCCGGGGACATCGACAACCCGCGCAAGAACTACCCGAAGGCCCTGGCGATCACGATTCCGATGATCACGTTGATCTACCTGATCCCCACGGTGATCTCGCTCGCCGTCGTCGGCTCCGAGGACGTCGAGTGGACCGCGGGTGCGTTCACCCTGGTGGCCGAGGGGGTCGGCGGGCGCTGGCTCGGGCTGTTCATGTCCGGGGCAGCCATCGTCTCGGCCATCGGGCTGTTCTCGGCCTGGCTGCTGAGCTACTCACGCATCCCGTTCGCGCTGGCCAACGACGGCTATCTGCCCCCGGCGCTGGTCAAGCTGCACGATCGCCGTGGGACGCCGGTCCGCACCATCGTCATCGCGGCGGTCATCTGCTCGGCGGTCACCTTCTGGGCCTCCCTCGACGAGGACTCCTTCGGCCAGCTGGCCAGCCTGTCGGTGCTGGTGGGCGGCTGCGTGATCATGCTGGAGTTCATCACGCTCATCGTGATGCGCCGTCGCCACCCCGACCTGGTGCGACCGTTCAAGGTGCCGGGCGGGGAGTGGGTGCCGTACCTGCTGATCTTGCTTCCCGCGGCGGTGATCGTCACCGCGGTGTACTTCACTGTGCTGGAATCCGGTTGGATGGGTGGTATCGGCTACGCGCTGATCGCCCTGTCGACCGGGGTGATCGCCTACTTCGCCTTCCGCGGCAGCAGGCTCCGGCGTGGGATCGATAAACGGGTCGACTTCGAGACCGGGGAGTTGAAGGGATGAACGCCACAGCCCGTCCCGAGGACTGGGACAACCCGGTCGCGCTGCCGCAGGTCACCGCACCCTCGCGGATCCTGGTGCCGTTCGACGGATCGCACAATGCCGAGCGAGCGCTCGCCTGGGCGGTACGCCAAGCCCGCCAGGACGGCGCGGAGGTCCTCGTCATGGTGGGCTTCGAGCAGCCGATGACCATGCGTGGGCGTGGCGCGGCGTACATCGAGTCGGTGCGAGAGGACCTCGAGATCGAGGCCCGCGAACTGGCCTCGGAGGCGGTTCAGCTGGTGACTGCTCACGGGCTGCCGGCCCGGGGTCTGGTGGTCAAGGGCGATGTACCACACGCGATTCTCGACATCGCGGAGTCGGAGGCCTGCGACCTGATCGTGATCGGACGTCAAGGCCTGACCGCCGAGTTGCGGGGCCTGTCCACGGCGCTGGAACGGGTGCGCGACATGTTGCACGGTGGGGTGTCGGACAAGGTGATCCGGCACTCGCCGGTGCCGGTTCTGGTGGTGGCGTGATGAATGGCATGACCAGGGTGACCGGGATCAGTCGCCGTTCCCTGCTGGGGGCCGGTGGTGCCGTCGGTGCGAGTTTGCTGCTCGGTGGACTCGCCGGATGCTCAACCACCACGGCTGCGGATACCCGGGTGAGCTTCCTCAACTGGCAGGACTACATCGACCCGACCATGCTGCGCGACTTCACCACGGCCACCGGGCTGCAGGTCGGGTACGAGACCTACGAGAGCAACGACGCTCTGGCGCAGCGGCTCGCGGCGGCGGACGTGACCCGCAAGGGTGGGCGCAAGACGACCAGTTTCGACCTGATCGTGCCCAGCTCGAACCTGTTCCGCCAGCTGCGGGACGCCGATGCGCTGCGCAAGCTCGACACCGAGATCGTCACCGAGGCGCTGCTGGGCAACCTCGATCCGGCGTTGCGCCGCCTCGACGTCGACCCGGGTAACGCCTACGCCGTCCCCTGGGCGACAGGGTTCACCGGCATCGGGTACGACAGCACCGTGTTCACCACCCCGCCCACCTGGGAGACGTTCGCCGACGCCACCCACAAGGGCAAGATGTCGCTGCTGCGTGAACGCCGGGAGGCCTTCGCTGCTGCCCTGTTCGCCCTGGGTAAGGACCCGAACGCCACCTCGGCCGCCGACATCACCGCGGCCCAGGAGAAACTGCGTGAGTTCACGGCCAACGCCTCGCTCAACTCGGCCACCTACCTGGACGATCTGGCCGAGGGACGATTGGTGATGGCGCAGGGGTTCAACACCGATGTGCTGCAGGCGCGCAAGCGCAACCCGAAGCTCGCCTTCACCGTTCCGAAGGAGGGTGGAACCCGCTGGGTCGACCTGTTGTGTGTGCCGGCCAGTGCACCGAACGCCGACGGGGCCAACCGGCTGATCGCCTACTACCTGGACCCCAAGGTCTCGGCGGCCAACGCGACCTACAACCTGGTCTCGACCGGCAACCAGGCGGCCAAGCAGTTCGTGCCCTCGCAGGTGCAGAGCGATCCGGCCGTCTACCCGCCCCAGGACGTGCAGGACTCACTGCCCACGCTGCGTGATCTGGGCGAGGTCGAGAAGCTCTACGACACGGCCTGGGAGGGTGTGCTGGCCGCGATCAAGAGCTGAGCCGCTGTGGCGGGTTCCCGCCCACCAACCTCGGTGATCGTGCACGGATTGCATGATCACCGCGGTTGTGGCTTCGCCGGAAACCGCGCCGCGCCAACCGGGGTGGTCAGCGCCGCCGTCCGGCGTGACCCGGTGCGCCCGTCACAGGTCCTTGCCCAGCCGTAGGGCGTCATAGACGGCGGCGTGGATGTTGCGGCCGGCCACGGCGTCCCCGATGCGGAACAGCTGATAACCGCCCTCCGGGTTACGCACCACCTGCTGGGGGCGCCCGGCCAGCAGCGCTGCCTGGTCGACGGCGCCGCCGTTGATCGAGCCGCCACGAAGCTCCTGGTACAGCTCGTCGTTGGTCTCGACACCGACGTCGGCGACCACGTGGTCGACGATCCGCTCGCTGCGGTGATCGCTGTGATCCGAGCCCAGGACGGCGCGCAGCCGGCCGCCGTCCTGCGGGTGGCGGTGCACGGCGAGCAGCCGTTGGTTCAGCGTGATCCGGGTGTCGGTCTCGTTGAAGGCCCGGGCATACGGCACGTGGTTCATGCCGCCCACCTCGACGCCGAGCATCCGTTCCGGGGTGACGAGCTCGAGGCGGGCGCCCGAGCGGGCCAGCAGCTCGGCGGCGGACAGCGCCGAGTGGGTGCCGAAGTCGTCGTAGAGCAGGACGTCGCCGCGCAGGTGGACCTCACCACCCAGCACCTGCCAACTGGTGACCGTGTGCTGCCCGCCGGTCTCGAGCTGGACGTCGGCGGCCAGCGCGCCGGTCGCCACGATCACCACCTCGGGGTCGAGGGCGAGCACGTCGTCCGGCTCGGCGAAGGTGTTGCACCGCACCGTCACCCCGAGCCGGGCCAGTTCGCTCACGCGCCAGTCGACGATGCCGATGAGGTCGGCGCGACGGCGATTGCGCACCGCCAGACGTAGCTGCCCACCCGGGGCATCCATCACCTCGAGCAGGGTGACCGTGTGCCCCCGTTCACCGGCGACCCGGGCCGCCTCCAGCCCGGCCGGCCCGGCACCGATGATCACGACCCGGCGCGAGCGCTCGGCGCGGGGGATCTCGTGTGGCATGGTGGCCTCGCGGCTGGTGGCCGCGTTGTGCACACACAGCGCCTCACCGGCCTCGTAGATCCGGTCCAGGCAGTAGGTCGCCCCGACGCAGGGACGGATCCGGCTCTCCTGCCCCGCGGCCACCTTGCGGGCGATGTGCGGGTCGGCCATGTGAGCCCGGGTCATGCCGACCAGGTCGAGTTTGCCGGCCTCGATGGCGTACCGGGCGGTGGAGATGTCGTCGATCTTCGCCGAGTGCAGCACCGGCAGCGCGGTGGCGGCCTTGACCTGGCCACAGAAGTCCAGGTTCGGCGCCGAGGGCATGCCGTGAATCGGGATCACGTGGGCCAACTCGGCATCGGTGGCGATGGTGCCCCGGATCACGTTCACGAAGTCGATCAGGCCCTCGACCTCGAGCGCCGCCAGGATGCGCAGGCCGGTGGCGGTGCCGAAACCGCCGGGGTGAACCTCGTCGATCGCCATTCGGATGCCGACGATGAACTCCGGTCCGACCTGCTTGCGGATGGCCCGCAACACGTTCTGGGCGAAGGCGATCCGGTTCTCCAGCGATCCGCCGTACTCGTCGGTGCGATGGTTGGTCAGCGGCGACCAGAACTGGTCGAGCAGGTGACCGTAGGCCTCGAGCTCGATGCCGTCCATGCCGCCGGCCTGCATCCGGGCCGCGGCGTCGGCGAAATCGGCGGTGATGCGTTCGACGTCCCAGTCCTCGATCGGCTTGGGGATCGCCCGGTGGGCCGGCTCGCGCAGCGGGGACGGCGCCACCACCGGCAGCCAGTCACCGGTGCCCCACCCGGTGCGCCGGCCCAGGTGGGTCAGTTGGATCATGCAGGCGGCGCCCCGCTCGTGCACGTCGTCGGTGAGGCGGCGGATCCACGCCACGATGGCATCGTCGTAGGCGTGCAGGTTGCCGAAGGCCGGGGGGCTGTCCCGCGAGACCACGGCGGAGCCTGCTGTCATCGTCAAACCGATTCCGCCGCGGGCCTTCTCGACGTGGTAGAGCCGGTAACGGTCCTTCGGCATGCCGTCCTCGGAATAGGCCGGCTCGTGGGCAGCCGAGAACAGCCGGTTGCGCAAGGTCAGGTGCCTCAAGCTGAACGGGCGCAGCAACGGGTCGTCGTTCACGGCGTCTCCTCGAGGCGGGTGGACAGCAACCGGCAGTACCAGTCGATGAACTGGATCACGCCTTCCTCTTCCACCGGGGCATACGGCCCCGGCCGATACGCGGGGGAGGTGACCCCGCGCTGGGTGCGCTCGACCAGGGCGGCGTCCTGCCCGTTGGTGGTCAGCCACACCTCGGTGAGCGTCGTGAGGTCGTAGTCCATCCCCTCGACGGCCTCGCCGGGCACCAGCCAGGTGGTGCGCAGCTCACTGGTCGTCGGCGTCAGGGGCAGCAGCCGGAACAGCACCGCGTGGTCGGCCTGCACGTGGTTCCAGGTGGAGGGGTAGTGGTAGAGCAGCAGGTCGCCGACGTCACCGTTCGGCACCAGTGAGGTTGCCGGGAACCGTTGGGCGACAGCCGGTTTGCCGTTCAGAGTCATGGCCGCCGCGCCGTCCAGCAGGGCCATGCGCATCACCCGGTAGGCGTTGTCGTCGCTGCTCAGGAATTCGCTCGGCAGCCCCGCCGCCTGGCACCGGGCCACGAGTTCCGCGGTGGCCCGGGCCTCCTCGGGTGAGCCGCCGCCGGAGTGCAAGGGGGCCTCGGGGAAGGTGCGGCAGAGTTCGGGGTGGCTGGCGCGGCAGTGGTAGCACTCCCGGTTGTTCTCCATCACCAGCTTCCAGTTGCCCTGTTCCACGATGGCCACGGAGTGGGCCACGCGCGCCGAGCCCAGGTCGAACGGTGCGAGGTACGGCTCGACCAGGGCACGCAACGGCGCGGCGTCCGGTGGCGTGTCCGCGACGCACACGAACACCAGCCCGCCGATGCTCACGCAGTGGGCCGAACCCAGGCTCAGCTCGCCGTCCGGATCGCCCGTGGGCAGGTCGGGGGGCATCGCCCGGGCGCGGTGCAGGGCGCCGTCCAGCCGGTAAGCCCACTGGTGGTACGGGCAGACCAGGGTGCGGGTGATCCGTCCGGCGGGCTCACTGCACAGCTGTGCCCCGCGGTGGCGACAGACGTTGTGCAGGGCGCGCAGCACGCCGTCCAGCCCGCGCACGACGATCAGCGGGTATCGGCCGACGGTCAGGGTCAGGAAGGCCCCCGGTGCGGCCAGTTCGGCCTCGGCGCCGGCCAGCACCCACTCGCGGTGCCAGATGTGATCCAGGTCGGCCTCGAAGGCCGCTTCGCCGGTATAGAACGGGCCGGGCAACGAGTACCCCGGACGGCGCGAGCTGAGCAGATCGGCCACGGATCCCGTGCTGGTCTGGCGCATGCACCCCTCCCGGGTCGCGGTCAGGCGCCCAGGCTACGGTCACCGCTGAGCGGACACCAGGGTTTGGTATCCGGTCATCCCATCACTCATCGCGGAGGGGCCTGCGGTGCGGTGAGCCCGGGCAGCAGGTCGACAAACGTGCACGGATTGCATGATCACGGGGGATATGTGCACGGATTGCATGATCACCGAGGGGTCGAGGGGGCAGGGCCGGTGATGACCTCGTGCAGGGCGCCGATGAGCAGGTCGACATCGGCCGGCGTGGCCACCAGGGGCGGGGCGAGGCGGATGGTCGAGCCATGGGCATCCTTGGCCAGTACCCCGCGCTCGAGCAGTGCCTCACAGACGGCACGTCCGGTCGAGAAGGCCGGGTCGATGTCGATGCCGGCCCACAATCCGCGCACCCGGACGGCGAGCACCCGGTCGGTGGGCAACTGCGCGAGGCCCTCGGCGAGCTGGGCGCCGAGCTCGCGCGCCCGGGCCTGGTACTCCCCGGTGGACAGCATGGCGACCACCTCGTGCCCGATCGCCGCGGCCAACGGGTTGCCGCCGAATGTCGACCCGTGCGAACCCGGTGTGATCACCTCGAGCACGTCGGCGTCGGTGGCGATCGCCGAGACGGGCACCAGGCCACCCCCCAACGCCTTGCCCAGCACGTACATGTCGGGCACGACGTCGTCCAGGTCGCAGGCGAACGTCGCGCCGGCGCGCCCCAGGCCCGACTGGATCTCGTCGGCGATCATCAGCGCGCCGTGGGCGCTGCACACTCGGCGAACTCCCGCCAGGTATCCCTCCGGGGGGATCACCACGCCACGCTCACCCTGGATCGGCTCCAGCAGCACCGCGACGGTGTCGTCGTCCATGGCGGCCTGCAGCGCCTCGAGGTCGCCGTAGGGCACCACCCTAAAGCCCGGGGTGAACGGTCCGTAGTGGCGCTTGGCCTCCTCGTCGGTGGTGAAACTGATGATCGTGGTCGTCCGGCCGTGGAAGTTGTGGGCCATCACGATGATGTTGGCCCGCTCGGGGTCGACCTTGTGCCGCTCCTGGCCGTAGCGACGGGCCACCTTGATGGCGGTCTCGACCGCCTCGGCGCCGGTGTTCATCGGCAGCACGGCGTCCTTGCCGGTCAGCGCGGCGAGGTCGCGGACGAACGGTCCGAGCTGATCGTTGTAGAACGCGCGGCTGGTCAGCGTGAGCCGGTCCAGCTGGGCATGGGCGCGGGCCAGCAGGCGCGGATGGCCGTGCCCGAAGTTGAGGGCCGAGTACCCGGCCAGGCAGTCCAGGTAACGCCGGCCGGCCACGTCGGTGACCCAGGCCCCCTCACCGTGCGCCAGTACCACCGGCAGTGGGTGGTAGTTGTGTGCCGCGAACCGCTCGGTGAGGGCGATGTGGGCGGCGGCGTCGAGGCTGGTCGGGGCCGGGGCGACGGGCGGCGTGGTCATGAGGGGGAGCTTCTCATGGAGTGCCTCAAGTGAGAGGGAGCGCGGGTCGACAAGCCAATCGAGGCGTCTCGGCTGTTCGGCCGAGAGGACGGACGACGGCAAGGGGCTCACCGCGATGACGACACCACCGGGGACAGGTCAGGGTGCGCGGCTGCGGATCGCCGACCTTCCGATACTGCTGAAGATCGTCATCGTGGCGCTCGTGGCAGCCGCCGCCGCAGGAATCGCCGCCGCTGTCGGATTGGTGGAACTCCGATCGACTGCGGCGGTCACCGAATCCCTCTACTCCGAGGATGTCGTTGCCCTGACCGCCTTGACTGAGATCGAGACCGGGGTGGGTCAGTCCTCGAGTCAACTGCTCACCCTGTTGATCGCCCAGGAACAGGATGAGCGCGACTCGGCGCTCGCGGGGCTGAAGGCCAGTACAGCGCAAGTCGACGCCGCACTCGGGGTGTTCGAGCCCCACGCCGCCGACCCGGCACTGCTGCGCGACTTCACTGCGCTGTGGAAGCAATACGTCGCGCTTCGTGACACCAAGCTGCTCCCGGCGGCCCTCGCGGGTGATATCGAGGCCTACGACCGAGAGCGCGACGCGTTCGTCGACCCTGTAACGGCCAAGCTGACAGCTTCCCTGGTGAAGGTCGAGGCCTCCGCGGACGACGACGCCAAGCGCCGGGTGGACACCGCGGCGGTTGCCTACCGCAGCTCGCAGATCCTGGTGTCGACGCTCCTGCTGGCGGGGGTGGTCGTGGCCTTCGTCATCGCGTTCCTCATCGCCCGCCAGATCCGCAACGCGCTCAGCCGGACGGCCGCCGTCGCACAGGGGCTGGCCCACAACGATCTGACCGTGCGCAGTGGTGTGGACAGCCGGGACGAAATCGGGCGCATGGCGGCCGACCTCGACGGCGCCGTCGAGGGCCTGCAGAACGTCGTGCGTTCGGTGAGTGCCACCGCGGACGCCGTCGCGGCGTCCAGCGAGGAACTGTCGGCCACCACGAACCAGATCGCCGTCGCTGCCGCCGATTCCTCGGAGAAGGCCTCGGTGATGGCCGCGGCCTCCACCGAGGTGACCGCCTCGGTCGCCAACGTGGCCGGTGCCGCCGAAGAGATGAGTGCCTCGATCCGCGAGATCGCCGACAACGCCTCTCAGGCGGCGACCACGGCGTCCTCGGCGGCGACCGAGGCCGAGGCCATCCAGGAGACGGTCCGGACCCTGGGGGAGTCCTCGCAGGAGATCGGCAAGGTGATCGCGTTGATCAACGCCATCGCCGAGCAGACCAACCTGCTCGCGCTGAACGCCACCATCGAGGCCGCTCGGGCCGGCGAGGCGGGTAAGGGCTTCGCGGTGGTGGCCGGCGAGGTCAAGGAGCTGGCCCAGCAGACGGCGAGTGCCACCAGCGACATCTCGTCGCGGGTCGAGGCGATCCAGGCCGAGACCCTCAAGGCCGTGACCGCGATCGATCAGATCACCGGCACCGTCGCCACCATCAGCTCGTTGCAGACCACGATCGCCGGCGCGGTGGAGGAACAGACCGCGACCACGGCCGAGATCTCTCGGTCGGTGCAGGAGGCCGCGGGCGGCTCGGAGCAGGTCAGTTCCGACGTCCAGCGCGTGTCCGACGCGGCGGACAGCACCCGCACCGGGGTGGCCGAGGCTCAGCAGGCGACCAACGAGCTGGCGCGGATGGCCGCCGAGCTGCGCCAGTTGACCGGGCAGTTCATCGTCTGAGGCCGTCCGCCCCATCGGTCATCAGCGAGGCCGCGGCCCGGGTCATTCTCGGGCCGCGGCCTCCTGTGCTGGCGGGGGGTGGGCGGCGGCCCAGGTCAGGTAGGCCTCCTCGGCCACCGGCAGCGTGGGGAACAGCCGGTCCTCGCCGATGAGTTCGACCAGCCCGGCACGTCCGAGCGGTTCCAGCATGTCCTTCTTCACCCGGGCCAGGGCCATGATCACCCCTCGTTCGGTCAGATCGCCGTGCAGGGCACGCAGACCGTCGGCCGCGGTGATGTCGATCTCGACGTTGGCCTCGACGTTGAGGATGAACCAGCGCACCGGATGGGCGGGGTCGGCCCGGTTCTCGAGGTCGACGGCCAACATGGCCCGACGACGCAGGTCACTCACGTTGGCGAAGAACAGCGGCGCGTCGTAGCGGTACACGACCAGGCCGGGCAACGTCGTGGCGTCCGGGTAGTCGTCCACGTCGTGCATGCCGGCCAAGCCCTCGACCCGACCCAGCACCCCTTCGTGCGGGCGGGCCAGCCGCTGGGCCATCTCGAGCAGGCTCAGCGCGATGGCGATGCCGACCCCGGCGAGGATGCCGAACACGACAGTGCCCACACAGGCCAGGGCGGCCAGGATCAGCTCCGCCGTGCGGAACCGGGCCAACCGCACGATGTCGTGCCACGAGACCAGCTTGCTCGCCGCGTAGATCACCACCGCGCCGAGGGCTGCCGAGGGCAGCTGAGCCAGCAGCGGCCCCGCCACGAACAGCACCGCCACGATGCACCCCGCAGCCACCAGGGAGTACATCTGGCTGCGCGCACCCGCCGCGATGGCCAGAGCCGTGCGCGAGCCGGACGAGGAGACCGGGAACCCACCGAACAGGCCGCTGGCCAGGTGCACTCCGCCCAGGGCGACCAACTCCTGCTGCGGATCGACGTCGGTGTTCTCGCGCGGCCGGCCCTCCTCCTGCTGGGGCCGGAACGCCCGCCCGATCAGGGTGTTGTCGCTGTAGGCCACGATGGCCACCCCGAGACCGGCCAGCACCAGGGCGGACAGATCGTCCAGGCTGAGCACCGGCAGGTGCAGACCGGGCAGGCCCGACGGCACCTCGCCGGTGGCCTTCACCCCCCGCGCCGGCAGGTCCAGCAGCGCGCTGGCCAGCGTTGCCGCGGCGACGGCGATGAGCGGCCCCGGCCAGTTCGGCCGCAGCAGGATGACGCCGAGCAACAGGGTCAGGGTGCCGGCGGCCACGGCCAGAGTGGCCCAGTGGGTGTTCGGGACGACGTCGAGGAACGAGCCGATCTGAGCCACGATCGACTCGCCGTCGACCGTGGTGCCGGTCACTCGACCCAGTTGGCCGACGACCATGAGTACCGCGCCCCCGGCCAGATAGCCCACGAGCAGCGGCTGGGACAACAGATCGGCGATCACGCCGAGGCGGGCGAACCGGGCGATCAGGCACCACGCGGCGACCACCAGGCACAGCCCCGAGGTCAGCGTGGCCACCCGGACGGGGTCGCCGTCAGCCATGGGGGCGACCGTGGCGCCGGCCAGGAGGGCGACGGTGGATTCCGGTCCCACCGAGAGCACCCGGGACCCACCCAGGACGGCGTAGACCAGGCAGGCGGCGAGCGCCGTCCACAAGCCGGCGACCGGCTGCACATCGACGATTGCGGCGTAGGCCATGACCTGCGGGACCAGGTAGGCGGCCACCGCGACCCCGGCGAACACATCCGCGCGCAGCCAGCGGCGAGGGTAGGCGCGCAGGACGCCCAGACCGGGCGCGAGGGTGGGCAGGGTCTGCCACAGGCTGCGCCGAGGCGGGACATCGAGGTCGTAGGTGGCAGCGGGACGTCGTCGGAGACGGTTCACTCTTCTGTCACCTCTGGGCCATGGGCGGTTAACGCCGGGAAGGTCATGCTTTCGGTGCCGGGGGCCAGCGTCAAGCAGGTGTCAAGGACCGGGCGCCGGCGACCGAGAACCAGACGGTGACCGGGTTCGCACGCAGGCGCATCGATCAGCCGTCCGCCCCTGAGATGACCGGGGACGGGGACGTGCCCACCTCGCCGACCGGGGGGGACGGCGTCCGGCGTGGTCTGGCCGTGACCGTGCTGGCCGTGCTCGCCGGGTGGACCGGGCTCCACGCGGTGCTCTCGCCGCTGCTGCTGTCCGGGCAGCAGCTCTCGATGACCATCGCGGTCGACGTCCTGGCGACGGCCTCGCTGACGACGGCCGTGCTGCTGGCGCGCCGTCCGGACCCGTGGTCGCTCACCCTGCCCTTGGCGCTCGCCCCGGCCCTGGCTGCCGGGCGGGCCGTCGCCTCGGGAGAGCCGCTGATCGGCCTGGATGCGGGGATGTGCCTGCTGGTGGCAGCGCTGCTGCTGCCCCGGTTGCACCTGGTGCTGGTCTCCGCCACGGCGGTGGCCGCCTGGGCGGGGGTCGGCGCGTACGGCATCGTGGTGCACCTGGTCTCGGGGTCGGTCGCCGGTGAGCCCTCGGGGCGCGTGGCCGGAGCCTGGGCCTATGCGATGGCGATGGTGGCCGGATCGGCCCTGGTGGCCCGGTCGGTGCAGGCTCTGGTGAGCCACCACTCGCCCGCCGAGGAGCCGCGGGAGGAGCCGGACGGCGCAGCTCACGACCCTCTGACCGGCCTGGCCAACCGCGCCGGGATCGAGCTCGCGGCGGCCCCCATGATCGAGCACGCCCGGCGCAGCGGTCAGGCCGTGCACTGCCTGTACATCGACGTCGACGGGTTGCGAGCGGTGAACGAGGCTGTCGGCCTGGCCGGTGGGGACGCCGTGCTGCGCGACGTCGCCGCCGTGGTGCACGGCTGCGTCCGTGGCACCGACGTGGTGTGTCGCTGGAACGGGGACGAGTTCGTGGTGCTCGGGCCGGGCACCGGGATGTCGCCGCTGGAGCTGGAACGACGCGTGCGAGCCCGCCTGATCACCGACCCACCCGTGCCGGTGGAGGTCTGGAATGGCCGGGTGAGCATCGGGTCGGCCACTCTGGTGCCGTGGGACGACGGGGACCTGGGCGCACTGGTGGCACGCGGCGAGATGGACATGCAGATGCGTCGCTCGCTGCGCCGCCAGAGCCAGGACCGTTTGGCGGGGCCCTTGGGTCCCCGGGCGAGCGGGACGCCGTCGGGCGAGAACACCGAGGGCACCCTGCGCGGCTGACCGCGCCGGGCCGGATCACGGCCCTGTTCGCGGCCTGTCATCCGCTGCCCTGCGCGGCGGTCACCCTCTTCGCCGCCGCCTGGGCTCTGGTCGTCGCGGACGCCGGACGCGCCGCGGCGGTGGCGTTGGCCGTCCTGCTCGGGCAACTGTCGATCGGCTGGGGCAACGATGCCCTGGACGCCGCCCGTGACACGACGGCCGGACGCCGCGACAAACCGGTGGCCTCGGGGCGCGTCGGCGTCCGGACCGTGGCGGCAGCAGCCGGGCTGGCCCTGGCGGCGTGCGTACCGGCATCCCTGGCGCTGGGGTGGCGGCCCGGGCTGCTGCACCTGATCGCGGTGGCGTCCGGATGGTCGTACAACCTGGCGCTCAAGCGGGGTCCGCTGTCGCCGCTGCCGTACGCCCTCTCGTTCGGGCTGTTGCCCTCGGTGGTCGCCCCGCCGCCGGTCGCGGTCGCCTCGGCGGCGGCGCTGTTGGGGGTGGCGGCGCACTTCGCCAACACCGTCGCCGACGTCGAGGCCGACGCACTCACCGGGGTGCGCGGCCTGCCGCAACGCCTCGGGCCGCGGCGCTCGCTGCACGCCGCAGCCGGATGTCTGGCCGCTGCAGCACTCTGCCTGCTGGCCACGCCGGGGGCGCCGGGGTGGGCCGTGGTGCGGGCCGTCGTCCTGGGGGCGGGCGCGGCCGTGGGGCTGGGCGTGGCGGCGGTGGGACCGAGACTGGGGCGACAGGCCTTCGTCGGAGTGCTGGTCGCGGTGGCACTGGTGATCGCGGGCTACCTGGCCTCGGCGCCCGCCTGAGGTGGTGGCGAGGCGCGATATCGAGTCCGGGCGCAGGGTCGTCGTCCGATACCCTGAACGGGTGCGTGGCGCGCTGCCGTCCGTGACCGGACTGCTCCTTACCGGGCCGCGCTGAGTGCGGGTCCCTTACCCGTCAGCTGCTCAGCGCGGCGCCCCGTCATGTGTTCGAACGCCGCCGGCCGAGGGCTGATGTGGCGACCGAGACCCGAAGGATTGCCCCGATCATGACCCAGATGGATGTCGCCGCCGAGAACGAGGCCGCGCGTTACGACGTCACCGCGATCCAGGACCGCTGGCAGGGCGTGTGGGACGAGCTGGCCCCGTTCCGCAGCGGCCGCCCGGACGACGCCCGCCCGTGCAAATACGTGCTGGACATGTTCCCCTACCCCTCCGGCGACCTGCACATGGGTCACGCCGAGGCCTACGCGCTGGGTGACGTCGTGGCGCGGTACTGGGTGCAGCGCGGCTACAACGTGATGCACCCGATCGGCTGGGACTCCTTCGGGCTGCCCGCCGAGAACGCCGCCATCAAGCGTGGCGCGGACCCGCGAGTGTGGACCTACGACAACATCGCGCAGCAACTGTGCTCGATGCGCCGGTACGCCTGCTCGTTCGACTGGGATCGGATCCTGCACACCTCCGACCCGGAGTACTACCGGTGGAACCAATGGCTGTTCAACAGGTTTCATGAGCGCGGCCTGGCCTACCGCCGGCCGAGCCTGGTCAACTGGTGTCCCAAGGACCAGACCGTGCTGGCCAACGAACAGGTCGTCGGCGGGCTGTGCGAGCGCTGCGACACCCCGGTCACCAAGAAGAAGCTGACCCAGTGGTACTTCAAGATCACTGACTATGCCGACCGGCTGCTGGACGACATGGCCCAGCTGGAGGGTGCCTGGCCCGACAAGGTGCTGAGCATGCAGCGCAACTGGATCGGGCGCTCGTCCGGCGCCGACGTGGTCTTCGCGATCGAGGGTCGCGAGCAGCCGGTCACGGTCTACACCACCCGGCCCGACACGCTGTTCGGGGCCACCTTCTTCGTGGTCGCGGTCGATTCCGAGCTGGCGGCCGAACTGGCCGCGATGGCCGACGAGGCCACGCAGACGGCGTTCGCCGCCTACCTGGACGACGTGCGTCGCGCCAGCGACATCGACCGGTTGGCCACCGACCGCCCCAAGACCGGGGTGTTCCTGGGCCGCCACGCGATCAACCCGGTCAACGGCGAGCAGATCCCGATCTACGCGGCGGACTACGTGCTGGCCGACTACGGCCACGGCGCGATCATGGCGGTGCCCGCGCACGACCAGCGTGACCTGGACTTCGCCAAGGCGTTCGACCTGCCGGTGCGCGTGGTGGTCGACGTCCGGGGCGAGGACGGCGCGCCGCTGCCGGACCCGGCGCTGACCTTCGAGGCCACCGCGGGTGACGGCGTCCTGGTGAACTCGGGCCCGCTGGACGGGCTGCGCAAGGCCGACGCGATCGAGCGGATCATCGAGATCCTGGGCGCCAAGGGGTTGGGGCGCCCGGCGACCAACTACCGGCTGCGCGACTGGCTGATCTCGCGGCAGCGCTACTGGGGCACGCCGATCCCGATCGTGCACTGCCCGGCCTGCGGTGAGGTACGGGTGCCGGACGAGCAGCTGCCGGTCGAGCTGCCGCCCGCCGCCGGGCTGGACCTGCGACCCAAGGGCACCTCGCCGCTGGGCGGGGCCAGCGACTGGGTGAACGTCGACTGCCCGAGCTGTGGCGGCCCGGCGCAGCGCGACACCGACACCATGGACACCTTCGTGGACTCGTCCTGGTACTACCTGCGGTACACCTCGATCGGTCGCGACGACGTGCCGTTCGACGTCGCCGAGGTCGAGAAGTGGGCGCCGATCGACCAGTACGTCGGCGGGGTCACCCACGCGATCCTGCACCTGTTGTACTCGCGGTTCTTCACCAAGGTGCTGCACGACATGGGCCTGGTGAGCTTCACCGAGCCGTTCACGCGTCTGCTGAACCAGGGCATGGTGCAGATGAACGGCTCGGCGATGAGCAAGTCTCGCGGCAATCTGGTGAAGCTGAGCGATCAGCTGGACGAGCACGGCGTGGACGCCGTCCGGCTGACCCTGGTCTTCGCCGGGCCGCCCGAGGACGACATCGACTGGGCCGACGTCTCGGCGGCCGGGTCCGCGCGGTTCCTGGCGCGCGCCTGGCGACTGTCCGGTGACGTGACCTCGCCTGTGGGCGTGGAGGTTTCGGGCGGGGATGCCGCGCTGCGGGCGCTGACCCACCGCACCGTTCACGAGGCCGGCCAGCTGATCGAGTCGTTCCGGTTCAACGTGGCCGTCGCCCGGGTGATGGAGCTGGTCAACGCCGTCCGCAAGGCGATCGACAGTGGGGTCGGTGGCGCCGACCCGGCCGTGCGTGAGGCCACCGAGGCGGTCGCGATCATGCTGTCGCTGTTCGCGCCCTACGCCGCCGAGGACATGTGGTCACGGCTGGGACACCAGCCGTGCGTGGCGCTGGCCGGTTGGCCGGCGGTCGAGGCCGCCCTGCTGGTGGAGGAGACGGTGACCTGCGTCGTCCAGGTGGCGGGCAAGGTGCGCGACCGGCTGGAGGTGGCGCCCGGCATCGGCGCCGACGAGCTGCGCGAGCTGGCCCTGGCTCGGCCGGCAGTTCAGAAGGCATTGGGCGAGAAGGGGATTCGTACGGTCGTGGTGCGTCAGCCGCGGCTGGTCAACGTGGTTCCGGCCTGAGCCGTCGATGGCGCGGGTTGTTGTCGTCACCGACTCCACGTCCTACCTGCCGGAGGGGTTGGCGGCGGCGCGCGACCTGATCGTCGTGCCATTGCAGGTGGTCCTGGGCGGACGGTCGCTGGCCGAGGGCGTCGAGGTCGACAGCGCGCAGGTCGCCGCGGAGTTGATCGCGGGGCGCTCGGTGACCACGTCGCGTCCCTCGCCGGCGCTGTTCGCCCAGACCTACCGGGACGCCGCCCGGGCGATCGGCGGGGACGTACGGATCGTGTCGGTGCACCTGTCGGCCGACCTGTCCGGCACCGTGGACGCCGCCCGCACCGCCGCCCGCGAGGTGGCCGGTGAGGGCCTCGAGGTGCTGGTCGTGGATTCGCGGAACCTGGCCCTGGGGCTGGGGTTCGCCGCCCTGGCCGCGGTGCGGGCCGCGGCGGCGGGGGAGCCCGCCGAGCGGGTGGCCGAGCTCGCGGCGCGGTGCGCCTATGGCACCGGCACCTGGCTGTACGTCGACACCCTGGACCACCTGCGCCGTGGCGGGCGGATCGGCGCCGCCGCCGCGGTGGTCGGCTCGGCGCTGTCGGTCAAGCCGTTGCTGCAGGTGGTGGACGGGCGGATCGAGCCGTTGGAGCGGGTGCGCACCACCTCGCGGGCACTGGCCCGGCTGGAGGAGATCGTGGTCGGTGCGGTCGGCGCACGCCAGGTGGACCTCGGCGTGCAGCACCTGGGTGCGGCCGATCGCGCGGCCGAGCTGGCGGACCGGTTGCGGGCGCGATTGCCCGGGCTCGGGACGCTGTACCTGGGTGAGGTCGGCGCGGTGATCGGGGCACATGCCGGGCCGGGCCTGGTGGGCGTGGTGGCGGCCCCCGCCGCCCTGGCCACCCACCCCACCCCGGCCACCCACCCCGGCCCGGCCACCCACCCCCGGTGATCATGTAATCCGTGCACAGTGCACACTTCACGTCCGGGCTCGCGAAGTCGGTCTCGTTGCGTCCCCAGGTGGCCGTGATCGTCCCATCGTCCACAGGCGCTGATCGTCGGGCGGTCAGCTCCGTTGCGGCCGCTTAGCGTCACCGGTCATGGCTGTCGCTCCCACCGATCCCCGTGCCCGTCTGGCCGCGCTCACGCGTGGGGGTGGGGGGTGGGTGCCCGAACCGGAACCGCCCACCGCGGCGCTACCCGTGCCGGATCCGGCGTTCGGACCCTCGACGACGGACGACGCCCCGCGTCGTCGGGGGATGCCGCCTCGGGTGATCATCGCCGCGCTGTTCGCCGCGGTGGTGGTCTGCGGTGGGTTGCTCGCCCGGGGCGTCCTCAGCGATGCCGGGGCCGCTGTCGAGACCATTCCGGCGGGGTCACGAACCCTGACCGCGGGCCGACAGGGTGCCGCGCCCACCGGCGCGCCTTACAGCGCGGCGGTCTCGGTGATGTCCCCGGGCGGCCGGGTGGTGGTGCACGTGGTGGGCCGAGTGCGGCGTCAGGGTGTGGTGACGTTGTCGGTGGGGGCCAGGGTCGGTGAGGCGATCACGGCAGCCGGCGGCGCGGCGTCCGGCGCGGCACCGCAGCGGCTCAATCTGGCCCGGCGGGTGGTGGACGGCGAACAGATCGTGGTGCCCGGCCCGCGAGACGCCGTGGCGGTCTCCGGTGCAGCGGCGGCGGGGGGAACTGGTGGCGAACCGGCGGCGCTCGACCTCAACACCGCCACCCAGGCCCAACTCGACGAACTGCCGGGCGTCGGGCCGGTCACCGCGGCAGCGATCATCGCCTGGCGGACCCAGCACCAGCGGTTCAGCCGTGTCGAGGAGCTGGCCGAGGTCGACGGCATCGGCCCCAAGACGCTGGAACGGTTGCGGTCCCGGGTGCGGGTATGACGACGACCGAGGACGGCGCGGCGAGCGCTACGGGGTCTGTGCGTCCGGATCTGCGACTGGTCCCCGCCGCCATCGTGTCGTGGGTGGTGGGTTGGTGGGCCACTGCCCAGGATTCCGGACGAGCCGGGGGCGTCGCCGCATGCTGCGCCCTGGTCGCGGCGGTGGTGGGCCTGCGTGCGTGCCGGGCTCGCTGGTCCCTGACCTCTGGCTCGTCCCGGGCTGTCCGGGCCGTCCGGGTGGTGCTGGCCGCCCAGGTGGTACTGGTGGCGTGTTGCGCCCTGGTGGTGCTCTGCTCGGCCGCGGTCGGCACCGCACTGCGCACCGCCGGGCCGTTCCCGGCCTGGATTGCCCAACGTGCCGTGGTGCAGGTGAGCGGCACCGTGGCGACCGATCCCCACGCGGTGCCCGCCGGGCCGTGGGATTCCCCGGGTGAGGGGGCCGCGGCAAGTCGGTGGGTGGTGCGGGTGGCAGCCGACGAGGTGGGTGCTCGGGGGGCGGTGCATCGGGTGCGCGCATCGGTGGTGGTGCTCGGGGGCGACGGCTGGCAGCGCCTGCACGTGGGCCAGCCGGTGCGGCTCGACGCGCGCGCGGCACCCACCGATCCCGGCGACGACGTGCTGGCGCTGCTCACCGCCCTCGGCCCACCTCGCGTCACGGGCGAGGGCCGATGGTGGTGGCGGGCCGCGCAGACGGTCCGGACGGCGCTGCGAGCCAGCGTGCAAGGCCTGCCCGAGGCTCCCGCCGGGCTGCTGCCCTCCCTGGTGCTGGGTGACACCTCCGCCCTGCCGCCCCAGGTCGAGGCCGATCTGCAGGCCAGCGGATTGACCCACCTGACCGCCGTCAGCGGAGCCAACGTCGCGATCCTGCTCGGCGCGGTGGCGGCCCTGGCAGCCTGGTGCCGCCTGCGGATGCGGCTGCGGGTGCTGGCCTGCGCCCTCACGCTGATCGCGTTCGTGATCCTGGCTCGGCCCGAACCCAGTGTCCTGCGCGCTGCCGTGATGGGAGCCGTCGGCCTGGCCGGGTTGGTGCTGGCTCGCCGCGGCCGAGGGGTGCCGATGCTCGCCGCAGCCGTGATCGTGCTGCTGGGCCTCGACCCGTATCTGGCGCGCAGCGCCGGGTTCGCCCTGTCGGTGGTCGCCACCGGCTCGTTGCTGCTGCTCGCGCCGCCCTGGGCTCGCCGGCTCGAACGGTGGTTGCCCCGTCCGGCGGCTCTCGCCCTGGCGGCCCCGGCCGCGGCGCAGGCCGCCTGCGGTCCGGTGATCGTGTTGCTGCAGCCGGCGGTGAGCACCGTGGCGGTTCCGGCCAACCTGCTGGCCGACCCGGCCGTGATGCCGGCGACGGTGATCGGGGTGCTGGCCGCGGTGGTGGCGCCGTTCTGGCCAGGCGGCGCGCACGCGCTCGCGGCCGTGGGGTGCCTGGCCACCTGGTGGATCACCCAGGTGGCGGCCCGGTTCGCCGAGCTGCCGGGCGCCAATCTGCCCTGGTTTCCCTCGGCCCGTCCGGTGGTGGCCGCGGTGGTACTCGTCGGGTGTACCGCGGTGGTGGTGGCGATGACCCTGGTGAGGCCGGCGGCCGGTAGAGCCTCCCGAGCCGGTCGGGATGATCAGGGCGATGAGGTCGGTCGGGCCGGTCGGACGGGCCGGGCCGGGCCGGGTCGTCGACGCTCACCGGTGGGCACGGCGGCGGCAGCGGCGATCCTGATCGTGCTGGTCGTGCTCGGCTGGTGGAGCCGGGCGTGGTGGCAGTCGGCGCTCGGCTTCCGTGGCCCGGCCCCACCGCCCGACTGGGCCGTGGCGCAATGCGACGTCGGCCAGGGCGATGCCCTCGTGGTCCGCAGCGGTGAGCGGCGTGCCCTCGTGATCGACACCGGCCCCGAGCCCGCCGCCATGGCCCGGTGCCTGGACGATCTCGGCGTGAGCGAGGTCGATCTCGTGATGCTCAGCCACTTTCACGCCGACCACGTCACCGGCTTGCCCGGGGTGCTGCGCGGCCGACGCGTGGCGCAGGTGCTGACCGGCCCGGTTGCCCGTCCCCGGCAGCGGGCCGAGGCAGTGGCCGGTGAGGTGGTGCGGGCGGGCTTGCGACTCACATCCCTGACGGGCGACCTCGCCGGCAGTCTCGGAGCCGACGGTTGGCAGGTGCAGTGGTATCTCGCCGTCCCGCCGCTGCCCCCGGGCGATCTCGGGGAGGACGCCCAGGTCAACGAGGCGAGTCTGGTGACATTCGCGGCGGTGCACACCCCGGATGGGGCACGGCTGCGACTGGCCGCCTTGGGCGACCTCGAAACCGGTGGCCAACAGTGGCTCGACGCGGCCCTGCACTCGGAGCTGGGACGGGCCGCAATCGAGGCGGGGGCACTCGATGTCAGCGGGCAGGTCGACGTGGTGAAGGTGGCCCACCATGGTTCGGCCAAACAGGATCCGCAGCTCTACAGCGACCTGGCCCCTCGGGTGGCGCTGATCGGGGTGGGGATCGACAACGATTACGGCCATCCTGCCCGGTCCGCTCTGAGCATGCTGGCTCGGCTGGGGGTGACGGTGTGCCGCACCGACACCGATCGCCGCGTGGTCGTGACCGCGGAACGGCCGGATCGTCCCGACGGCCAGAGCGCTTTGGGGGTGAGCCGGGGCCGAACCTGACGCACCGTCGTGACGTGGCAGCGGCCGTGTGGTGTACTGCGATGCCGCAGGCCACGTGGCCTGCGAGCCCGGTCTGGAGCCGGTGTGGTGTCGGTGCTCTGGCGACCCGAAGGACAAGGATGAAGATCACCCAGCAGTTCGAGGTCAAGCGGCCGGTGCAGGTCGTCTGGGATTTCTTCCAGGACATCCCCGAGGTGGCGCAGTGCCTGCCCGGCGCCGAGCTGATCTCGGATGACGGCAGCGGCACCTATACCGGTCGGGTTGCGGTCAAACTCGGCCCGATGTCGGCGACCTTCGACGGCTCGGCCACCGTGACCCCGGACGCCGCGGCACGCACCGGCCTGATCGACGGCAAGGGGGAGGACCGGCGCGGCAAGAGCCGGGGAGCAGTCAAGGTCACCTACGCCCTGGCGCCCTCGGCCGACGCGAAGTCCACCAGTGTGACGGTCGATGCCGACGTCACCCTGACCGGGGCTGCCGCTCAGTTCGGTCGTGGCGGCCTGATCACCGAGATGTCCAACCGGTTGATCGCTGAGTTCGTGCAGTGTTGCGAGGGCAAGCTGGCGGCCACCACCGTCGAGGAGCGAGCCGAGATCAAGGCCGCCGAGGTCAAGCCGCTGCAGCTGTTCTTCGCCAGCCTGATCGCATGGATCAAGAAGCTCTTCGGTGGCCGCGCGTAGCCGTCCTGCGGCCAAGTCCTCGGGCAGCGCGCGGTCGTCGTCCCGGGCGACGGTCGCGCCGTCCGAGCTGACCGCTGCGCCCGTCGTCCTGATCACCGGCGGCGAGGACCTGCTCGCCGAGCGGGCCGTGGCGGCGGTGACCGCCTCGGTACGCGCGATCGATCCCGACGCGAGTGTCGAGCGGGTCGAGGCACCAGGCTACGAACCCGGCCGCCTCGTCCAGCTGGCCAGCCCCTCGCTGTTCGGCGGCGGCGCGCTCATCGTGGCCTCGGGCATCGAGGCGGCCAACGACGCCTTCGTCGCCGACGCCACCGCCTACCTCGCCTCCGACCTGCCGGAAGGCGTGTGGCTGGTGCTGCGCCATGCCGGCGGCAACCGGGCCAAACCGTTGCTGGACGCCGCCCGCAAGGCCGGTGCGCCCGAGGCCGCCTGCCTGCCCATCACCAAGGACGAGGAGAAGGTGGACTTCGCCACCGGGGAGTTCACCCGGCTGGGACGGCGAGTCTCACCCCAGGCGGTCCGCGCTCTGGTGGACGCCGTCGGCAGTGACCTGCGTGAGCTCGCCGCGGCGTGCCATCAGCTCGCCGTCGACACTCCTGAGCAGGGCGCCGACGGCGCCCCGGCCCGGATCGAGGCCGATCTCGTCGAGCAGTGGTTCGGCGGTCGGATCGAGGTGACCGGATTCCGGGTCGCCGATGCGGCAGTGGCCGGACGCCCCGATCAGGCGCTCTCCCTGCTGCGGCACGCCCTCGCCACCGGAGCCGACCCGGTGCCGCTGGTGGCGGCCCTGGCGGCCAAGGTCCGCGCCATCGCCAAGGTCTCGGCCGCCGGGCGAGGCCGGTCGGTCGACCTGGCCGCGGCGCTCGGCATGGCCCCGTGGCAGGTGGACCGGGCACGCCGGGAGCTGGCGGGCTGGAGCGACGCCGGACTGGCCACGGCCGTGACTGCGCTGGCCGAGGCGGACTTCGCGGTCAAGGGCGGCGGACGCGACCCGGTCTACGCCGTCGAACGCGCCGTGATGACCATCGCGAACGCTCGCCGCACCTGACTGACCCTCATGATCACTGTCTCGATGCAGGTTTCGAGGGTTTTCGTACCGAATCCCGCATCAAGACAGTGATCATGGCCGGGCGCCAAACGCACGAAGCGCGCCGGGGCACTGCCCTGGCGCGCGACGCCGATCACGACCGGTGGGTCACCGGTCGATCAGGTTCAGAGGGTGGCGGCCTGCTGGGCCATCGCCGACTTGCGGTTGGCGGCCTGGTTCTTGTGGATGACGCCCTTGCTGGCCGCCTTGTCGAGCTTGCGCCCGGCAGCGGCGAGGGCGGCACCGGTCGCCGCGGCATCACCGGAAGCGGCGGCCTCGCGGAAGGCGCGCACGGCGGTCTTCAGCTCGGACTTGACCGACTTGTTGCGCAGGCGGCGCTTCTCGTTGGTCGTGTTGCGCTTGATCTGGGACTTGATGTTGGCCACGTGTCGTCTCTCTGCTGCGGGTGGGTGCACGTCTGCGCGGAGGCGCAAAAGCGATCCGCGTACCGGCCGATCAGATTACCAGCCGTGGCCGAGTGCCTTCGCCACCTGCTCGAAGAGCCCCCGCTCGAGTACGGCGCCTTCCCGCCGCACGGCGTCAGGGTCCAGCCTCAAGATCCGGTCGAGGCGGACTTCGCTGGGTCGGCCTCGCGGGTCCCAGGCGCCGGTGCCGATATCCATCCAGACCCGTCCGGCGCGGTCTCGACGCGCCTCGACCGTGGTGTCGTGATCGTGATCGGTGCTGGTGAGCATCAGGGCCAGTAACCACGCGCCGTCGTGCCCGATCACCAGCACCGGTCGGTCCTTGCCCTGGCGGTGGTCCTCCTCGTACGGCACCCAGGCCCACACGATCTCGCCGCCGTCCGGCCGACCGTCGGCGTGCGGCGCGTACTCGCATCGGACGTCGGTCACCTGGCCGGCGAAGTCCCCCGGATACCCCGGTCGGTTGCGGCCGGTGAGCAACCGGCCGGCCAACCTGGCCAGCCGGCGGCCGAATTCGACGGACGTCGCGCGGGGAATCACCCGTCGATGCTGACACATCGTCCCCGTCGACTCAGGCGTGCCGTTCATGGCCCCTGAGTGTCCGCCTCGGGGCACGACCCACAGTCGACACACGGGCGTAACAGGATGCACATAGCGTTCGGGGCATGGCGGACCTCTTCGACGGGTACAAGGACCTGGTCGACGGCGGGCAACCCGAACCCGTCGCCGACGGGCCGGTCGCGGCTGCTGCCCCCAACGGGCAGGCGGCCGTCCGGCCCACTGCGCGTGCCTGGGACGAGATGCTCTCGGTGACCTCGCGCCCCCGAAAGCCGTATCGCGCCGTCCATGCCACGCTGCGCGCGCTGGACGGTGACGATCTGGTCGAGCGCGCGGATGCGCTCGCCCGCACCTACCTCGACCAGGGTGTGACCTTCGACTTCGCCGGCGAGGAGCGGCCCTTTCCTCTGGACGTGGTGCCGCGCGTGGTCTCACCCGAGGAATGGCAGTTCGTCGAAGCCGGTGTGGCGCAGCGGGTTCGGGTGCTCGAGGCGTTCCTCGCCGACATCTACGGCGCGCGCGAGGTGGTCAAGGCCAAGGTGGTGCCGTGGCGGGTGATCGCCTCGGCCTCGGGGTTCCACCGGATCGCCCACGGGTTGCGCCCGGCCAACGGTGTCCGCATTCACGTCGCCGGTATCGACCTGATCCGCGATGAGGACGGCGCGTTCCGGGTGCTCGAGGACAACGTCCGGGTGCCGTCCGGGGTGAGTTACGTGATGGCCAATCGCCGGGCCATGGCGACGGTGTTCCCGGAGTCGTTCGCCACCCACCGCATCCGCCCGGTCGACGAGTACCCCCATCGGCTGCTGGCCGCCCTGCGCGCCGCGGCCCCGGACAAGTCGCGTGAGCCCACGGTGGTCGTGTTGACCCCCGGCATCTACAACAGCGCCTATTTCGAGCACACCTTGCTGGCCCGCACGATGGGCGTCGAGCTGGTCGAGGGGCGTGACCTGTACTGCTCGGGTGGGCGCGTGTTGATGCGTACCACCGACGGCCAGCAACAGGTCGACGTGATCTACCGCCGCGTCGACGACGACTTCCTCGACCCGGTGCAGTTCCGAGCCGACTCGAAGCTGGGCACGCCGGGGCTGGTGAACGCCGTCCGCGCAGGCAACGTCGCCATCGCCAACGCCATCGGCAATGGGGTGGCCGACGACAAGCTCATCTACACCTACGTGCCCGACCTGTGCCGGTTCTACCTCGGTGAGGAGATCCTGCTGCCGAACGTGCAGACGTATCGCCTCGCCGAGCCGGCCGATCTGGCGGCGGTGATCGATCGGCTCCACGAACTGGTGCTCAAACCGGTGGACGGCGCCGGGGGCAAGGGGCTGGTGATCGGTCCGGCAGCCACCCGCGAACAGCTGGTCACCCTGCGGGCCCAGATCGAGCACGACCCGCGCGGATGGATCGCGCAACCGGTGGTGCAGCTCTCGACCGTGCCGACGCTCATCGATGGCACGCTGCGTCCTCGGCACGTCGACCTGCGCCCGTTCGCGGTCAACGACGGCCGCTCGGTCTGGGTGCTGCCCGGCGGTCTGACCCGGGTGGCGCTGCCCGAGGGACAGTTGGTCGTGAACAGCAGCCAGGGCGGTGGTTCGAAGGACACCTGGGTGCTGTCCGGTGAGAAGGCGCCGCTGCAACTGCGCCGCCCCACGACCCCGTATCGGATCGTCACGATGCCCCACCCCGACCTCGGCCCCCACGAGGAGACCGGCGGCCTACAACAGCAGCAACAGCAGCAACAGCAGCAACAACAGCAGCAACAACAAACTGAATCGGGCCGGCAACAGCAGAGGGCGGGTGAGCCGACGTGCTGAGCCGTATCGCCGAGTCGTTGTTCTGGATCGGCCGCTACATGGAGCGCGCCGACGACACCGCGCGCATCCTCGACGTCCATCTGCAGATGTTGCTGGAGGATCCGGCGCTGCCCGAGTCCGAGGCATGTCGTGGCCTGCTCGCCGTCATGGGCATGGACCCCGCCGAGGACGAGGACGTCGACCGCACGATGGTGCTCGACCGGCTGGCCTACGACGCGGTCTACCCGAGCGCGATCGTGGGCGCCCTGAGCGCGGCGCGTGAGAACGCCCGCCGCGCCCGAGAGACCATCTCGACCGACTTGTGGCAGGCGTTGAACACCACCTGGATCGGCATCGACCGGGTGCGGCTGCAGGCGACCACCGCGCACGACTTCCTGGCCTACGTGCGCGAGCGGACGGCGCTGGTGGCCGGCATCGCCGAACAGACCATGAGTCGGGACGACGCGTGGCGCTTCCTGATCCTGGGCCGCAACCTCGAACGGGCGGACATGACCGCACGGCTCGTGGCGACGTCCACCATCTCGGCGGCGGTGCCCAGCTGGACGGCGCTGCTGCGCTCGTGCGGCGCCTACGAGAGCTACATGCGCACCTATCGCGGGGTGGCCAGCGACGCGCGGGCGGCCGAGTTCCTGTTGCTGGACCGGTTGTTCCCGCGGTCGGTGATCCATGCCCTGGTGACGGCCGAAGAGGTGCTGGAGGAGTTGGCGCCACCGCTGGAGCGGGTCGGGATCGCCGATCAGAGTCGTCGATTGCTCGGCCGCATCCGGACCAGCCTGGAGTACCGCGCCCTCGAGGAGGTGCTGGCCGACGTCCCGGGGGAGATGGGCCGGGTCCAGCGGGCGGTCTCGGCCGCCAGTGACGGGGTCGCCAAACGCTACTTCCCGCGGTCGATCACCACGGCCTGGGTGGAGGACGCATCATGATCATCCCGATGAACGCCATCCCGCTGAACCCCGATCCGGCGGCGCAACGGCTGCTGATCGTGCACACCACCGGGTACCGGTACGAGACCCCGGTCACCGCGTCGTACAACGAGGCCCGGATGACCCCGCTGAACACCTCGCGCCAGGCGTTGCTGGACGAGATGGTCGACGTCACCCCGGTCACCTGGACCCATCGCTACACCGACTACTGGGGTAGCCAGGTCACCGCGTTCGACGTCCTGGTGCCGCACACCGAGATGAGCGTGGTCAGCTCGGCGACCGTCGAGGTCTTCCACCTCGACGAGGGCGACGTGCCCGGGGTCAGGTGGGAGGATCTGCGCCGAGACCCGATCACCGACGAGTTCCGCGAGTTCCTGGTGCAGACCCCGCTGTCCGAACCCCCCGACGAGGTCGTCGACCTGGCTCGGGAGGCGGCTGCCGGGTTGTCGCCGGACGCCGCGGCCCGCGCGGTCTGTGAGGCCCTGATCGAGCCGATGACCTACGCCGGCGGGTTCACCTCGGTGCGCACCCCGGCCAGTGAGGTCTGGGCCGCCCGGCGCGGGGTCTGCCAGGACTTCGCCCATCTCGGTCTGGGGGCTCTGCGCGCCCTGGGCATACCCGCGCGTTATGTCTCGGGCTACCTGCACCCCGAACCGGACGCCGGCCTGGGCGACACCGTCAAGGCCGAGAGCCACGCCTGGCTGGAGTGGTGGGCCGGCGGCTGGTCGGCCTACGACCCCACCCACACCGGCACCGTCTCGACCGATCACGTCCTGGTGGCCCGCGGCCGCGACTACGCCGACGTCCCGCCCCTGAAGGGTGTCTACGCCGGTTCCCCCGCCTCCACCCTCTTCGTCAACGTCGAGATCACCCGCCTCCGCTGACCCCACCAAACCCGCTCATGCTCCGCAGGTGCCTCGTCATGCTCCGGTGAGACCGCTTGATAACGATGTCATCGGACGTCGAGCTGTCACCTGCGGAGCATGAGCAGGTTTGTGGGTGGTGGTGGGTCGATGACCATTTTTTGGCGGCGGATCACCATATATTGGTGGCACAGGGGTCTGGCCGCCGAGCATGCGGACTGATAGAAAGCGGCCAGCGGCCGAGCGGCCGGCTCGGCGAGCTTGGAGGCAGCCATGGGCGCAGCCACCGCGGACGTGGTCGTGATCGGGGCCGGGGTGATCGGCAGCTCGGTCGCCTACGCGCTGGCGTCGTCCGGCCGGTCGGTGATCGTGATCGAACGCCACGGGGCGCCCGGGCAGGGTTCGACCAGCGCATCGTCGGCGATCATCCGGTTCAACTACTCCACCTTCGCCGGGGTGGCCACCGCGTGGGAGGCCCACTACGACTGGCTGAACTGGGCCGACGTGCTCGAGGCGCCGGACGCCGATCGCGCGGCCGGCGTGGGGCGCCTCGCCTCGTTCGTGCCCACCGGCTCCCTCTGCCTGGACTGCCCCACGCACGACCCCGCCAAGGTGCTCACCCTGTTCGACCAGATCGGGGTGCCCTACGAACTCTGGGACGCCGCGACCATTCGCGCGCGGGTGCCCGCGCTCGACCCGGCTCGCTATTACCCACCCAAACCCGTTGCCAGCGAAGAGTTCTGGGCCGACGCGGACGGCGAGCTGGGCGGCTACTACACCCCTGACGCCGGTTTCATCGACGACCCGGGTCTGGCGGCGCAGAATCTCGCTGCCGCCGCCCAGCGCCGTGGGGCGCAGTTCCGGTTCCACACCACGGTCACGGCCATCACCACCGCAGCGGGTCGGGTGAGCGGGGTCGATGTGGTCACCGGCGGGGTGAGCGAGCACGTCAGCGCCCCGGTGGTGATCAACGTTGCCGGCCCCGCCTCGGGCCGCATCAACGCCCTCGCCGGGGTGGGGGAGGACTTCGCCATCGGCACCCGCCCGATGCGCGCCGAGGTGAACACCGTGCCCGCGCCGTCCGGCTACAACGCTCCCGGGGAGGTGGGCCGGCCCAGCAATCCCGGCCCCCTGGTCGCCGACCTCGACCTGGGGACCTACTTCCGCGGCACGCTCGCCGGCGAGCTCCTGGTCGGCGGCGCCGAGCCGGCCTGCGACCCCTTGCACTGGCTGGAGGACCCCGAGGTCTACGAGCCCGGGCCCACCGCCGAGCTCTACACCGCCCAGCTCTACCGGGCGGCCCGCCGGATGCCCGACCTCACCGTGCCCAACCGCCCGGTCGGCATCGGGGCCGTCTACGACGTCGCCGACGACTGGATCCCGATCTACGACCGGACGGCGCTGCCCGGCTTCTACGTCGCCATCGGCACCAGCGGCAACCAGTTCAAGAACGCCCCGCTCGCCGGTCGCTACCTGGTGGCGATCATCGAGGCCTGTGAGGGCGGCACCGACCACGACGAGCACCCGGTGCAGTTCCCGTTGCCGCACACCGGGTCGAGCGTCGACCTGTCGGCCTTCAGCCGGCGCCGGCAGGTTCACGCCGGCAGTAGTTTCACCGTCATGGGTTGAGGCGGCGTCCACCCGAGCGAAGGAGCTCATCATCGACACCCATTACCGGGCCGTGGTCATCGGCGGCGGCGTCGTCGGCGTCAGCGTGCTCTACCACCTGGCCAAACTCGGCTGGACCGACGTCGCCCTGATCGAGCGGTCGGAGCTGACCGCCGGCTCGACCTGGCATGCCGCAGCCGGCTTCCACGCCCTCAATGCCGACCCCAATGTGGCTGCGTTGCAGGCGTACACGATCAACCTGTACTCCGAGCTCGAGGCCGAGACCGGGCGCTCGTGCGGGCTGCACCTGCCCGGCGGAGTCAGTATCGCCAGCACGCCGGAGCGCTGGGAATGGCTGCAGGCGCAGTGGGCGATCTACCAGACCATCGGCATCGACACCGTCCGGCTGATCACGCCGGACGAGGTCGAGGCGCTGTGCCCGGTGATCGATCCCAAGGGCATCGTCGGCGCGATGTACGACAGCATCGAGGGTCACCTGGATGCCTCGGGCACCACGCACGCCTACGCCGCCGCGGCCAAGCAGCGAGGCGCGACCATCGTGTTGCACAACCGGGTGCTCGAGCTGCGCCCGATCCCGGCGGGGTCGTCGCCGTCCGGTGGCGGTTGGAAGGTGGTCACCGAGCAGGGCACCATCACCTGCGATCACGTCGTCAACGCCGCGGGCCTGTGGGCCAAGCAGGTCGGGCGCATGGCCGGTATCGATCTGCCGGTGACCCCGATGGAGCACCACTACCTGGTCACCGACGCCCTGCCCGAGGTGGCTGCGCTGACCCGTGAGCTGCCGATGATGATGGACCTGGAGGGCTTCACCTACGCCCGCCAAGAAGGCCAGGGCATGCTGCTCGGGGTCTACGAACTCGACCCCCGGCACTGGAACACCGACGGTGTCTCGTGGGACTACGGTCTCGAGCTGATCCCGCCGGACGTCGAGCGCATCGCCCCGCAGCTCGAGGTCGGCTTCGCCCGCTACCCCTGCCTGGACGGCGCCGGCATCAAGACCTGGGTGAACGGCGCCTTCACCTTCACCCCCGACGGCAACCCACTGGTCGGCCCGGTGCGCGGCCTGCCCGGGTACTGGACGGCGTGTGGCGTGATGGCCGGCTTCAGCCAGGGCGGTGGCGTCGGCCTGGCCCTGGCCGAGTGGATGGTCCACGGTGAGCCCGGGCGCGACGTGTTCGGTATGGATGTCGCCCGCTACGGCGAGTTCGCCTCGGCGCGAGGGTATCTGCAGGACACGACCCGGCAGTTCTATCAGCGCCGGTTCGTGATGACCTACCCCAACGAACAGCTGCCGGCGGGCCGCCCGTTGAAGACCTCGGCGCTGCACGCCGATCTGGACGCCGCGGGCGCCCGGTGGGGCACCTCGTGGGGTCTGGAGGTGCCGCTGTACTTCGTGGGTGAATCCGATGGGGGAGCGGCGTTCACCGAGACTCCGACCCTGCGCCGCAGCAACGCCTTCGACCTGGTGGGCCGCGAGATCCGCGCCACCCGGGACGGGGTCGGCCTGCTCGACACCACGTCGTTCTCCCGCTATCTGATCACCGGTCCGGGTGCCCGCGACTGGCTGGATCGCCTTCTGGCGTCGCGCATCCCGGGCCCGGGCCGGGTGCGCCTGGCGCCGATGCTGAGCGAGTCGGGCCGGTTGCTGGGTGACCTCACCGTGACCTGCTGGGGTGAGGGCTCGGCGGGCGAGGAATTCTGGCTGATGGGCTCGTACTACCTACGCGAGTGGCACCTGCGTCACTTCACGACCCACCTACCTGCCGACGGATCAGTGGTGGTGCAGGACATCTCGGACGCGATGGCCGGGGTGAGCCTGTCCGGCCCGGCCTCGCGTGACCTGCTGGCCTCGGTGACCGAGGACGACATCGGCGCGATCGGCTTCCTACAGGCCACCACCGCCGACCTCGGCCCGGTGCGCGCCCGAGTCGCCCGGCTGTCGGTGACCGGCGAGCTCGGCTACGAGCTCAACGTTCCCGCCACCCAGTTGGCGGCGCTCTACCGCACGCTCGGTGAGGCGGGCAGATCCCTTGCCGCCCAAGGGATTCCGGTGGTCGACCTGGGCTACAACGCGCTCAACTCGTTGCGGCTCGAGAAGTCCTACGGCGTCTGGTCGAAGGAGTTCACCTGGGCCTACACCCCGGGCATGAACGCCCTGGCGGACTTCGTCGCCCACGACAAGCCCGCCGCCTTCATCGGCAGGGACGCGGCGCTGCGCGAACGTGACAACCCGCCGTCCCAGACGCTGGTCACGCTCGACGTGGGCGTCGAGGACGACGCTCCCGCCGATGCCGGCCCGTTCGAGCCGGTCTGGGACGGGCCACGCCGGGTCGGGTTCGTCACCTCCGGCGGCTACGGGCACGCCGTCCGGGCGAGCCTGGCGCTGGCCTACCTCGACCGCACGCACGCTGCCGTCGGAACCGAGCTGGAGGTGACCGTCGTCGGACGGCGCCGGCCGGCGACCGTGATCGCCGACAGCCCCTACGACCCGCAGGGGCAACGGCCGCGAGGCCAGAAGGTGGAGGCGCACCGTGTTCCGTAACCGGATGCCGCACTACGAGATCCTCTCGGCGGCAGACCTGGAGGTGATCGAGAAGGGCTGGCAGCGCATCGCCCACGAGATCGGCATCCAGTTCGACCACCCCGAGGCGTTGCGGCTGTTCGAGGCAGCCGGGCAGCGGGTCGAGGGCGACATCGTGCACCTCGACCCCGACTTCATGATGGCCCAGCTCGCCTTGGCCCCCAGCGAGTTCCACCTGCGGGCCCGCAACCCCGAGCACTCGGTGATCCTCGGCGGTGACCACATGGTCTTCACCCCGGTCTCCGGTCCGCCGTTCGTGCGGATCGGCGACGAGCGCCGGGACGGCACCCTGGCCGACTACGAGCTGTTCGCCAAGCTGACCCAGCACTTCGAGCAGCTCGACATCCCGACCATGCCGATGATCGAGGCCAACGACCGTCCCCTCGACTCGCGCCACCTGGACATGCTGTTCGCGGCGTTCACCCTCACCGACAAGCCGGTGTTCACCTCGGCGCTGTCGACCGCCAACGCCGAGGACAGCGTGCGCATGGCGGAGATCGTCTTCAGCGGCACCCCGATCGCCGCGCCACCGGACGCCGACGGCCGGCCGACCTGCTCGATCATGTCGATCGTCAACGTGAACTCCCCGCTGCGCTACGACACCCGGATGCTCGAGGCGTTGCTGGTCTACGCCGCCGCCGGGCAGGCCGTCGTGGTCACCCCGTTCCTGCTGATGGGCGCGATGGCCCCGGTGAGCACGGTGGCGGCCCTGGCCCAGCAAACCGCCGAGGCCTTGGCCGGCATCGTGCTGATGCAACTGGTGCGCCCGGGTACCCCGGCGGTGATGGGGTCGTTCCTGTCCACCATCGACATGCAGTCCGGCTCCCCGGCGTTCGGCGGACCCGAATCGGCGCAGGGCCTCTACGCCTCCGGTCAGCTGGCGCGGCGCTACAAGCTGCCGTGGCGGGCCGGCGGCGGCAGCCTGACGTCGTCCCAGACCGTCGACGCGCAGGCGGCGGCCGAGTCGTTCAACACCCTGAAGGCGGCGTTCCTGGCCGGGGCGAACCTCGTCGTCCAGGCCGCGGGCTGGCTGGAGTCGGGGCTGGTCAGCTGCCCCGAGAAGCTCGTGGTCGACGTCGAGGCGCTGCGGGTGCTGCGACAGCAGTTCACCCCGCTGGTCGTCGACGAGGAGTCGCTGGCGTTCGAGGCGCACGACGAGGTGCGTCACGGTGGGCACTTCCTGGGCGCCGAGCACACCATGACCCGGTTCCGCACCTGCTTCTACCGGCCGTTGGTGTCCTCGACGGAGAACTACGAACGCTGGGTCTCGAAGGGATCGCGGGACGCCGCGACCCGCGCCGGTGAGATCTGGCGCGCGGCCGTCGACGCGTACGCCGAGCCGACCCTGGACGACGCCAGACGCGCCGAGCTGCTCGGTTTCGTCGATCGGCGCCGCACCGAACTGGGGGACTGAGCCGCCGCGGCCGCGATCCCCGTTCCCGGGGCGACTCATCGGGGATGCAGATATCTGCATCGGCACGTATGCTGATCTGATGCGGACCACGTTGAACCTGGACGACGAGCTCATGCGGCTGGTCAAGCAACGGGCGGCGTCCGAGGGTCGAACGGTGACCAGCCTGATCGAGGAGGGCCTGCGCGCGCTGCTGGCCGCCCAGGGTGCTTCCGAGCCTTACCGTGTGGAGCTGCCGACCTTCTGGGGCGACGGCCCGGCCCCTGGGGTAGATCTCGGTGATCCCGAGCAGCTCAAGGAGCTGCTGTATGCCGAAGAGGACGCCGACCATCGGTCTCGGGCGGCCGGACCGTCTCGCGCCCCGCGGGAGTGACAGTGCTCGTCCCGGACGTCAACCTGCTGCTGTATGCCCACCGCGGCGAAGCCTCTGACCATGAGCGCTACCGCGGCTGGCTTCAGGACCTGGTGACCGGCTCGACGCCCTTCGGCATGAGCGAGTTGGTGCTGAGTGGGTTCCTGCGGATCACCACCAACACGAGGGTCTTCCGCACGCCGTCCACCAGCGACTCGGCCCTGGCTTTCGTCGCGGCGATCGTCGAGTCACCCCGCTGCGTCCGGCTGCGTCCCGGCCCCCGCAACCTGCAGATCTTCACCGATCTCTGCCGCACGGTACAGGCCACCGGCAACGTGGTGCCCGATGCCTACCACGCGGCCTTGGCGATCGAGCACGGGTGCACCTGGATCACCGCCGATCGAGGCTTCGCCCGATTCCCCGGGCTGCGCTGGTCCAGTCCGTTCGCAGACTGATCAGCCACGAACTCCCAGACGCTCGGCCACGGTCGCGCAGGCCTTCCGCAACAGCGGCAGCGCCGCGGCGCGGGCCTCGGGGGTGAACCGCGTTCCCGGGCCCGAGACGTTCAGCGAGCCCACCAGGGCGTCGTCCACCAGGATCCCCATCGAGATCGAGGCCAGCCCGTCCTCGACCTCGTCCTCGATCTGTGACCACCCGGCCGCGCGGACGGCGTCCAGCTCGGCCCGCAACCGGCTCGGGTCGGTGATCGTGCGGCTCGCGATCTTCTCCAACGGTTGGCGGAGCACCGCCTCGATCCGAGCCGAATCAGCATACGCCAGAGCGAGTTTGCCGCTGCTCGAGGCGTGCAATGGCACCGGGCGGCCGACCCAGTTGGTCAACCCGAGCATGTGCGGTCCATCGACCTGGCGGGCCAGTGACAGCGACCCATCGGGCATGACCACCGTCAAGGTGGCCGACTCGCGAGTGTGCTCGGCCAGCTGCTCCAGGACCCCGTGGCCGGCGTGCACCAGCAGTTCGGTCAGGTCCGCCGTCCGGGCCAGTCGGTGCAGCCCCGGCCCGATCACGATCCGGTCATCCGGCAGTCGAGCCAGCAGTCGCTCGGCGATCAGCGACTCGATCATGCGCAACGCCGTGGCCCGGGGCAGCTCGGCGGTGCGGGCCAGCGCCGACACCGTGGCCCCGGCGCCGTGCTCGGCCGCGGCGCGCAACAACGCCGCGGCCTTGCGCACGGACTGGTTCTCGCGAGAGGCCGAACCCGCACCGGACAGGGGCATGGGTTCAGGCAGCGCCGGGTTCGGACTGCTGGAGCTGCCGCAGTTCCGCGACCGGGATGTGACAGGCCATCTGATGCCCCGGCTCGACCTCCACCAGGGGTGGCACCGTGCTCTCGCAGATGCTGCCCAGCTTGCGGGGGCACCGAGTCTGGAACACACATCCGGACGGCGGGTTGGCGGCGCTGGGGATCTCGCCCTCCAAGCGGATGCGCGACTCCGGGGCGCCGTCGACGCTCGGCACCGCCGACAGCAGGGCCTCGGTGTAGGGGTGGTGCGGGCCGTTGAAGACCACCTCGGCCGGCCCCACCTCCATCAGACGACCCAGGTAGAGCACCGCGATCCGATCGGACAGGTAGCGCACCACGCCCAGGTCGTGCGAGATGAACACGTAGCTGGACCGTTCGTTGCGTTGCAGGTCGGCCAGCAGGTTGAGGATCGCCGCCTGGACCGAGACGTCCAGAGCGCTCGTCGGTTCGTCGCAGACCACGATGCGGGGGCCGCCGGCGAACGCTCGCCCGATCGCCACGCGCTGCTTCAAACCACCGGACAGCTGACGGGGTTTCAGGTCGAGGTGGCGCGGGGTGAGCCGGACGTGGGTGATCAGCTGATCGAGGCGGTCCTCGGCGTCCCAGCCGGTGATGCCGGCCAACTTCGCCAATGCCCGGCCGAGGATGTTGCGCACCGAATGCCCTCGGTTGAGCGCCGAATCGGGGTTCTGGAACACGATCTGGATCGCGCGCCGCGCCAACTGGGAGCGGCCCTTGGTCGAGGGCTCGAGCACGGTGCCGTCCAGGATCACCTGGCTGCCCGGATCGGCCGGCTGGATGCCGAGGATGGCCTTGGCCATCGTGGTCTTGCCCGAACCGGATTCGCCGACCAGGCCCAGGGTCTCACCACTGCGCAGGTCGAGGTCGATGCCCACCAGGGCATGGATGTCCTTGCGGTTCTGATGGAAGGTCACGTTGACGTCGCGCAACTGCAGGATGATCTCGGGTGAGATCGCCGTGGCCTGCCCGCTGCCGTGCGAGCCCGCGGCCGCGGTCAGTTCGGCCACCCGGTCGGTGTGGTGACAGTAGACGTAACCCGTTGTGTCACCGGTGCCGACCTCGACCTGGGGCGGGACCGTCGTCCGGCAGATCTCGGTGGCCAGCGGGCACCGCTCGACGAACACGCAGGCCGGTAGCTCCTCGCCGATCTGGGGCAGGAAGCCAGGGATGGTCTCGAGTCGGCGGTGGGCCTTGCGGGCGCCGTGACGCGGTAGTGCGCGCAGCATGCCGACGGTGTAGGGGTGCGACGGGTGATCGAAGACCTCACTGGCCGAACCCTGCTCGACCACCTTGCCGGCGTACATCACGCCCACGCGGTCGCACATGCGCCGGATCACGCCCAGGTTGTGGGCGATCAGCAGGACGGCGGCACCGGTGTCGGCACGCAGTGTCTCGACCAGGTCGAGCACCTCGGCCTCGACGGTGGCGTCCAGGCCCGTGGTCGGCTCGTCCAGGACCAGGAGTTTGGGGTCGTTGGCCAGCGCCATGGCGATCACTACGCGTTGCTGCATGCCGCCGGAGAGCTGGTGCGGGTAGCGGTCCATCACTCCGCGGGGGTCGGAGATCCGCACCCGGCGCAGTGCCTCGAACGCCCGCTCGGCGGCCTCGGCCTTGGTGGCGCCCAGGATCATGAAGCACTCGGCGACCTGGGTGCCGATGCGCAACGTCGGGTTCAGGGCCGCTCCGGGGTCCTGATAGACCATCGACACGTCGTCCCGGCGCACCTTGAGCAGGTCACCGGACGAGAGCGAGGTGACCTCGCGGCCGGCGATCACCGCCCGGCCACCGGCCACCCGGCCGTTCTCGGCCAGCAGGCCCAGCGCGGCGTACGCCGTCGTGGACTTGCCGCACCCGGACTCGCCGACCAATCCGTAGGACTCACCCGGGGCCACCGTGAACGACACCCCGCGTAGCACCCGCCGCGGGATGCCCCGCACCACGAAGTCGACCTGCAGGTCGTCGACCTGCAGCGCCGGTGTCGTGCCCTGGGTCTCGGTCACCACCTGGTTCTCGGTCATCGCGAGAGCACCCCCTGCAGCGAGTCGGCGATCAGGTTGACCGCGACCACCAGGCTCGCGATCGCCAGGGACGGGTAGACCACCGGCCACCAGTACCCGTTGATGATCTGGGAGTACTCCTCCGAGATCATCAGACCCCAGTCGGGGAGAGGGCGGTTGGATCCCGACGCCGAGGAACGACAGCGTCGCGATGGTGAAGATGGCGTACCCGATACGCACGGTGAGCTCGACGATGATCGGGCCGGTGACGTTCGGCAGGATCTCGCGGAACATGATGTACGGCGCGGATTCGCCTTGCAGCCGCGCGGCTTGCACGTAGTCGAGCTCGCGTTCGGACAACACCGCGGCGCGCACCGTTCGAGCCACGATGGGGGCGAACAGCAGGCCCACTACGCCGATCACGGTCCAGTTGGACGGGCCGAGCACCACCAGCGCGAGCAGGCCGACGACCGCCACGGGCAGCGACAGGAAGGCCTCGACGATGCGGCTGAGGATGTCGTCTGTCGGGCCGCGGAAGTAGCCCATCACGAGCCCGAGGATGGTGCCGACGCCCACCCCGATGACCGCCGAGATCGGTGCTACCAACAGGACGTCGCGCGCCCCGCTGATCACCCGCGAGAGGACGTCGCGCCCCAGCCGGTCGGTGCCCAGCCAGTACTCGCCGCTCGGCGCGGCGTGAGTCTGGAACGGGTCACCGGTGAAGGGGTCGTGGGGGGCGACGGCGCGGCCACCGATGGCGCAGAACACCCAGAACCACACGATGATGTTGCCGATCACGAACTCCGGACGGCGCAGCAGCAACCGGAACGTCTCGCGTCGTGCGGCCTTGCGGGCGGTGAGCGCCGCCGCGGCGGCGGACATGGCCGGGCCGGCCGGCACCGGGATCTGGGAGTCCATGGTGCTGTCGATGACTCCATGGGTGGTCGGCGGAATGCCCGGGGCCAGCGGCTCGGTGTGCTGGGGGGCCGGGGCGCTCTCGACCGGGTCGGGCCCGGGCGAGCTCGGCGATGGTGTGCTGTTCACGAGGTGGCCCCCAACCGGATGCGCGGATTGAGCCAGGAGATGAGCAGGTCGGCCAGCAGGGTGGCGATCATGTAGATCACGCCGATCACCATGACGCCGGCCGAGAGCACCGGCAGGTCCTTGGCCTTGGCTGCGGTGACCAGGAGTCGTCCCAGACCGTTGACGTTGAAGATCAGTTCCACCGCGAGCAGGCCGCCGAACAGGTAGCCGGTCTGGGTGGCGATCACCGAGATCGTGGGCAGCAGGGCGTTGCGCAGCACGTGTTTCTTCAAGACCGCCGACCGCGACATGCCCTTCATGGTGGCGGTTCGGGTGTAGTCCGACTCCAGCGCCGTGATGGTGCCGGCGCGGGCCATCCGGGCGATGTAGCCGAAGTAGACCAGCACCAGCGACAGCGCCGGTAGCAGCAGGTAGTAGATCTGCGTCCCCACGCCCGCCCCGTCCGGCCAGGTGGCCAGCACGGGCAGCACGTTGAGCTTGAGCCCGAGCAGGAAGATCAGGAAGGTGCTGGTCACGAACTCGGGGATCGCCGACCCGGCCAGACCCAGGGTGACGATCACGCGGTCGGCCAGTCGTCCCTTGCGCAGGGCGGCGAACACGCCGCCGACCACAC
Source organism: Kineosporiaceae bacterium (assembly GCA_016713225.1). NCBI lineage: Bacteria > Bacillati > Actinomycetota > Actinomycetes > Kineosporiales > Kineosporiaceae > Kineosporiaceae bacterium. The sequence continues at coordinate 151,613 of JADJPO010000005.1, forward strand.
CCAACGGAATCGTCAGTACCAGGGCCACGCTGGCGAGTTTGGAGGAGTTGAGCAGCGTCGTGGTGACCACGTCGCGCACCGGCTGACCACTCTGGTACGAGGTGCCGAAATCGAAGGTGACGATGCCCTTCAGCAACCGCAGGTACTGATTCACCAGGGGCTGGTCGGTGCCCAGCGTGTGGTTGAGCGCGGCCACCGCCTCGGGCGTCGCGAACGGCCCGAGGATGGCTCGGCCGACGTTCTGCGGCAAGACATTCGAGATCGCGAAGATGATCAGCGAGAGCAGGAGCAGGGTGACCAGTGCGAGTGCGATGCGGCGAATGACGTAGACCAGCATGGGCGGCCCCCTCGTCGTGTGCTGGTGCCGGATGACGTCGGTGGCGGTGCGGACTCGCGAGCCCGCACCGCCACCGGCGGTGGAACCGATTCCGTACGCGGGTACGGAACTCAGGCGGCAGAACTCAGGCGACCAGACCCGCCTTGGTGACGTCGACCTGTCCCAGTGCCGTCGTGGCCATGCCCGCGAACTTCTTCGAGTGGGCGGCGAGGTACTGGTAGAAGTACGGCACGATCAGCGGGGTGTCGCGCTGCAGGATGTCGCTGATGGCGCGGGCCGACTTCTTCTGCGCGTCCACGCCGATCGAGGCCTGGAAGGCCTTGAACGCCGCGTCGAACTCCGTGCTGGCGTACTGCGAGGAGTTCCAGACGCCGCTGGTCGACAGCGCCGCGTTGAGGAAGACGTCCGGCGTGCCGCGGTGACCGTAGTCGACGATGCCGATCTCGGCGGCACCCGAGCACGGCGGGTCGGCCGGGGTCTCGGGGCACCACGACTTGCCGTAGAAACTGCCGGTGTCCTCGACGGCGACGTTGAGCTTGATGCCGGCCTCTTCCGCGCCACCCTTGATCAGGACCGCGAGGTCGGGCACCTCCTGCAACTTCACTGCGTGCAGCGTGGCCGTGAGGTTGGTGACGCCGGCAGCCGCCAGCAGTGACTTCGCCTTGGCGATGTCCTTCTTGCGTCCCGGCAACGAGGCGTCGGCGTACGGGTACACCGGCGCGATGACGGTGTCGGATCCGACGTCCGCCTTGCCCTTGAACAGCGACTGCGCCATGGCGTCTCGGTCCAGGGTCCAGGCGAGGGCTTCGCGCACCTTGGGGTCCTTGAACTGGCCCTTGTCGGTACGCATCCACACCTGGCGGTGGGTCGAGGCCCGCAACGCGATGATGTTGAGGTTGGCGTTGTTCAGCAGGCCCTCGCCGCCGGTGACCGAGAACTGCACGATCGCGTCCACCTGGCCGGACTGCAGCGCGACCACCTGCGGCTGCAGGTCCTGGAAGAACACCCACTCGACGCTGTCCAGCGGGGTCTTGCCACCCCACCAGGCGTCGTTGCGCACGAAGGTGGCGCCGACCTTGGCGTCGAACTTGGACAGCTTCCACGGACCGGTGCCGTTGGGCGCCTTGTCCAACGTGGTGCCGTCCGGCAGTGCCTTGGGGATGATCGAGGCCTGGGCGTTGTCGGTCGAGACCAGGTACGGGAAGTTGCCGTTCGGACCGGTCAGCTTGAAGACCACGGTCTTGTCGTCCTTGGCGGTGACCGAACCCGCCGCGATGACACCCTTGAGGGCGGAGTTGCCGGCCTTGACCAGGCGCTCCATGGTCGAGATGACATCGGCGGTGGTGAACGGGCTGCCGTCCTGCCACGTGACGCCCTGGCGCAAGGTGAAGGTCCACTCGGACCCGTCGGCGTTCGGCTCCCACTTCTCGGCCAGGCCGGCCTTCAGCTGCAGGTCACCACCGGTGTAGACCAGGAACTCGTAGCACTGGGCGATCAGGCCGTACGCGGCGAGGTCGACCATCTTGACCGAGTCCAAGGGGCTGGACGGCGCGATGCTGGCGATCTTCATGGTGCCGCCCTGCTTGACGTTGGCGGCGGTCCCACCGCCCACGCCGACGCCGGTGGCCACCGTGGCGCTGCCACCCGACGGGGTGGTCGAGTTCGCCCCGCCACAGGCGGCCAGTGCGGCGCTGGACAAACCGAGCGCCAGACCCATGCGGACGAAGTCGCGCCGGGCGAGCTTGCCGGCGGCGAAGGACTCGATGAGGTCGAGCTGCAGCGGGCTCGCGGCCCGCCGGATCCGGTCGTATTCCCGACGATCGATCATGGGCTGGCTACCTTCCGTTGCGGATCCCACCTGGGACGCGCGGACCATCATGCAAAGTGGGGCTAAGTCATGCACCGCCCGCGGTGGGGTGTCAAGGGAATCGCGCTCACCGCAGGGTCACGATCGAGTCACCATTTAGTGGGCGGCCGTCGTCCGTGCTGGCTCACCTGCCAACCGCGCGATGCTCCGCAGGGAACAGGGGCAACGCCCCGAACATCTCCGATTGGCGTCAGCTGCGGAGTACGAGCGGTTACCTGGGGAGCGCGAGCGGGTTGTCGGGTGGTTGACCGGTGGCGAGGGCATGATCGTGGGATGGCACCTGTGCGGAGCCGCATCGGCGTCCTGATCTGTTGCGTCCTCGTCGTGGGCGGCTGCGCGGAGGACACCGCCCGCACCACGCCGGCCGCGCCTGCCACCTCGCCTGGTGCGGGGACGTCCGGGGTGGCGGCCGATCATGATCGGGGGTTGGTGCAGGCTGGGTACACCGGCCGGTTCCGCGTCGGGGCGACCGTGCTGCAGAAGGGCGATGGAGACGGCGGGCGACCGGCCCTGTGTACCTCGATGGCCACCTCGCTGCCACCACGGTGTGGTGGCCCGGCGATCGTGGGCTGGGATTGGGACGCCGTGCCGCACGAGACGCTCTCGGGCGTCCGCTGGGCCGACGGGGTGACGCTGACAGGTCACTTCGACGGCTCGGTGTTCACGCTCACCGAGCCGCCGGTGGTGCACGGGACGTCCGCCGGTCCGACGCCCTCGGCCACGCCCGAGGATCAACGCCCGTCCACCCCGTGCCCGACGCCGTCCGGGGGGTGGCGGGTGGTCGATCGCTCGAAGGTCACCCAGCAGGCGTTCGGACGGGGCGTGGAGCGCGCCCGGGGGCTGCCGGGGTTCGGTGGGGTATGGATCGACTATCGCGGCGCACCGCCGTCGGGGGAGCCGGGCGTGGAGCCCGATCTGGTCCGCGCCGTGATGAACGTGACCACCACCTCCACAGACTTCGCCGCTGTCGAGAAGGCACTGCGGGCCGACTGGGGTGGGGCGCTGTGCGTGAGGCGGGCGGCCCACTCCTATGCCGAACTTCGCCAGATCCAGGAGACGCTGACGGCCCTGATGGCTGAACAGGGATTGCAGGGCATCGGTGTGGACGAGGAGGCAGGACGGGTCGACGTCACTGCGCAGGTGGCCACCATCGATCAGCAGCGCCGGTTCGACGAGGACTACGGGGTGGGCGTCGTCCGGCTCAGCGGGATCTACTGGCCGCTGGATCAGTAGCCGGCAGTCGTCAGGCCCAGCCGCGTCGGGTGGCCAGCCAGTCCAGGAAGGTGCGGGCATACCAGCGGCGGTGTTCACGGATGACGGCGGTGCCGCCGGGGAACAGCGGATCCTCGGCGTGGGCCAGCATGAACGCCGCTACGACGGCGAGCCAGCAGTCGAGGTGGTCGTCTTCGACGTGGCGGGTCAGCGGGCTGCGGGCGAGCCACGCGTCGGCGTCCAGGCCGTCGGCCCGGGCGAGGGGAAGCACGCCGACGAAGTCGGTCCAGCCGGCGCCGATGCTCAGCCAGTTCCAGTCCACCAGCACCGCGCTGCCGTCGGGGCGGATCAGCAGGTTGTCGGCGCGCAGGTCGCCGTGGGTGGCGGTGTCGCCCGCGAGCGCGGTCTCGGCCAGGGCGGTCAGGGCGGCCAACTCGTCGAGGTGGTCGGGCAGCCACGCGGGTTGGCCCGCCGTGAGGGCCAGGTCACCTGAGGCGAGGCGGGGGTAGACGGTGTCGAGTCGTTCGGTCCCGATCAGGTCCTCGACCATCGAGATCAGCAGCTCGGCCTCGACCAGGGCTGTGGGCGGCGGGGTGAGCGCCGCGGCGGTTCGCCGACAGGCCTCGTGGACTGCGTCCAGGTCGGCCTCGGTCCAGGGCAGCGGCAGCCGCCCCTCGATCGCCTCGACGACGATCACCTGCCAGGCGTGCTCGGCGTCCCCGGGGCACTCGCCGCGCGCGTGGTGTCCCCGGCCGAGCAGGCGGGGCGCCGGGACGTCGTCCGGCAACGCGGCGAGCACCGTGGCCTCACGCGCATACGCCTCGAGGATGTGCGGGTTGCGGGTCGAGGCGGCCTTGGCGAAGACGCGGGTGTCGTCGTCCAGGTTCAGGACGGCCGCGAATCCGGCGGTGAACCCGCTGCCCACCGACGGCTCGGCCGATCGCACCGCGCCACCGGCCGTCCGCTCGATGAGGGCGCGCACGCCGTCCGGCAGGTCGTGCCATTCCGGACGCCGCGAGGTCGCGGTGTAGTCCACGCGCTGCATCGGGCCTCCCGGGCGATCACCGCTCATGGTCTCGACTCGAGACGGCGCGGGCCAACCGGGTTTCGTGCCATGAACGCGGAGGAGGGCGGCGAAGCTCCTCAGGTGTCGCGCGAAGTGCCGCAATTCAGACAGATGACGGTCATCTGCGGAGCATCGCCGGTTACCTGCGGAGCATGAGCGGGTTGGGGGTGGGTTGGGGGGTGGGTTGGGATTGGGTTGGGGGGTGGGTGGGGCGTGGGAAGATGGCGGGTCACCTACATCCTCGAGAGGTCCCGCGTGTCACCGATGGCCCGAACGGCTCTGCCGCCGTCCGCGACCCCGCCGGAGAAGATCCGGAACTTCTGCATCATCGCCCACATCGACCACGGCAAGTCGACCCTGGCCGACCGGATGCTGCAGATCACCGGTGTCGTCGACCCCCGGTTGATGCGCGAGCAGTACCTCGACCGGATGGACATCGAGCGCGAGCGCGGGATCACCATCAAGTCCCAGGCCGTGCGCATGCCCTGGGAATCCGCGGGGCAGACCTACGCGCTCAACATGATCGACACCCCCGGGCACGTCGACTTCACCTATGAGGTCTCGCGCTCGCTGGCCGCCTGTGAGGGCGCCGTCCTGCTGGTCGACGCCGCGCAGGGCATCGAGGCACAGACCCTGGCCAACCTGTACCTGGCCATGGAGAACGAACTCGCGATCATCCCGGTGCTCAACAAGATCGATCTGCCGGCCGCCAACCCCGAACAGTGCGCCGAAGAGCTGGCCGGGCTGATCGGCTGCGAGCCCGAGGACTGCCTGCGGGTCTCGGGTAAGACCGGCCACGGCGTCGAGCCGCTGCTCGACCAGATCGTCCGGCAGGTGCCGCCGCCGTCCGGGCAGGTCGACGCCCCCGCCCGGGCGATGATCTTCGACTCGGTCTACGACACCTATCGCGGCGTGGTCACCTACGTCCGCGTCATCGACGGTCATCTCTCGCCGCGCGAGAAGATCCTGATGATGTCGACCAAGGCCACCCACGAACTGCTCGAGATCGGCGTGATCTCGCCCGAGCCCGAGCCCACCCAGGGACTGGGGGTCGGCGAGGTCGGCTACCTGATCACCGGTGTGAAGGACGTGCGCCAGAGCAAGGTCGGTGACACGGTCACCAACGCCTCCAAGCCGGCGTCCGGGGCGCTGGGTGGCTACCGCGACCCCAAGCCGATGGTGTTCTCCGGGCTGTACCCGATCGACGGCTCGCAGTATCCCGACCTGCGCGAAGCGCTCGACAAGCTCAAACTGAACGATGCCGCGCTGGTCTACGAGCCGGAGACCAGCGCGGCCCTCGGCTTCGGGTTCCGGTGCGGGTTCCTGGGGCTGCTGCACCTCGAGATCGTGCGTGAGCGGCTCGAGCGCGAGTTCAACCTCGAGCTGATCTCGACCGCGCCGAACGTGGTCTACGAGGTCTCGATGGACGACGGCAAACAGATCACCGTCACCAACCCCTCGGAGTACCCCGGCGGCAAGGTGGCCGAGGTGCGCGAGCCCGTCGTCCGGGCCACGATCCTGAGCCCGACCGAGTACATCGGCGCGATCATGGAGCTGTGTCAGCAGCGGCGCGGCGTCCTGCTCGGCATGGACTACCTGTCGACCGAGCGGGTCGAGCTGCGCTACACGCTGCCGCTGGCCGAGATCGTGTTCGACTTCTTCGACCAGCTGAAGTCGCGCACTCGGGGCTATGCCAGCCTCGACTACGAGATGACCGGTGACCAGGCGGCTGACCTGGTCAAGGTCGACATCCTGCTGCAGGGCGAGACCGTCGACGCGTTCAGCGCGATCGTGCACCGCGACAAGGCCTACAGCTACGGCGTGGCCATGGCCGGCAAGCTCAAGACGCTGATCCCGCGGCAGCAGTTCGAGGTGCCGATCCAGGCCGCGATCGGTGCCAGAGTCATTGCGCGCGAGAACGTTCGGGCGATCCGCAAGGACGTGCTCGCGAAATGCTATGGCGGTGACATCACCCGCAAGCGCAAGCTGTTGGAGAAGCAGAAGGAGGGCAAGAAGCGGATGAAGATGGTCGGCCGGGTCGAGGTACCCCAGGACGCCTTCATCGCGGCCCTCTCCTCCGAGGCTGCCGACGCGAACTCCGAGAAGAAGAAATAGGTCACCGCATGGCCGAGTCCATCATCACGGCGGTCTGCATCGTGCACGAGCTGCTCGCCGAGCCGACCAACCCCGACCAGCTCACGGCGATCGGCAAGGCACCGGTGGCCTACGCCGTCCCGGTGGGTCCGTACGGCCTGGGCGGTGACCTGGTCAAGGACCACCGCCACCACGGCGGGATCGAGCAGGCGGTCTACGTCTACGCCGACGAGGACGCCGCGTGGTGGGCCGGCGAACTCGGTGTCCAGCTGCCGGCCGGCGCCTTCGGCGAGAACCTGCGCACCACCGGCATCGACGTCACCGGCGCCGAGATCGGCGAGCGCTGGCGCGTCGGCACCGCCGGCCTCGAGCTGGAACTGACCTGCCCCCGCATCCCGTGTGCCACCTTCGCCCGGCACGTTGCCCGCCGCGGCGTGCCGCAGCGCGGCTGGGTCAAGCGGTTCACCGAGCGCGGCGCCCCGGGCGCCTACTTCGCGGTGACCTCACCGGGCACGGTGGCGGCCGGCGACGCTGTCGAGGTGGTGCACCGGCCCGGGCACGGCATCACCCTCGGGCGCACCTTCACCCATGACGTACCCGAGACCTGGCAGGTGCTGCTCGACGCCGAGCAGGCCGGCACCGTGCGGCTCTACGACGACACCCGCGCCCACGCCCGGCACGTGGTGAGCTCCCGAGGCTGACCGCGCCTCGGACCACCCTGACTCAGAACACGCTGACTCAGACCAGGCTCACGTGGCCGTACCCCTGGTTGATCAGGTGGTTCGCGAAGGCCACGCGGGCCTGCTGGCCCCCCGCCATCACCTGGGCGAAGTCATCCGGCCGCACCACGGTCATCGGCACCATGGCGATCGGTCCCACCGGGGACGTCGCGTACGCCGCCCGACGCTGAGGTGTCACCCCGACCAGGCAGCCCAGCATGCCCGTGGCGGAGAGCACCTGTGGCGGAGCCTCGGGCACGGGCAGCTCCAGCGACACCACGCCGTAGTCGCGTAGCGGCTGGGCCAGCCCACCCATGTGGGCGACGTTCTGGGCGAAGGACTCGATGGCCTTGAACTGCCAGCTCGCCTGCAGCGTTGCGAGATCCGCTCCGACCAGGGCCGGGGTCTCGAGGTAGACCTCACAGCCCACCCCGGGTGCCGGCGGCACCACCTGTGGGTCTGGGTCCGCGAGCCCGTCGGAGGACAGGATCAGGGTGTGTGGGGTGCGTACCACCCGGTAGGTCTGGCGGACGCCGGGCCAGGCCGGTGCCCCCAGGAACATGGGGTTGACCAGGTACGAGATGCGGTCGGTGTCACTGCGCCCGATCGCGTCCCAATAGGCCTGCACCGCCGCCTGTACCCCGGGGGCGTACGGCGACTCGTCGGGCGGCGTCCCGGCCGCCCCGGAGTCCTGGTCACCGCCACCGAAACGGCCCTTGAAGACACTCATGGATCCCCCGATCGAGGTCTGTCCAGCCTCCCCGCGAGGCTTCGTGGCAGGGACCGTAGCCGATCGGCCTACTCTCGACGGTGTGTCCGCCCCACCGCCCGCTGCGCTCGGGATCTACCTGCACGTGCCGTTCTGTGCCCGGCGCTGCGGCTACTGCGACTTCAACACTTACACCGCCACCGAGCTCGGCGGCACCGGCGGGCTGGGCAACCAGGACTCCTATGCCGACACTGCGATCCGTGAGATCGATTGGGCGACAAGGACTCTCGAATCCAGCGAGGTGCGGCGTCCCGCCTCGACGGTGTTCTTCGGGGGCGGCACACCGACCCTGCTTCCGGCCGATGACCTGGCCCGGCTGCTGCACGCCGTCCGCGAGCTGATCGGGCTCGAGCCCGGTGCCGAGATCACCACCGAGGCCAACCCCGACTCGGTCGATGCCCGCTACCTCGCCGATCTGGCGGCGGCCGGCTTCACCCGGGTCTCGTTCGGCATGCAGTCGGCCACGCCCCACGTGCTCGCCGCACTCGACCGCACGCACGACCCGGCGCGGGTGGCCGCGGCGGTCGGCTGGGCACGCCGGGCCGGCCTGGCCGTGAGTCTCGACCTGATCTACGGCGCCCACGGGGAGTCCCTGGACGATTGGCGGGCCAGCCTGGACGCCGCGACCTCCCTACAGCCCGACCACGTCTCGGCGTATGCCCTGGTGGTCGAAACGGGCACGCCGTTGGCGCGACGGGTGGCGCGGGGCGAGTTGACCGCCCCCGACGAGGACGATCTGGCCGCCAAGTACGAGCTGGCGGACGACGTGCTGAGCGCGGCGGGTTACGCCTGGTACGAGGTGAGCAACTGGGCGCGCACTCCGCAGCAGGCGTGCCGGCACAACCTCGGCTACTGGCACGGCGAGGACTGGTGGGGGGTCGGGCCGGGGGCGCACTCACACCTGGCGGGTCGTCGTTGGTGGAACGTCAAGCACCCGCGGACCTACGCCGAGCGCCTCGCCGCCGACGTCTCACCGGCCGAGGGCGACGAAGAGCTGGACGACGAGGCCCGGTACACCGAGCGGGTGCTGCTCGGCGTCCGGCTGGCGCAGGGGCTGCCGATCGCGGCGTTGCGTCCGGCGGGACGGGCGGCGGTGGCCGCTCTGATCGGCGACGGACTCGTGGACGGCGCGGCCGCCGTGCGAGGGAACGAGGCCCAGCGTCGCCTGGTACTCACTCGGAGAGGCCGGCTGCTGGCCGACGCCGTTGTCCGCACCCTGCTGGCGTGAGAGCCGCTCGAGGCGGGCCTCAGCGGTCGAATCGCGGCGCGTCACGGTAGGCGGCTGCGGCCAGGGCGCGGATCACGCGGCGCCGCACGTGCGAGTCGACGACGCCGGTGGTGCACACCGCCAGGGCGAGGCCCGGCCCGTCGGGCGGCAGCACCAGAGCGGCATCGTGCTGGACGCCGTCCAGCCAGCCGGTCTTGTTGCCCACCAGCGACTCGGCCGGCAGCCCTGCGGGGATCTCCTCGGTCCAGAGCTGGCGGGTGAGCACGCCGCGCATCCACTCACAGCGCGCCGGGCTTGCGGCCCGGCCGTCGGCGATGGCGACCAATAGCGCGGCCAGGCTGGCCGCGTCGGTCAGGGTGTGGCGCCCGTCGGCCACCGCGGCCTCGTCCTCGATGCCCCGGGGCACGCGTAGGCCTTCGGCACCGAGTGCAGCCAGCCCGGTATGCAGCGCCTCGACGTCGAGCAAGGCGAACAGGGTGTTGGTGGCCAGGTTGCTCGACCGGGCGATCATCCGGTCGGCGAGCACCCGGATGCCGATCCGCCGGCCCAGCCAGCGGTACAGGTGCGGGTCGGAGTCCTTGGTCGGGTCGAGGGCGTAGGTGCCGGTGACGACGGAGTCGAACCGGTTGCGAAGGAGCAGGTCCGACTCCAGGTCGATCCCGCCGCGGTCGACCTGGCGGGCCAGCTCGACCAGCACACCGAGCTTCATCAGGGACGCCGCTCGGTGCACCGCATGGGCCTGCAGTTGGGCGAGGGGCGGCCCGCCGTCCAGCGGGCGACAGTCGACGCTGATCACGGGGTGATCACCGGAGTAGACCGCCACCACCGGCTCGATCACGTCGGCCATCGCCTGCTGCATTGCCTCGCTTGCGCCGATCACGAGTCAGCGCCGAGGTCGTGGCGGTAGCGGCCGCCAGGGATCGTGAACGATCAGGACCACACCGCGAAAGTCCGTGGTGTTGCGGGTGACCAGGGTTGCCTCATGCGCCAAAGTGATGGCGGCGATCTGAGCGTCGAGCACCGAGATGGGGGCACCGGCCCGCTCGCGCTCGGCAACGATCCGTCCGTACAGATCTGCAGCACGCGAGTCGAAGTCGAGTAACTGGTCACCGATGTCGGCGAAGAGGCGTTCGGCGCGACCTGTCAGCTGCGTGCGGCGCTCGCCCGATGGGAGCCGCTCGAGTCCGTAGCGGATCTCGGCGCGCGAGATGGAGGTCATCCGAGCCAACGCGGGGTCGTGACCCGCGAGCCAGTCGAGCACTGCGCGGTCGGGGGTGGGGCGCATCAACTCCGAGATGACGTTCGTGTCGAGGACGTACATCTACAGCGCAATGTCGCGCTGTTGGTCAGCGGCCCGATCCGGCACGGGGAGCTGGACATCCGGGGCGTCCTGGAAGTGCTCCCGGATCGCCGCCACGAGGTCGAACGCTTCTTCGGGGCTGCGGACTGCCTGCGCCAGGATCGCCCTGGCCTCGCTCTCCATCGACCGGCCGTGACGTGTCGCCCGCAGTTGGAGCAGGCGCTTGGTCTCGTCGTCCAAGCCGCGCACTGTGATCATGGACATGTGAAATCCACCTCCCGCCTCAGACTAGGACGCATGCAGTGCATGCACAAGGCGGGGTCGGGCGTCGAACAGTCTCAGCGGACGAACCGGATGCTGGCCGGGTAGCGGTAGTCCTCGCCGCGCGAGGCGGCCATGGCGCCCAGGATCGTGGCGGCCAGGTAGACCAGGCCCACCAACGGCAGCAGCACGAAGCCGACCAGGACCAGCATCAGCAGGCCACTGACGGCCGCGTAGATCAGCACCGACAGGTTGAAGTTCAGCGCTTCGACGGCGTGCCGGCGGACGTACGGCGAGGTGGTGCCGCCGGTCAGCATCACGACCAGCGGACCCATGAAACCCAGCGCGAACCAGGCGGCGATGAAGCCGGACAGGTGAGCGCCGATGGCCCAGGTGCGTTCGGTCTGGGTCGGGGCGCCGGGGGTGTGGTTCCACGGAACCGACGGCCGGGGCAGCTGATGCGCCGACGGCGGCGTCCCGAAGGCGGGCATACCTGACGAGGTGGGCCGCCCGGGCTCTGGCGCGGTGGGCAGCGACGGCTCGGGGAGGGAGAGCGGGTTGGCGGTGGGGGAGGAGGTCTCGTTCATGGCTCCATCAAGCCACCCGGACGCCCTCGGCCACATCGGTGCCCAACCCTGACGCCGCCCTGACCCGGCCCTGACCCGGCCCTGACCCGGCCCTGACCCGGCCCTGACCCGGCCCCTGAGTCAGCCCGGGCGACGTGTGACCAGCGACGAGCATCGACCATGCGAATGACCCTGGAGAGTCGCCGGGCGAGGGTGTGGGGCTGGGGATTCGCACCAGATTCGTCAGAACCCCTGTTTTCGGCGCCCGCGGCCCTCGCACGGCCAGTTGTGACGAATCTGGTGCGAATCCCCAGCCGCGAGTACGCCGTCGAGCCGTAGCCCTGGATACCCTCACTGCGACAGTCACCGGAGGTGTTCATGCGCTGCGCCGTGCTGGGAGCAGGCTCGTGGGGAACGGCGTTGGGTGCCCTTCTCGCAGCCAAGGGATGGCCCGTGACGGTCTGGGACATCAACACCGAGGTGCTGGACGACATCCGAACGGCGGGGCGCAACACTCGCTACCTGCCCGGCATCGACCTGCCGGCCACGCTGGCCGCCGAGGCCGACCTGGCGAGGGCCGTCGCCGGCGCCGAGCTCGTCGTCCTGGTGGTGCCCTCCCACGTCACCCGGGTGGTGGCCGAGCAACTGCGCCCCCACCTGGCGCCGGGAGCCCTGGTCTGCTGCGCCGCCAAGGGCATCGAGTTCGACACCCTGGCCACCATGAGCGGGGTGCTGCACGAGGTGTTGCCCGAGCCCACCCACCCGCGGCTGACGTTCCTGTCCGGCCCGTCGTTCGCGGTCGAGGTGGCGCGCGGTTGGCCGACCGCGGTCACCGTCGCCGGTGCGGACGAGGCTGCTCGCCGGGCCGTGCAGGAGGCCTTCTCGGGTCCGGGGTTTCGGGTCTACACCAGCGACGACGTGATGGGTGTCGAGGTGGCCGGCTGCGTGAAGAACGTCGTGGCGATCGCCTCGGGCATGTGCGAGGGACTCGGCTTCGGGGCCAACGCCCGCGCCGCGCTGATCACGCGCGGCCTGGTCGAGATCACCCGGCTCGCGGTCGCCATGGGCGCCCAACCGGTGACGCTGTCCGGCCTGTCGGGAATGGGTGACCTGATGCTCACCTGCTCGAGTGAGCTCTCCCGCAACTACCGGGTGGGCCGCGGGCTGGGCAAGGGCCGACCGCTGGAGGAGGTCGTCGCCGAACTCGGCCAGGTCGCCGAGGGCGTCGGCAACGCCCGCAGCACCATGGCGCTGGCTCGTCGTCACGGCGTCGACATGCCGATCAGCGAAGCGGTGCACGGTGTGCTCTACGAAGGTCTCTCCGCGCGTGAGGCCGCCACGGCGTTGATGACACGGGCACTCAAGCCCGAGGTCTGATCCCGGTCTGACCAGGTCAGGCGTCGGTGGCCGATGGCGGTCGTTGGGGTGGCTCGGCGAGCAGGTCATCGCCCGGCGGCGGAACGGGTTCCGGGGGAGGCCCAGGTGCCGGTTTCGCCCACGGTCCCCGGGTGGGACGCGACGTCCGCGCCGTGCGCGCCAGCCACGAAGCCAGTACCAGGAACCGCAGGATCAGCGCGCCGATCCCGAGGAACATCGAGACGATGATCCCCACGATCATCCAGCCGATCGAGATCGCCGGGTTCTCGGCGATCACGACTTCCGAACGCTGCGGGTTCGAGATCGTCAGGTGGTGGCGTCCGGTGGTGGCCACCTCGAACCGGGCGGCCTCGACCCAGACCCGGTTTCCGGTGCTGATGCTGGAGGAGCCCATCCCCGTGTCGGTGACCGGAACGCTCGCGCCGTCCGGGCCGGTGAGCGTGACGTCCTCGGCGACGATGGCCCCGGGCTGGTGGTACGGGCCGGTGACGTGGCCGTCCCGGTCGTAGGTGACCGGGCCGGTGTAGCGCTCGTAGATCGTGTACCCACCGCCGGCCAGGTCGACGTCCCGCTCGCCCGGGGTCCTCAGGCTGGGTCCGTCCAGGGCCGCCGAGATGCCCACGAACAACCAGATGAACCCGGCGATCGCTCCGCCGATCCCGGCGATCGCCAGCACGATCAGCAACCGCGAGATCACCCTCGAGGCCTCGCGGGGGTGCCTCCCACTGCCTGCGGCCATCAGCGGTCTCCGGCATCGGCGGTGACGAAGTCGATCAGCTGCTCCACCCGGCCGAGCAGTTCGGGCTCGAGGTCGGTGTAGGTCGACACCGTGCCCAGGATCCGCTTCCAGCCCAGCGCGACGTCCCGCTGCTCGGCGTGCGGCCAGCCCAGCGCCTCCAGCACGCCGTGCTTCCACGACACCCCGCGCGGGATCACCGGCCAGGCGGTCAGCCCCAGGCGGGACGGCCGCACGGCCTGCCAGATGTCGATGTACGGGTGGCCGACCACCAGCACATGAGCACTGAGTGGGCCGAGCCGCGCCACGGCGCTCGCCTCGTGCCATTCCTTGGACCCGGCGACCAGGTGGTCGACCAGGATGCCGAGCCGTCGTCCCGGCCCCGGGGCCAGGTCGCGCACCGCGGCGGCCAGGTCGTCGACGCCGTCCAGCATCTCGACCACCACGCCCTCGACGCGCAGATCGTCACCCCAGACCTTCTCCACCAACTCGGCGTCGTGACGGCCCTCGACCAGGATCCGCGAGGACCGCGCCGTCCGGGCACGCAGCCCGTGGACAGCACGTGAACCGCTCGTCGTCCGTGCCTGCTGGGCGCGCGCCGCGGCGACCTCGGGCGCCACCGGGGCCACCAGCTCGACCGGCTCGCCGTCGATCCAGAATCCCGGTCCGAGCGGGAACGATCGGGTGCGGCCGGCGCGGTCCTCGAGCACCACCAGGTGGATTCCGCCGCTCTTCTCGGTACGGATCACCGCTCCGCACCAGCCGGTCTCGACGTCCTCGACGACCAGGCCCGGAGCAGCATCGACCGTGTGAACACCCCGAATCACCATGACGACCAGCCTCGCAGGAGCACACCGGCCGGCGAGGCATCGACACCCCTGGTCCGGGTGGACGGGGGGGAACCGGGCGCGACCGGGTTCGTCACCGTAGACTGGCACTCGGCTTTCACGAGTGCCAAGACTTCACGAGTGCCAAGACTTCACGAGTGCCAGGACTTTCACGAGTGCCACGACCCGCGGGAGGTGCGTGTGAGCGAGGATCGGCGTATCGCCGTGCTGCGCGCCATCGTCGAGGACTACGTGCACACCCGCGAACCGGTCGGCTCCAAGGCGCTGGTCGAGCGGCACAACCTGGGGGTCTCCCCGGCGACCATCCGCAACGACATGGCCGCGCTGGAGGAGGAGGGCTTCATCGCCCAGCCGCACACCAGTGCCGGGCGGGTGCCCACCGACAAGGGATACCGGCTGTTCGTCGACCGGCTGCACGGCATCAAGCCGCTGTCGCCGGCCGAGCGCCGGGCGATCCAGACCCTGCTGGACGGCGCGATCGACCTGGACGACGTGGTCGACCGGACGGTGCGCCTGCTGGCTCAGCTCACCCGCCAGGTCGCCGTCGTCCAGTACCCCTCGCTGAGCCGCTCGACGGTGCGTCACATCGAGCTGGTGCCGCTGGGCGGTCATCGGTTGTTGTTGGTGCTGATCACCGACACCGGCCGGGTGGAGCAGCGGGTGGTCGAGGTCGCCTTCGACCCCACCGACCTGCTGCTCGGCGAGCTGCGCGCCAAGCTCAACGCGGCGGCCGTCGGTCGAGGGCTGCCCGCCGTGGCCGGAGCCGTGGCGGCCCTGCCCGAGACCTTCCCGCCGGCCGATGCCCCCCTGGTGCGCACCGTGCTGGAGGCGCTCGAGGACTCCCTGGCCGTCGAGCGGGAGGAACGCATCGTGCTGGCCGGCACGGCCAACCTGGCGCGATCCGGTCCGGACTTCGGTCGCAGCATCTCGCCCGTGCTGGAGGCGCTCGACGAGCAGGTGGTGTTGCTGCGCCTGCTCACCGAGATGGCCGACGAGACCGGGGACGTCGGGGTGCGGATCGGGCGCGAGACGGCTTACGAGGGGCTGGCCGAAACGGCCGTGGTGGCCAGCGGCTACGGTTCACGCGGTGAGGTGGTGGCCCGCCTCGGCGTGCTCGGCCCGACCCGGATGGACTACCCGACCACCATTGCGGCCGTGCGTGCCGTGGCGCGCTACGTGTCGCGGATCCTGGCGCAATGACACGGTTCCTGACCTGGGGCATGCCCCGCCGCACGAACCCGGCCTGGCCCCGGCCGGACAACCACTGACGTAACGGAGTTCGGTGAGCGACTACTACGAGGTTCTCGGTGTCTCACGGGATGCAACGCCCGAGGAGATCAAGAAGGCCTACCGCAAGCTGGCCCGGCAACTGCACCCGGACGTCAACTCCGGGCCGGAGGCCGAGGAGCAGTTCAAGGAGGTCACGCGCGCCCACGAGGTGTTGTCCAACCCCGAGAAGCGACAGTTGTACGACGTCGGGGGGCACCCCGAGGGCAGTGGCGGCGGGTTCGGCCCCGGGTTCGGGTTCAGCGACATCTTCGAGACGTTCTTCGGCGCGGCCGCCGGTGGAGGTGCCCGCGGGCCGGTGCCGCGTCAGCGCCGGGGTCAGGACGCCCTGGTGCGGGTCGAGATCGACCTGGCGGACGCGGTCTTCGGCGGCGAGCGTGAACTGCAGGTCGAGACCGCGGTGGTCTGCCACTCCTGCGAGGGCACGTGCTGCCAGCCGGGCACGCAGCCCACCACCTGTGCGATGTGCAAGGGCCGCGGCCAGATCCAACGCATCGCCCGGTCGTTCCTGGGCCAGGTGATGACCCAGCAGGCCTGCGCTGCCTGTCACGGCTACGGCACCGTGATCGCCTCGCCGTGTCTGGAGTGCTCCGGCGAGGGCCGGGTCCGCAGCCGCCGCTCACTCAAGATCAAGATTCCCGCCGGCGTCGACACCGGCACCCGCATCCAGCACACCGGGCAGGGTGAGGTCGGCCCGGGCGGTGGGCCGCAGGGTGACCTGTACGTCGAGGTGATCGAACGGCCGCACCCGACCTTCAGCCGGCGCGGCGACGACCTCCACTGCACCGTCGAGCTCCCGATGACCGCGGCGGCCCTGGGCACCACGATCGAGATCGACAGCTTCGACGGCTCGCAGAGCATCGATGTCAAGCCGGGCACCCAGTCCGGCGAGGTGACGACGCTGCGTGGCCTGGGAGTGACCCACCTGCGGGGTGCCGGGCGGGGCGACCTGATCGTCCACCTCACGGTGATCACGCCCACTCGGCTGGACGAGGAACAGGAGCGCCTGCTGCGCGAACTGGCCACCCGCCGCGGCGAGGAGCGACCCGTCGCGCGGATGGCCGCCGTCCCGCAGGGGGTCTTCTCCAAGCTGCGCGACCGCTTCGCCGGCCGCTGACCGCCGCCACCGTGACCGCACCGCTCTACCTGCTGGACGGCGCCGGCGCACCGCAGTTCGCCCGGCTCACCGCGGGCGACCCGTTGGTGTTGGACGGCGACGAGGGGCGTCATGCGGCCACGGTGCGTCGCACCCGGGTGGGGGAGCGCCTCGACGTCGCCGATGGTGCCGGTCGGGTGGCCCACTGCGTGGTGCAGTCCGTCGGGGCGGGTCGGCTCGACCTGGTGATCGACGCGGTCGAGCACCGGCTCGGGCACCAACCCCGCCTGGTGCTGGTGCAGGCCCTGGCCAAGGGTGGGCGCGACGAGCTGGCGATCGAGATCGCCACCGAGTTGGGCGTGGACGCGGTGATCCCGTGGCAGGCAGCGCGCAGCGTCGTGGTCTGGACCGGTGATCGCGGTCGGCGTGCACACGGCAAGTGGGGCAGCACGGTGCGTGCCGCGGCCAAGCAGTCCCGGCGAGCGTGGCTGCCCGAGGTACGGCCGCTGGTCACCACCGCCGAGCTGGCGGCGGCCCTCTCGGGCGGCCCGACCGGGCTGCTGCTGCACGAGGAGGCCCACTCACCCCTGGCGGTCACCGACCTGGTGGCAGACGGCGAGCTGTGGGTGATGGTCGGTCCGGAGGGCGGCATCGAGCCTGCCGAGGTGCAGGCGCTGACCGAGGCCGGAGCGCGCGCCGTCCGGCTCGGGGACGAGGTCTTGCGGTCGTCCTCGGCCGGTCCGGCCGCGCTCGCAGTGCTCAACACCCGGCTGGGTCGCTGGGGCTGACCGCCGGAGCGAGCCTCACCGCACGAGCAACGTCTTGGTCTCGCTCCAGCCCTCGACGGTGACATCCAGGAGATAGGTGCCCGGGGTGGGCAGTGGCAGGGTGATCTGCCAGGCCTGACGCGGTGAGTCGGCGGCCTGGCCGGTCGGGTTGGGCACCGGCGTCCCGAAGTCCGCCTCGGTGTCCACGACGGCGGGATCGGTCTGCTCGGTACCGGGGAGGCGGCGCAGCGTCCACCGCACCGGGAACACCTCGGTGGCGGCGTCGCCGGTGATCGTCGCCGTGCCGGTGCTCAATGTCTGCCCGTCGATGATGGAGTTGATCCACACCTTGGCCCGTGGATCACCGTCGGCCAGGGTGCGCTCCAGGGGCCTGTCGATCGCGAGTGCGCCGAACAGTCGGACCGGGCCGGCGGGGCTGACCAGCCGCACCGGCACCACCTGTTGTGCCGTGGCGGTCGCCGTCCAGATCAATTGCTGCGCGGCCAGCCGAGCCCACGTCTCGGACACGGCAGGTCGTACCAGCGACGGGTCGAGCCGAATGGTGATCTGCTGCGAGGTTCGGGTCGCCGAGACGCTGCCGGTCAGCTCGGCAGCGACCAGGTCGGACAGGTGCTGGGATCGCCAGACGCTCGTGTAGTCACGGTCGGCGGCCCGTCCGGCCACGGCCAGCCGCAGCGCGGCGTCCAGGCGAGCTGACGGATCGGTGAGTGTGGTGGGGACGAACTCGCGCACCAGAGCCCGCTGGCCGTCCTGTTGGGCGACGAAGTAGACCGGCAGTGGCGGCACCCGTGGAGTGTCCGCGGACTGCTGCTGGGCCACAGGGACCGGACCCTCGTGGGTCCATGAGGTCCACGACGGGGCGACCAGGACCAGGGCGAGCACCGCCGCCGCGGCCAGCGCCGGCACCCAGAGCCGCGGCGACAGTGGGGGTCGGCGCAGCGCATCGAGCCGTCGCGGTGTCCTCATCAGGGGGATGACCGGGGTGCTCGACGGCATCCGTGACCGGGTGCGGATGGATTCCAACCGGTCACCGGGTGTCACCTCCGCGGCTTCACGGGCCAGCGCGCGGCGCAGCAACAGCTCGAGATCGGTCTCGGACGAGTTCAGGCCGAGGTCGATCTCGGCCCGGTCCTCGGGGCGCTCATCCACGGTCTGCCTCCAGTGCGGCACGCAGGGCGGCCAGGCCTCGGTGGGCGTGACTCTTCACCGCGCCCCGGCTCATGCCCAGGGTGGTGGCGATGTCTGCCTCGGACAGGTCCGAGTAGTACCGCAGCACCAACACCTCCTGCTGGCGTCGGGACAAGGTGCGCAACGCGGCCATCACCTGGGCGTCCTCGGTGGCGCGTACGGCGAGCTCCTCGGGTCCGGCCGGCTCGGGCGCACCGGCAGGGCGGTGCCGTTCGGTCACCCCTCGGTGGCGCAGCGCCGAGCGAGAGCGGTTGACCACGCTGGTGCGCAGGTAGGCATGTGCGGCGCGGCGGTCGCTGAGGCGACCCCAGCGTGCGTGCAGCGCGACGAAGGCGTCCTGCACGATCTCCTCGGCCACCGAGGCATCCCGGGTGAGCAGGGTGGCCAGTCGCACCAGCCCGTTCCAGTGCGCGGCGTAGAGCACCGCGATGGCCTCGTCGGCGGCGGCGGGGATCGCGGCCCCGGTGGTCTCACCTGCGCGGCCGGGCACCCAGCCCTCCAGAACCGTCAGCGTCGTCACGGGATGAAGACGCACCGGATGGTTGTCGGGTTGACAGTAGATGATCGGCCATCTCGGGTGGATTACGCTGCGCCCCATGGCCGAGCGCAGTGAGTGTCTGTTCTGCCGGATCGTGGACGGCGACATCCCCGCCGCGATCGTGCACGAGGGTGAGCGCGTGATCGCCTTCCGGGACGTCGCCCCCAAGGCACCCACGCATGTGCTGATCATCCCTCGCGAGCACCATGTCAACGTCACCGCCCTGGGGGCGAGCGAGCCCGAGGCGCTGCTCGAGCTGGTGGCGGTGGCCGACCAGATCTCGCACCGGGAAGGTCACACCGGCGCCTACCGGCTGGTGTTCAACACCGGCGCCGAGGTGGGTCAGAGCGTGTTCCACGTGCACGGCCACGTGTTGGCCGGCCGGGACTTCACCTGGCCACCGGGCTAGCATGGTCGCAGCCCATGACAGATGAACCCGTGACAGATGCGCCCAGGACCGAGCCCCCGGAGCCGACCGGCACGAGTGCGGTCCATCGCATCGTCGTCCCGCCGCAGGTGCCGATGGTGGCGCTGCTGGGCACCCGCGACGAGATCCTGCGGGGTATCGAGCGGGCCTTCCCGCGCACCGACATCCTGGCCCGGGGCAACGAGATCACCCTGACCGGCCGGCCGGCCGACATCGCACTGGCCGAGCGGCTGCTCGATGAGCTGATCGCCGTGGTCTCGGCGGGCCAGCCGCTGACCCTGGACGCCGTCGAGCGCTCGTTGTCGATGCTGCGCCAGCAGACCAAGGAACGTCCGGCGGACGTGCTCACCGTGAACGTGCTGTCGAACCGGGGGCGCACGATCCGGCCGAAGACGCTCAACCAGAAGCGCTATGTCGACGCCATCGACGAGCACACCGTGGTGTTCGGCATCGGCCCGGCGGGTACCGGCAAGACCTACCTCGCGATGGCCAAGGCGGTGCAGGCGCTGCAGTCCAAACAGGTCACCCGCATCATCCTGACCCGTCCGGCGGTGGAGGCGGGGGAGCGGCTGGGGTTCCTGCCCGGCACGCTGACCGAGAAGATCGACCCCTATCTGCGCCCGCTCTACGACGCCCTGCACGACATGGTCGACCCGGAGTCGATCCCGCGGTTGATGGCGGCCGGCACCATCGAGGTAGCCCCCTTGGCCTATATGAGGGGTAGGACCTTGAATGATGCCTTCATCATCCTCGACGAGGCGCAGAACACCTCGGCCGAGCAGATGAAGATGTTCCTGACCCGGCTCGGGTTCGGCTCGAAGATGGTCGTCACCGGCGACGTCACCCAGGTCGATCTGCCCAGTGGCACCACCTCGGGGCTGCGCGTCGTCCAAGAGATCCTGGACGGCATCGACGACGTCCGCTTCCACCTGCTGACCAGCGCCGACGTCGTCCGGCACCGACTGGTCAGCGAGATCGTCGACGCCTACGGTCGCTGGGACGAGGCCCGCCTGGCCCCTGCCGTCACGGCTCGGCGCGAGGCGTCGTCCCGACGCAACCGGCGGTGAGTCGCTCCAGGTGAGCATCGAGATCAACAACGAGAGCGGCGTGCCCGCCGACGAGGCCGAGATCGTGGCGCTGGCCCGGTTCGTGCTCGGCGAGCTGAAGGTGCACCCGCAAGCCGAGCTGTCGGTGATCCTGGTCGACGAGGCGGCGATCAGCGCGCTGCACCAGCAGTGGATGGACGAGCCCGGCCCGACCGACGTGCTGTCGTTCCCGATGGACGAGCTGCGCCCCGGGCGAGACGGCGAGGAACCCGTACCGGGTCTGCTCGGTGACATCGTGCTCTGCCCCCAGGTCGCCGCCGGGCAAGCCACCACCGCCGGCCACTCGACGTCCGAGGAACTGTTGCTGTTGACGACCCACGGCATCCTGCACCTGCTCGGCTACGACCACGCGGAGCCGGCCGAGGAGGCCGAGATGTTCGCCCTGCAGCGCACGTTGCTGCTCAGCTACCTCGCCACCCGGGGGCGGGCGTGAACCTGCCTGTCGGGCAGCTGGTGGTGACGGCTCTGCTGTTGTTGACGGTGGCCGGGGTGCTGGCTGCCATCGAGGCGGCGTGCACGAGAGTGTCGCGCGGGCGGGCCGAAGAGCTGGTCGAGGCGGGGCGCCGCGGGGCCGTCGCGCTGCAACGGATCGTGGCCGACCCGGCCCCCCCGATGCTGGTGGCCAACTTCGTGCGCGTGTTCTGTGACCTCGGCTTCACCGTGATCGTGACTGTGCTCTACCTCCGGGCCATGCCGGTGTGGTGGCATGGTGCCCTGGCCTCGGTGGCGCTCTGTTCGGCGGCTGTCTTCGTGGTCGTCGGGGTCGGGCCACGCACCTACGGCCGCCAGCACGCCGACGCGGTGGGGCTGGTGGCGGCCCCGGTGCTGCTCGCCCTGACCCGCGTGCTCGGCCCCTTCGCCCGGTTGCTGGTGCTGATCGGCAACGCGATCACCCCGGGCAAGGGCTACCGCGACGGCCCGTTCGCCTCGGAGGCCGAGCTGCGCGAGCTGGTCGACATGGCCTCCGAACGCCAGCTCATCGAGGCGGACGAACGCCAGATGATCCAATCGGTGTTCGAGCTCGGTGACACGATGACCCGTGAGGTCATGGTTCCGCGCACCGACCTGGTGTCCACCTCGATGACCCTCACGTTGCACGACGCCATGGGCCTGTTCCTGGGATCGGGCTACTCGCGCGTGCCGGTGATCGGTGAGGACCCGGACGACGTGCGCGGCATGCTCTACTTCAAGGACGTCGCCGGGCGGCTGCACCTCGAGCCCTCCTCGGGCCACCAGCTCACCGTGGCCGCCCTGATGCGCCCGGCCTACTTCGTGCCCGACAGCAAGCCCGCCGACGACCTGCTGCGCGCGATGCAGACCCAGGATGTGCCGCACGTCGCGGTGGTGGTCGACGAGTACGGCGGTACCGCCGGACTGGTCACCCTGGAGGATCTGGTCGAGGAGATCGTCGGCGACATCTCCGACGAGCACGATGCAGACGAGAAGGACGTCGAGGATCTCGGGGACGGCAGGATCCGGGTCACCGCGCGGATGAACATCGAGGACATGGGCGAGCTGTTCGACCTCGAGCTCGAGGACGACGACGTCGACACCGTCGGGGGTCTGCTCGCCAAGGGCCTGGGGCAGGTGCCGATCGCCGACGCCAGCACCGTGGTCGGTGGTGTGCGGTTGACCGCGGACCGGTTCGAGGGACGCCGCCGCCGGCTGGCGACCGTGATCGTCGAACGAGTGCACCGAGCCGCCGAGGAGACCGTGTGAGCTACCGCAGTGGATTCGCCTGTCTGGTGGGACGACCCAACGCGGGCAAGTCCACCCTGACCAACGCCCTGGTCGGTGAGAAGGTGGCGATCACCTCGAGCCGCCCCCAGACCACACGGCACACCATCCGCGGCATCGTGCACCGGCCCGACGGGCAACTGGTGCTGGTCGACACCCCGGGCGTGCACAAGCCGCGCACCCTGCTGGGGGAGCGGCTGAACGACCTGGTGCGGGCGACGCTGCTCGAGGTCGACGTGATCGGCCTGTGCATCCCGGCCGATGAACCGGTCGGGGCGGGGGACCGCTTCATCGCCGCCGAGCTCGCCGAACTGCACCGGGTCGCCGGGGCCGGGCGGCGGCGCCGTCCGCCGGTGGTGGTGATCGTCACCAAGACCGACCGGGTCGCCAAGGCAGCGTTGCCGCCGCAGCTGATCGCGGCGTCGCAGCTGCTGGAGGCGGACGACGTGGTGCCGGTCTCGGCGGTCGAGGGGTACCAGGTCGACGAACTCACCGAGGTGCTGTTCGGCCACCTCCCCGCCGGGCCACCGCTCTACCCGGACGGCGAGCTGACCGATGAACCCGAGCGCATCATGATCGCCGAGCTGGTGCGTGAGGCGGCGCTCGAGGGGGTGCGGGACGAGTTGCCGCACAGTCTGGCTGTCGTCGTCGAGGACCTGGAGCAGCGTCCCGGCCGCTCGGAGGACGACCCGCTGCTCGACGTCCGGGCGTTCGTCTATGTCGAGCGGGACAGCCAGAAGGGCATCATCATCGGCCGGGGCGGGTCACGGCTGCGCGAGATCGGCATCCAGGCCCGCAGCGGCATCGAGGCGCTGCTCGGCCAGCGGGTGCACCTGGAGTTGCGCGTGAAGGTGGCCAAGGACTGGCAACGCGACCCGAGCCAACTGCGCAAGCTCGGCTTCTGAGCCACGCGACCGCCTACGGGGTGCCGAACGAGGGCTATGTCCCGCGTTCGGCACCCTCAGGCGGTCATCAGTTGGCGGTGCGCTCGGGCCACCTGCTGCATGAAGCGCTCCGGGGTCAGTCGTAGACCGAGCACCGGGATCCGCAGGACCCGAGCGTCGCCGAGGGTGATCTCGTTCTGGCGCCACGCGTCATCCACGGGGTTGAGGGCCACTGCGTGATGACCACCGTCGATCTCGACCACCAGGGTGCGTCCGGACGGATGCTCCCACGCGACGTCGAGATAGACGCGGCCGGAGGGAAGGGCTCGCACCACCTGACGGCTCGGCGGCGGGAGGCCGTATCGGCGGCACAGGCGCGTGAAGTCCAACTCGCCCAACGACTGAGCGCCGTCGCAGACGTCCCTGATCGTGGCGTCCAGTAGTGCCCGCCGAGGGCTGCGGCTCGTCTGGGACCAGGCACTGAGCACCCTGGTCGGTGGCACCAACCGTTGCTGGATCGCCAGACAGAGAACGAGCATCGCGGTCCGGTCGGTTGCCGCCCACTGGGCTGCGTGGAGCACTGCGTGCTCGGGCCGGACGCGCGGGATGCCGGCGTTGATCACCGGGTCGGGTTCGACCTGGCGATGCATCACCACCCCTGGCAGCCGGTGTCGGCGGCTGGTGCGAGGCAGCGCGACGTCGATGTGATCCGTCTCGAAACCCCGCAACCCGGCGGCGATCAGGGCGCTCACCCCGTCGAGTGCGGCACCGGAACCGCTCTCCCAGACGGCCCACCACAGGCACGCTCGTCCTGTGGGGACGATGCCGTCGACCACCACGGTGTGACGTCCGGCCCGATGCCATCGTCCGGCCTCGATCTCGGTGCGCACGTCCTCGCGGGTCACGCCCAGTCGGCGTAGGTCGGCCCGATGCACCACGCCGTCATGGGCCGCTGCCAACTCGCCGGCGATGCCGGCACGGATCGCCCGTCGTGGCTTCCCGTGCCGCTGCGCCGACGCTGTCAGGTCACAGTCCGGTGGATTCATGGCCACCCACCTTGACCTGTTCGGGCCGTCGCCGCTGCTGATGCCTCAGCGCCTGTGGACAACGGGTCCCAGGGGTGCCGAACGAGGGCTATGTCCCGCGTTCGGCACCCGGGCGATCAGAGCCGCTCGACGACGGCGACGAGCAGTGCCTCACGCAGCGGGACGGGGCAGGCGGCGAGTAGGGCGTTGACCGGGGCCATCCGTGACGGCAGGGTCACGCCTCCGCCGTCGCTGTCGGCCAACCCGGCAGCGGCCAGCAGCCCGGCGAGGGCTGCGTCGTCCAGGGTCGTGGGGTCGAGCGAGCCCAGCAGGTGGGCCAGCCCGGCGTCGACCTGCACCGGCCCGGCGGTGACGGCTGCCCCCACCGCCTCACGCAGGGCGTGGATGAACTCCTCGACTCCTGCGGCCGTGGCCGCGCTCAGGCTCAGGTGCAGCGAGGCGGCCCCGTCACCGAACGGCAGCTGGGGCTGGGCGTACCAGCCCCTCGCCAACAGGTCATCGGCGATGGTGTAGACGTCGCAGCTGCCGTCAGCGGCCAGGGTCACCAGGGTCGAGTCGGGGACGGCGAGCAGCCGCACTCCGTCGATGTCACCCACCGCCTCGGCGATGCGCAGCGCCGCACCCCGAGCGGCGGCGGCCAGCTCGGCATAGCCGTCTCGGCCGAGCAGCTGGACGACGGCCCAGGCCGCCGCGAGCGGGCCGCCCGACTTGGTCGACTGCAGCGTGGAGTTCACCACGCCGTAGCCCGGCCAGCCCGCGGTGGCCCAGAACTGGTTGTGCCGCAACGCCATCGAGCGGTGGATCAGCACCGAGGCGCCCTTGGGGGTGTAGCCGTACTTGTGCAGGTCGGCCGAGATGCTGGTCACCCCGGGCACCGTGAAGTCCCAGGCCGGAGGGCGCGGGTCGTCGAGGAATGGCAGCACCAAGCCCCCGATGCAGGCATCGACGTGGCATCGCACGCCGCGGGCTGCCGCCGCGGCCGCCACCTCGCTCACCGGGTCGATGACGCCATGGGCATAGGACGGCGCGCTCACCACGACCAGCGCGGTGTCCTCGGTGATCGCGGCCACCAGGGCAGCCGGGTCGGCCCGGAACGTGCGCGGGTCGACGTCCACCAGCACCAGATCGAGCCCGAACAGGTGCGCCGCCTTGTGGAAGGCGGCGTGCACCGTGGTCGGCGCCACGATCCGAGGTCGCGCGCCCGGCGCGCGTCCCTGTGCCCAGGCCTCCCGCGCCGCGAGCACCGCGAGCAGGCACGACTCGGTGCCCCCTGAGGTCACGGTTCCGGCGAAACCCGTTGGCGCGTCCAGCAATTCACCGACGAAGGCGACGAGCTCGCGCTCCATCACCGCCAGCGACGGGAAGGCCGTGGGGTCGAGGCCGTTGGTGCCACCGAAGGCGGCGAGTGCCTCACGCGCCAGGGCATCGACGTCCGGACGGCCCGCGTCGTAGACGTAGGCCAGGGTGTGGCCGCCCTGGGTGGGCAGGTCGTGGGCGCGCAGTGCGTCCAGCCGAGCTCGGATCGACTCGACCCGGCTGAGGTCATCGGCGGTGGTCATGACTCGAGACGGTAGCGTCGCAACACCAGCAGCGAAGCCAGCACCAGCGCCGCCGGCAGCGCGGAGAATCCCACCACGATCGCCGTGATCGCCGAACCGGGCTGGGCCGCGGTGGCGTCGGTGGAGGAGACGTATCCCCCGAGAGCGAGCAACCCGCCGTACAGGCCCGGGCCGAGGGCCATGCCGAGGGTCTCACCCGCCGTCCAGACCCCGGTGAACACCCCGACCCGGTTCTGCCCGGTGCGCGCTGCGTCGGCAGCCGCGACGTCCGGCAACATCGACAGCGGGAAGAGCTGAGCGCCGGCGTACCCCACGCCGACCACGGCCACGGCGAGCAGGATCAGCGGCATCGACAGGCCTCGGGCGAAGACCAGGGCCAGGGCGCCGGTGGCGAGCACCAGAGCAGCGGCGGTGTAGCCACGGCGTTTGCCGACCCGACGCCCGAGGCGTTCCCACAGCGGGGTGAACAGGATCGCGGGGGCCACGAAGCCCACGAACAGCAGCGAGCCCGCGCCCGCATCGTGCAGCACCTGTCGTGCGACGTAGTCGACCCCGGCCAGCATCGATCCGACGGCCAGTGCCTGGATCACGAAGGTGCCCAGCAGCGCCCGGTAGTCACGGTCGGCGGCGACCAGCGCGAGCTGACTGCGCAGGCTTCCGGTGGCGGCGCGGACGGCGCCGGTCGGGGCGGCGCGGGTGCCCCACCAGGCGCCGAGCGCGCCGGCCGCGATCAACGCCGCGACGAACACCCCCATGACCGTGTAGCCGTGGTCCGGCCCCACCTGGTTGCGGATCAGCGGCGCCAGGCCACCGCTGACCAGGATCGCCACCGAGAGGATGGCGACCCGCCAGGTCATCAGCCGGGTGCGTTCGTCCGCGTCGTCGGTGATCTCGGCGGGCATGGCGACGTAGGGCACCTGGAAGAAGGCGTACGCGGTGGCGCAGGCCAGGAACAGCACGGCCACCCAGCCCGTCGCCAGCGCTCGGGGGGAGGCCGGGCCGGCGAACAGCAGGGCGAAGGCCACCGCCAGGGTGAGCCCGGCCCGCAGCAGGAACGGTCGTCGTGGCCCCTGCGGGGAGGTCGAGTGGTCGCTGATCCGGCCCGCGATCGGGTTGAGGACGACATCCCAGGCCTTGGGAGCGAACACGATGACCCCCGCCAGGGCGGCCGGGACGGCGAGCCGTTCGGTCAGGTAGGGCAGCAGCATCAGTCCGGGCACGGTGCCGAACGCCCCGGTGGCCACCCCGCCGAGGGCGTATCCACTGCGGACGCCGCGGGGCAACGCGGAGCCGGGTCGGGAGTCGCGCGAGCGGTCGAGCCGCGCGGCGTCGTCCGGAGCTGCCATGCGCCCGGAGCCTAGCCATGCAACCGCCCGACCAACCGGCCGACCAACCGCCCAACCAACCTGCTCATGCTCCGCAGGTGTTGCTCCACACTCGATAGGCAACGTTGTCAAGGGTCACTGGGGGAGCATGAGTCGGTCTCTGCGGAGCATGAGCGGGTTTGGTGGGGGCGTGTTGTACCGTGGTGGGATGCGCGTGACGGGGCTTCTCCTTCGTCGCCGCGGCGGGGGCCTCTAGGCCGGTCCAACCGCCGCGGGGGATTCGCGCGTGCCGGCCGCCGTCCTGATTCGACCGAATCACGCACCCGTGAGGCGAAGACCATGAACAACACCCAGCAACCGTCCGGCATGCCCATTCACCGCTACCAGCCGTTCCACGAGCAGATCACCGTGGAGCTGCCCGACCGCACCTGGCCGACGAAGAGGATCACCCGAGCCCCGCAGTGGGCGGCCGTCGACCTGCGCGACGGCAACCAGGCCCTGATCGACCCGATGAGCCCCGGAGCGCAAGCGCCGCATGTTCGAGCTGCTGGTGCGCATGGGCTACAAGGAGATCGAGGTCGGCTTCCCCTCGGCCAGCCAGACCGACTTCGACTTCG
The DNA here is from genome assembly GCA_016713225.1 of Kineosporiaceae bacterium. NCBI lineage: Bacteria > Bacillati > Actinomycetota > Actinomycetes > Kineosporiales > Kineosporiaceae > Kineosporiaceae bacterium. The sequence goes on from JADJPO010000005.1 coordinate 179,591, forward strand.
TCCGGCAGCTGATCGAGGACGACCTGATCCCGGACGACGTGGTCATCCAGGTCCTGACCCAGGCGCGTGACCACCTGATCGAGCGCACCTACGAGTCGGTCAAGGGTGCGAAGCAGGCGATCGTCCACCTGTACAACTCCACCTCGGTGCTGCAGCGCCGCGTCGTCTTCGGCATGGACATGGACGGCATCGTCGACATCGCCACCGAGGGTGCCCGCCTGTGCATGAAGCTGGGTGATCAGGCCGAGGCCGAGGGCACCCGGGTGTTCTTCGAGTACTCGCCCGAGTCCTACACCGGCACCGAGCTGGAGTTCGCCGCCCGGGTCAGTAACGAGGTCCTGAACATCTTCGAGCCGGCGCCGGACCGCAAGGTGATCATCAACCTGCCGGCCACGGTCGAGATGGCCACCCCGAACGTCTACGCCGACTCCATCGAGTGGATGCACCGCCACCTGGCCCACCGCGAGAACGTCACCCTGTCGCTGCACCCTCACAACGACCGGGGGACGGCGGTGGCCGCCGCGGAGCTGGGCTTCATGGCCGGCGCCGACCGGATCGAGGGCTGTCTGTTCGGCAACGGCGAGCGCACCGGCAACGTCTGCCTGGTGACCCTGGGCCTGAACCTGTTCAGCCAGGGCATCGACCCGATGATCGACTTCAGCGACATCGACGAGATCCGCCGCACCGTCGAGTACGTCAACCAGCTGAAGGTGCCCGAGCGCCACCCCTACGGCGGCGACCTGGTCTACACGGCCTTCTCCGGCTCGCACCAGGACGCGATCAAGAAGGGCCTGGAGGCCCTGAAGCGGGACGCCGACGCCGCCGGGGTGCCCGTCGACCAGCACACCTGGGGCGTGCCGTACCTGCCGATCGACCCCAAGGACGTCGGGCGCAGCTACGAGGCCGTGATCCGGGTGAACAGCCAGTCCGGCAAGGGTGGCGTCGCCTACCTGATGAAGCACGAGTACAACCTGGACCTGCCGCGCCGGCTGCAGATCGAGTTCAGCCAGGTGATCCAGCAGCACACCGACGACGCCGGTGGCGAGGTCGCCCCGGCCGACATGTGGCGGATCTTCGCCGATGAGTACCTGCCCTCGGACAGTGAGCCGTGGGGTCGGTTCCGGGTGCGCGGCATGCGGGTGACCAGCGACGACGCGGGTATCGATCACCTGTCGGTGGACGTCGAGGACCACACCCGCCCGGACGGCGATCAGCTGGTGCACCTGGAGGGCCATGCCAACGGCCCGATCAGTGCCTTCGTGCAGGCGATCGCCGGGCTCGACATCGACGTCCGGGTGCTGGACTACACCGAGCACGCCATGAGCGCCGGTGGGGACGCCACCGCGGCGGCCTTCGTCGAGTGCGCCATGGGTGAGCGGGTGCTGTGGGGCGTCGGCATCGACCCGAACATCGTGCGGGCCTCGTTGAAGGCGATCGTCTCGGCGGTGAACCGCTCGATCGGCCGGCAGGCCGGCTGACGTCGCGCCGGATGCACGGCCTCCGCGGCGAGGTCGTGCATCCGAGCGTCGGATCGCAGCAGCTGTCCTGCCCGGGCAGCCGCTGCTTGCACGACCCCACCGGGACGCGGTCTACTCTCTCGTCACACATGATCCCTTTTGTGCGAGTTGGTCGAGAGATCGAGGAGGTACCGCCGTGGTGGGTCTGCGATCGGCAGTCCGTACCCTGGCCATCGGCGCGCTGACCGTCGGCACGCTCGGCGTCGCGACTCCGGCTCGTGCGGCCGACGGTGTCCCGGTGCCGTCCCTGGCCTTGGCGCTGTCGCAGGCGGCTCCGGTCGGTGGCCCGAGTCAGCCCGCCGGTTCGGGCCTGGCCTGGTCCATCCCCAAGACCGCCGACCCCACGCAGGCACCGGTCACCGGAGCGCTGACCTCTGATGGTCGGGCGATCGGCACCATGACGCTGTACCAGGAGAGTTCGGGTCGGTCCGCCGTGGTGGCGGTCGCCGGTGATGAGGGGGCGTCGTTCATCTACCAGGTCGTCGACACCTCGAGCGAGAACGGGCAGATGACGTTCTCCGGGGCGGCCGCCGAGAACGGCACGATGCGGGGTTCGGCGTACATCACGCTGGACTTCGGCCGACCAGGCATGATCGTCATGACGACGATCCTCACGTTCCCCGACGGCAGCCAGACCCGGGAGACGCTCTACGTCCCGAATCCCGACCCGCCTGCCGACCTGCTGGGCAGGCTCATCGACGACGCCGCTGATGAGGAGGCGGAGTCCGGTGGCGAGGGCGGTGGCGACGCGGACACCAACGTCAACGTGCTGGATCCGAACAACCCGGGTGCGTCCTGCCAGTTCTCGTGGTGCAACCCCTCGGACTCCAGCCAGGCCTGACGCACTGCCCGTCAGCTGCACCCCTCGGCGCCTGTGCGGGGGACCCTTCCGGCCGAAACGTGCACGGATTGCATGATCACGGCGAATGGTGGGGCGCGGCGACGGTGTGCGCGTCGATCGCAGGGGACAATGAGGCATGCCGCTCTATCGTGACGAGGCGGTCGTCCTGCGCACCCAGAAGCTGGGCGAGGCCGACCGCATCATCACGTTCCTGACCCGCGAGCGCGGGCGGGTGCGCGCCGTGGCCAAGGGCGTGCGAAAGACCAGTTCGCGCCTCGGCGGGCGGGTCGAGCCGTTCATGCAGGTCGACATCCAGCTGTACGAGGGCCGATCGCTCGACATCGTCAACCAGGTCGAGACGATCGGTGCCTACGGGCTGGGAATCGCCGGCGACTACGGCCGCTACACGGCCGGGACGGCGATGCTCGAGACCACCGAACGGCTCACCGAGACCGAGGGCGAACCGTCGTTGCAGCTCTATCTGCTGCTGGTCGGCGGCCTGCGGAGCCTGGCCACCGGCGAGCACGATGCCGGCCTGATCCTGGATGCCTTCCTGCTGCGGGCCTTGGCGGTGGCCGGGTGGGCGCCGTCCTTCACCGACTGTGCGCGCTGTGGCGAGCCGGGGCCGCATCGGGCCTTCGCCATCGCCTCCGGTGGCTCGGTGTGCCCGACTTGCCGGCCCTCGGTGGCCACCGCACCTCACCTGCTGACGCTGGAATTGCTCGCCGCGCTGCTGTCCGGTGACTGGGAGATCGCGGATGCCGCCGACGAGCGGCACCGCCGCGAGGCCAGTGGGATCACCGCGGCCTATCTGCAGTGGCACCTGGAACGACAGGTGCGGTCGCTGCGTCTGGTCGAGCGCTGACCTGGATCCGACGGTCGGGTCAGACCTGATGTCTGTTCTGCACCGTTCGTCCCGCGGTGTGGACCGTTGATCGTCACCACGGTCACGCGGGCGCCCGGTCACTGCGGCCCAGGCGCCGCTCGCCGCGGACTGGGTCTCTGTACCCAGGTGATGGGTGGCGGCGGGGGGGAGTCTGGTGGGACAGGTTTAGTCCATGAGAGGCCGTTGAAATGCCAACTCCCACAATGTCTTCCGCTGAGCCGCAGGTGGTCGACAAGCCCCTAGACGTCCGGGTCTCCGCTCTGCCGGAACAGGTTCCGTTCACCGCGCGTGTCGCCGATCCGGGCCCGCTCGGCCTGGCGTGCTTCGCCCTCACCACGTTTGTGTTGTCCTGCTTCAATGCAGGCTTGCTGCCGGCCACCGTCAAGCCGGTCATCTTCGGTCTGGCGCTGTTCTACGGCGGCGCCGTGCAGGTGATCGCCGGGGTGGTCGAGTACGCCAAGGGAAACGCCTTCGGAGGCCTCGCCTTCTGCTCCTACGGCGCCTTCTGGATGGCGTACTGGTACCTGAGCACCCACCTGAGCCTGATGCCCAAGGCCACCCCGTCGGACATCTCGCGGGGGATCGGCCTGTTCCTGTTGGCCTGGACCATCTTCACGGCGTACATGTTCATCGTGTCCTTCCGGACCAACGCCGCCCTCGTGATCACCTTCGGCGTGCTGACCGCAGCCCTGACCGCGCTGACCATTGCCGACCTGACGGTGAACCCCGAGATCACCAAGATCGGCGGGTGGCTGGGAATCGTGACGGCCTTCCTGGCCTGGTACACCTCGTTCGCCGGAGTGATGAACGCCACCGCCGGGCGCGTCGTCCTGCCCGTCATGCCCCTGAAGAAGTAACGCCGCGTGCAAGGCTGGGCGCGTGAGACGACGCGCCCAGCCGACCACCTCGCCGACCGGCCCCACCCCGGCTCGCTCTGAGCCGATCGCCCCGACGCCACATCCCTCGGGCGCCCGGCCGCCGGGTATCCCCCATGAGTTCGTGCCGCGGCATGTGGCGATCGTCATGGACGGCAACGGACGGTGGGCGAATGCTCGGGGCTTGCCGCGCACCCAGGGGCACGAGATGGGTGAGGCCGCACTGCTCGACGTGGTGGCCGGAGCCATCGAGATCGGCGTCAAGCACATCTCGGCCTATGCCTTCTCGACCGAGAACTGGCGGCGTTCGCCCGAGGAAGTGCGCTTCCTGATGGGCTTCAACCGAGACGTGATCCGACGCCGTCGCGATCAGATGCACTCCTGGGGCGTGCGGGTGCGCTGGGCGGGACGACGTCCGCGGCTGTGGCGCAGTGTGATCAGCGAGCTCGAGCGGGCCGAGGACCTGACCCGGCACAACGACGTCGCGACCCTGACCATGTGCGTCAACTACGGCGGACGGGCCGAGATCGCCGACGCCGTGCGCGGGATCGCCGCCGAGGCTGCCGCCGGCCGACTCGACCCGGGCCGGATCGACGAGCGCACCATCGCGCGTTTCCTCGACGAGCCGGATCTGCCCGAGGTCGACATGTTCTGGCGTCCCGGCGGGGAGCAGCGCACCTCGAACTTCATGCTCTGGCAGGCCGCTTACGCCGAGTTGGTGTTCACCGATGAGCTCTGGCCGGACGTCGACCGGCTGGCGTTGTGGCGTGCCATCGAGCTCTACGCCGCCCGGGACCGGCGTTACGGCGGTGCCCTGGACACGCCCGAGGCCGGTCCGGTGGTGGGCTGAGGTGGGCCGCCATCGGGACGAGGTATCCCAGCCAACCACCCCCGACCACCACCGTCACCACGTGCACGCACACGGTGGTGGCTCGCCCCCGCCGCTGTCCCGCCGCGTGACGACGGTGCTGGCGGCCGTGGTGGGTGCCGTGATCATCGCCACGATGGCCGGCCTGGTGATGCTGTGGCCGCCTGACGTGGAACCGGTCGTCGGGGTGGGCAACCCCTATGAATCGGTCGACTTTCTCGCCGGTCGGATCGAGTCGGTGCGTCGAGCGACGTGCGAGGGCACCTCGGCGGACCGGCTGCCGGACGGCTCCATCCCGGCGAGCGTGCAGTGCGTCACCGCGCGGGTGAGCACCGAGCCGGGTCACGTGGCCGGGGTGCCGGCCGAACTGGACATCGCGCTGCCACCGTCGGTGGACCGGGCAGGCGTGGGCGTCGGCGACCGGATCCGCATCGCCCGGTACCCGGCCGTCGACGGCCAACCCCCGGTCTACGCCTGGTCGGACGTCGCCCGTGCCGGGCCGCTGGGGGCTCTGGCCATCGGCTTCGCCCTCCTGGTGGTGGCTGTCGCCCGGCTCAAGGGACTGGCCTCTCTGCTCGGTCTGAGCGTCGCCTTCGTCGCGATCGACCGGTTCGTCATCCCGGCCCTGCTCGCCGGGGAGAACCCGGTCGCCGTGGCACTGGTGGCCGGTACGGCCATCATGACGGTGCTGCTCTACTCGGCCCACGGCGTGAACGTGAAGACCACCACCGCGCTGCTGGGTACGTTGGCCGGTCTGCTGGCCACCTCGGCCCTGGCGGTGTGGGCGACATCCGCAACCCACCTGACCGGTCTGGACGACGAGCAGGGTGGGCGGCTCAGCCAGCTGACCACGCAGGCCGGTCTCGGTGACGTCATCCTGTGTGGAGTGATCATCGCCGGTCTGGGTGTGCTCAACGACGTGACGATCAGTCAAGCCTCGGCGGTCTGGGAGCTCCATGCCGCGGCGCCGCACCTGTCGGCCCGGCGGCTGTTCGCCGGGGCGATGCGGATCGGTCGCGATCACCTGGCGTCGGTCGTCTACACGATCGCCTTCGTCTATGCGGGCGCGGCGTTGCCGGTGCTCATGCTCGAACGCATCTACGGCCGACCGCTGAGCGACCTGCTCGTCAGCGGCGGCGTCGCCGAGGAACTGGTACGCACCCTGGTCACGTCCGCCGGGTTGGTGCTGACCATCCCCCTGACCACCGCGGTCGCGGCGCTGCTGGCGACCGCCACGGTGCAGCGTCGTCAGCCGGCCTGAGACCCCGCGGCACAGTCCCGGCAGGTGCCGAACACCTCGATCACGTGCTCGACATCGCCGAACCCGTGCTCGTTCCCGACCTCTCGGGCCCAACGCTCCACGGCCGCGGAGTCCACCTCGACCGTGCGTCGACAGCGCCGACAGGTGAGGTGGTGGTGGTGCCCCGTGCTGCAGCGCCGGTAGAGCACCTCGCCGTCGACGTTGCGCACGACGTCCAGGGCACCGTCCTCGGCCAGCGCCTGCAGCGTGCGATAGACGGTGGCCAACCCCACGCCGTCACCGCTCTCGCGCAGCCGAGCATGCAGCTGTTGCGCGCTGGTGAAGTCGCTGCTGTCCTGCAGCGCCGCCCAGACCGCCGAGCGCTGCCGGGTCTGAAGCCGCCTAGTGGTCGTCATAGTGCGCTCCGTGAACGGCGTGGCGGTGTCCGTCGTGCTCGTAGTCGACGTGGTCGCCGTGGTCGATGGTCGGGTGACCACAGCCCGGGCCGTGTTCGTGGGCATGCTCGGCATGGTCGTGAGCACGGCGGGCGTGCACCGCACGCCGCGCCGCCACGGCCACACTGGCGAGCAGGAACACGGCGATCGCGAGCAACACGATGGTGCCGCCGGAGGGGGTGTCGAGGTAGTAGGACGCCGTGGTGCCGGTGACACTCACCCCGACCCCCACGGCGATCGCCGTCACCAGACTGCCCCGGAAGCTGGTCGCCACCACCTGCGCCACCGCGTTGGGCAGGATCATCAGGGCGCTGATCAAGAGCAACCCCACCACCCGCATCGAGATCACCACGGTGGCTGCGGTCAGGCTGGACAGCATCAGGTTCAGCGTGAGCACGTTCATGCCGCTGGCCCGGGCGTACTCCTCGTCGTTGCTCACCGCGAACAGGTGCGGGGCCAGACCCAGGGCGACGAGCAGGACGACGACCGACAACGCGCCGAAGATCACCAGATCGGCCGGGGTCGTCGTGGTGATGGCGCCGAACAGATACGCGTTGAGGTTGGCCGGGGTGCCCGACGGGGACAGCCCGATCATCACCACGCCCCCGGCGATCCCGCCGTAGAACATCACGGCCAGGGCGATGTCGGCGCTGGCCCGCCCGGAGGCACGGATCACCTCGATGGCCCCGGCGCCGAGGACGGCGCAGACCAGCGCGGCGCCCACGGGTGCCGCGCCGGTGAGGAAGCCGAGCGCCACCCCGGTCAACGCGACGTGCCCGATGCCGTCGCCGATCAGGGCGAGGCGCCGCTGCACCAGATAGATCCCCACCATGGGAGCCGTCAATCCCACGAGCAGCGAGGCGACCAGGGCCCGTTGCATGAAGTCGTACTGCAGGAGCTCCACGGTCAGGCACCTGCGCTCTCGGCCAGCCCGAGGCCACCGAGCCAGCCGGACGGCGCCTGTGGGTGGTGCGCATCGGTGCCGGCGTCGTGACCCGCCCCGGCCAACTCGGCCACGGGTCCGTCGGCGACGATCCGGCCCTCACGTACCTCGACGGCGCGCGTGAGCACCGAGCGCAGCGGCTCCAGCTCGTGGGTGACGATCACGAGGGTCAATCCGTTCTCGACCAGTCGCTCCAACGTGGCGACCAGGCGGACCTGACTCTGGGAGTCCACCCCGGCCGTGGGCTCGTCCATGATCAGGATCTCGGGTTCGGAGGCCAGTGCCCGGGCGATGAGCACCCGGCGTTGCTGGCCACCGGACAGGGTGGACACCGGCACGGCACGGCGTTCGGTCAGGCCGACCAACTCGATGGCCCGGTCCACCACGGCGCGGTCGGTGGCCGAGGTGCGGGAGAACCAGCGTTTACGTGGCAACCGGCCCGAGCCGACCACCTCGAGCACGGTGGACGGGACCGCACCGACCACGGTGTGGCGCTGTGGCACGTAGCCGATCCGCCAGCGTTCGCTGAACTGGGTCGACGGGGTGCCGAACAGCCGGATCTCGCCGTCCATCACCCGAGCCAGCCCGAGGAGGCCGCGCACGATCGTGGTCTTGCCCGAGCCGTTCGGCCCGATCAGGGCCAGGACGTCGCCCCGGTGGACCCGCAGGTCGACATCACGCACCACAGGGCGCTCGCCATACCCGATGGCGGCGCCCTGTAGCTCGATGACGGGTTCTAGCTGCACCGTTGCCCGGTGCGCAGCGTGGCGAGATTGGCGCGCATGACGCCAAGGTAGTCCGAACCAGCCGAGGAGTCAGCGAGCCCTTCGATCGGGTCGAGAACCGCGGTCTGCGCCCCGGTGCTGCGGGCAACGGTCCGGGCCACGTCCGGGCTCACCAACGTCTCGTAGTAGATGGTGGCGACCCGGTTGGCCTTCACGAAGTCGGTGACCTTCGCCAGGGTGCCGGCGTCGGGTTCGGCCTCGGGAGACAGGCCGGCGATGCCGAGCTGGGTCAGCCCGTAGCGCTGGGCGAGATAGCCGAAGGCCTCGTGGCTGGTGACCAGGTTCTTGTCGGAGCAGCTCGCCAGTCCGGCCCGCAACTCGCCGTCCAGCTTCTCGAGGTCGGTTCGCAACGTCGTCGCGTTGGCTCGCACGGTCTCGGCCAGGGCGGGTGCGGCCGTGGCCAGACGTCCGGCGACGGCGTCCGCCACGTCGGCGAGCCGGGTCGGGTCGAGCCAGAAGTGCGGATCGACCGCTCCGTGGTCGTGCTCGGCCTCCGGGCTCGCGCCGGGGCTCGCACCCTGCCCTTCGGCCTCGTGCTCCTCGTGGCCGGCCAGGTCGAGGCGGGCGGCTGCGGTCACGTCGAAGGCCTTGGCCCCGGCCTGACTCTTCGCCGCATCGTCGACCGCCGGCTGGAATCCCGCCAGGTAGATCACGAGCGAGGCGTCGGACAGTGTGGCGACGTCCTTGGGGGACAGCTCCAGGTCGTGCGGTTCGGCGCCGGGCGGGGTCAGGTTGGTGACCGTGCCCTTGTCGCCGAGCAGGCGCTGGGTGACGTACTGCAGCGGGTAGAAGCTGGCGACCACCGAGAGCCGGGCGCCCTGGTCGGACGACGAACTGCCGGACGATGAACTGTCGGACGACGAACCACAGCCGGCCAGGGCAAGGCTGCCGGTCAGCAGGACGACGGCCAGGTGCGAGCGCTTCAGCATGAGAATCATTCTCAACTGAGGAAGGGTGGCTGTCAAACCCTCGACGACCGTCCCGCCGGGGGCCCGGTAGCGTGACCCGCGTGCTGGTGCTGACCCGATACGTGGTGCCGATCGAGGACGCCGCAGAGTTCCAGGCGCTCGGCGTCCCGGCTCTGACGGTGCTGACGGCCCAGACCGGGTGTACCAGCGGTCATCTCGGCCGCAACGTCGACGACCCGACGCTGTGGACGCTGACGACCACCTGGCGCACGGTGGGGGACTACCGTCGCGCGCTGTCCGCCTACGACGTCAAGCTGCACGCCGTCCCGCTGATGTACCGGGCGATCGATGAACCGACCGCCTATGAGGACCTGCAGACCTGGACGCCGCAGGACGGCCTGCGCGCCCACGCCACGGATCGAGCCGACGGCACGCGCGAGTAGCCTTGGCCGTGTCGTCCTCATGATCCGACCACCCGAGCCGTCCTGAGCCCAATACCTAGCCCACCACCTGAGCCCACCACCTGATTCCGACCACCGACACCCAGCCGGATGGAGCCCTGTTCCCCGTGTCCGCCAAGCAGTCGTCCGAAGCTCGTCTCGATGCCGTCGTCAACCTCGCCAAGCGCCGGGGATTCGTCTTCCCCTGCGGCGAGATCTATGGCGGTACCCGCTCGGCCTGGGACTACGGACCGCTCGGCGTGGAGCTGAAGGACAACGTCAAGCGGCAGTGGTGGCGCAACATGGTCACCGGTCGCGACGACATCGTCGGTCTGGACTCCTCGGTGATCCTGCCGCGTCAGGTCTGGGTGGCCTCCGGCCACGTCGAGACCTTCTCGGACCCGTTGGTGGAGTGCCAGTCCTGTCACAAGCGGGCCCGGGCCGACCAGCTCGAAGAGGAGTACGCCGAGCGCAAGGGCCGCCCCGCCACCGGGCTGGCCGAGGTGCCCTGCCCGCACTGTGGCACCCGGGGCGCCTGGACCGAGCCCAAGCAGTTCAGCGGTCTGCTGAAGACCTACCTCGGCCCGGTCGAGGACGAGTCCGGTCTGCACTACCTGCGCCCCGAGACCGCCCAGGGCATCTTCGTCAACTACAAGAACGTGGAGTCCAGCGCGCGCAAGAAGCCGCCGTTCGGCATCGGCCAGATCGGCAAGAGCTTCCGCAACGAGATCACCCCGGGCAACTTCATCTTCCGCACCCGCGAGTTCGAGCAGATGGAGATGGAGTTCTTCGTGCCACCGGGCACCGACGAGGAGTGGCACCAGTACTGGATCGACCACCGCACCGACTGGTACACCGGCCTGGGCATCGCGCGGGACAACCTGCGCCTGTACGAGCACCCCAAGGAGAAGCTGTCCCACTACTCCAAGCGCACCGTCGACATCGAGTACCGGTTCGGCTTCAGCGGCAGTGAGTGGGGCGAGCTCGAGGGCATCGCCAACCGCACCGACTTCGACCTCAAGGCGCACAGTGAGGCGTCGGGGGTCGACCTGAGCTACTTCGACCAGACCACCGGTGAGCGCTGGACGCCGTACGTCATCGAGCCGGCGGCCGGGCTGACCCGCTCGATGATGGCGTTCCTGATCGAGGCCTACGACGAGGACGAGGCGCCGAACACCAAGGGTGGGGTCGACAAGCGCATCGTGTTGCGGCTGGACCACCGCCTCGCCCCGGTCAAGGCCGCGGTGCTGCCGTTGTCGCGCAACGAGGCGCTCTCACCCAAGGCCCGTGACCTGGCCGCCGAGCTGCGCCGGTACTGGAACGTCGACTTCGACGACGCCCAGGCGATCGGACGGCGCTACCGCCGCCAGGACGAGATCGGCACCCCGTTCTGCATCACCGTCGACTTCGACACCCTCGAGGACCAGGCGGTGACCATTCGCGAGCGCGACTCCATGACGCAGCAGCGGGTGGCGCTCGACCAGGTCACGGGTTGGCTGGCAGGGCGCCTGATCGGCAGCTGACCCAGCAGACTGTCGCCATGCGCAGGACATTCGGGGTGGGCCTGGTCGGGGTGATGTTCGGGATGGCCGGCTGTGGCCTGCCGTTGCCGGGGTCGGCGAGTTCGCCCACCCCACCCGCCGCGAGCGGCGCCGGACGCTGCCGAGTGTGACGCTGCCGAGTGCGACGGTGCCGGGTGAGGCCGTGACCTCACCCCCCGTGAACCGTTCGGCCACCACCCGGACGCCGTCGTCCGGGCCGGTGTCGACCACCATCACGCCACCGGCCGGGGACTACTACCGATTCCAGTCGGGTACTCGCAACATCGCCTGTGCCATGACCTCGACCGAGGTCCGCTGCGACATCGCCGAGCACTCCTGGACGGCGCCCCCGCAGCCCGCCGACTGTGAGTGGGACTGGGGCAACGGACTGAGCGTGCGTGCTGGTGGGGCGACCTTCACCTGCGCCAGCGACACCGTGCTCGGCGAGGGCGCGGTGCTGTCCTACGGCACGAGCGTGACGCACGGCCAGTTCGGGTGCACGCTGCTCAGCACCCACGTGGAGTGCCGCAACGCCGCCGGTCACGGGTTCGTGCTGTCCCGCCAGATCGCGAAGACGTTCTGACCACCCACCCGGACGACGCGGGGCCCGCGCCGGGGCCGTAGCCCGGTCGCCGTCTCGCGCCAGCCGAGCAGCACTCGGGCCACGGCGACGGCGAGCTGTGGGCTGGAGGCGAGGTCGCGTTCCGCGGCGAGCCACCGCGCGAACCGATAGCCGTCCAGCCGCGGGCCGGCCGGCGCGTGGCCGCCTGCCCACGCACTGAACCGCTGCCGCCACTGGGCGCCGCATGCCCCGGCCAGCCGCGGCCAGGCCCGGGCCACCGCGCGGCTGCGCTTGTCCAGCAGCTGATCTCGGGTGGCGCGCACCGCCTCAGGGTCCAGGCCCGGCGGGCAGGCAGCGCCGAGCACCAGGGCGGCCACCAGCGCCGACTGCTGCTCGGCCAGGCCGTGCTCGCTCATTGCCCGCTCAGTGCTCGCTCATGCGCCCATTCTTCGCTCACCGGGCGGTCCCGATCACCCGCACGCTGGCGGCCCGGGCGATGACGTCCAGTTCGGCGGTCAGCTCGTCGGCCGGCGGGTAGTTTCCGTCCCGCTCGAGCAGCATCGGGGCCGGTGGCAGGGCGGCGTCCGATCGGGCTCGCGTCAGGTCGGCCACCAGGGCGATCACCGCGTCCGGCACCGGGTCGAGGTGGGTGTCGCGATAGCGGCCGTCGATGATGCGGCCCCCGGCCACGTGGGCGTAGGCGACGTGCTCGAGCGGCCACCGCCGGAGCTGGTCGGCCGCCGAGCCGCCGTGGTTGACCGCGTTGGCGTGCAGGTTGGCGACGTCCGGCAGCAGCCACACCCCGGTGCGCTCGACCAGCTCGGTCAGGAAGTCGGCTTCGTCGTACTCGCCGCCCAGGTCGAGCAGCGCGGCGACCGGCTCGACGGCCAGCGGCACCGGCAACTCGGCCTGCACCAGCCGGATGTTGCGGGTCAGCACGTCCAGTGCCTCGGCGGTCCGCGGCACCGGCAGCAGATGGCCGGCCTCGACCACGCGCCCGTCGATCTCGGCCCGGACGAATGCCACATGTTCGCTGACCAGCGGGGCGCCCAGGGCCTCGGCGCAGGCGGCGAGGTGGGCCACCCGTCGCGGATCGGGCTCGGCCACTCCACCCAACGAGAGCGTCACCCCGTGCGGGACGACGGGCAGCCCGCGGTGCACGAGCGCGGCCACCGTGGCCGGGATCCGGGTGGGGGAGAGGTTCTCGGCGATCAGCTCGACGAACCCCAGCCGGTCGACGAGCTGCGCGACGTAGTCGGCGATCTCGGGCCGCCAGCCGAGGCCGAGCGGCGGCCGGACGGCGAGGGGTGGGTCAGCCACCGCATCCGCCGCCACCACAGCCTCCACCTCCGCCGTCCCCACCGGAGGAGCCGCCATCGCCACCGGAGGAGCCGTCAGCACCCGACCCGCTCGATCCACTCGAATCGGTGCCGGTCCAGACCCATGGGGTGTCGGCCGCCGAGAAGGCGGCGATGGTCCCGGCAGCCGCCAGCCGCTCGTGCTCGATGTCGGTGAACAGCCCCCAGCTCTCGATCCCCACCCATCCCGCCAGGGCCACGGTCAGCGCCGCGGTGGAGGCGAGGGCGGGGCCGGTCAGGTCGGGCCGCCCCGAGACGGCATGACGATCCCGGAGCCGGGTGAGGCTTGCTGCCAACCGTGGATGCTGGCGGCGCACCACGAGCAGGCGCACCGTGCCGCCCGCGACCACCGCCAGGATCAGCAGCAACCAGCCCACCGGCTTGTGGTTGGCCGCCCCGGCGATGAGCCGGACCACGCCGAGGGCCAGGATCGCCACCATCGGCCACACCCCGGCGCGCGCCCGGCGGCGCACCATCTCGGGCAGCAGTGCCCCGGTTCGCTCGGCGGTGTCGTGCAACGCGCGGAGCTGCGTGGCGACCGCGGGGTGATCGGGCAGCCGGTCGTACGGCTCGCCCGCGGCCATCGCCCCGAGGACGGCGTCCTCGAACGGGCCGGCCTCGTGGGTCGGGGCGGAGGTGGTGGTCAGTACCCAGCGGCCGGGTTCGATCGTGGGCTCGATCCGGCCCGACAGCCGCAGTCGCACCACGGCCGTCTGCAGGGCACGGGCCGGACCACCGCTGAGATAGGCCAACAGCGTCGGGTCGTTCTCGTTCAGGCTCGGTTCGGACGGCCGTTCGGCCAACGCCGAGCCGCGCAACCGGAAGGCGATCACGGCGACCAGGGCGGCGAGCACGGCGTAGCCGAGCAGGAAGGTCGGCCCGCTGATTCCCCAGGTGTTCGTCATGACTCCCTCACCGTCCGATCCCTCATGATCCCCGATGGTCGGGCCGCGCAGTACCCCCGTGCAACGCCGTGATGGGCCAGCGGGTTTCCGCTGACCCGCGGTTCAGTGCGACAGCGGCGGCAGCTTGCGGTGGGCCAGCCAACGATCGGCGACCTCGGCCACCGGGGCCTTGGTGAACCGGGTCAGGTGTTTGACGAACCTCGGGGTGTCGACCAGGCCGTAGCGGTGCTCGGTGGTCCACCCGCGCAGGGCATCGAAGAACGGGCCGTCGCCCATGGCGGCCCGCAGCGCGTGCAACGTCAGCGCGCCGCGCTTGTAGACCCGATCGTCGAACATGAGCTTCGGCCCCGGGTCGGCCAACAGCAGGTCCTGGGGCAGCTTGGCCAGGCGGGCATGGTGGGTCCGCGCGTGCTTGTCGGCGCTCGGCCCGCCGCCGGCCTGCGACCACAGCCACTCGCTGTAGCAGGCGAAGCCCTCGTGCAGCCAGATGTCACGCCAGTGCGAGGCCGTCAGCGAGTTGCCGAACCACTGGTGGGCCAACTCGTGGGCCACCAGGCGTTCGTTCTCCCACCCGGCGACGGCGTGGTTGGCCCCGAAGCTCGACAACCCCTGCGCCTCGAGCGGGATCTCCAGCTCGTCGTCGGTGATCACCGCGCGGTAGCTGCCGAACGGGTACGGCCCGAACAGGTCCGCGAACGTGGTGAGCATCTGCCCCTGCCGCGCGAACGCCGTCCCGGTACCGACCTTGACCCGGCGCGGGTGCACCAGCTGCACGCCCACCTTGGCGCCGGAGGCCTTCACACACCCGAGATCGGTCACCGTGTAGCGGCCGATCTGCACGCTCATCAGATAGCTCGACGTCGGCTCGCGCTGCTCGTAGGTCCAGGTCGTGGACCCGCCGCGGGTGCGTCGTCCGGTCAGTTCGCCGGAGGCAGCCACGTGGTAGGCCTCGGCGGTGGTCAGGGCCAGCCGGTAGCTCGCCTTGTCGTCCAGCCGGTCGTTGCACGGGAACCAGGACGGCGCGCCGTGCGGTTGCGAGCCGACCAGGACGCCGTCGGTCAGCTCCTCCCAGCCGGCGGCACCGTCGATGCCCATCATCGGTGTCGGCTTGCCGGAGTAGGTGATCCGGACGGCGAACTCGGCCCCGCTCTGGCGTTCCTCGCGCAGCCGGACGACGAGCCGCCCGCCCCGATGCGTGTGGCGGGCCGGGGGTTTGCCGTCGACGAGCACCTTGCCGACGTGCAGTCCGGCCAGGTCGATCGCCAGCTCACGCACCGCCTCGAGCGCCCGCACGGTCAGCGTCGCCGTGCCCGCGAGGTGGTTGGTGGGCACCTTGTAGGTCAGCTCGAGGTCGTAGTGCCGGACGGCGTAGCGCCGGTCCCCGTGGCCGGGGACGTAGTCACGCTGGGGCATCGGTACCTCCGGATTCGGCGAATCCGCTGCCGCCCCACAGTGCGCTGACGGGTGTGGCCCAGACGCGGTCGCCGAGCCGTGCGGAGAGTTGCCCCGTGTAGAGCACCAGACCCATGGCGAATCGGTCGCCGAGGCGATCGCGTAGGAAACGCAGTCCCTTGCCATCGGTCTGGTTGACGCTGGTGGCCGACTTGACCTCGATGCCGATCACGCTGCCATCGGATCGCTCGAGCAGGAGATCCACCTCGATGCCAGAGCGGTCACGGAAATGGGCCAGGTTCACGGGTTCGTCGATCAGACCAGCCTGTTGGGCCACCTCCGCCAGGACGTAGCTCTCCAGGAACCCGCCAGCCAGGGCGCTCCCGGCCAGACGCCGACCATCGAATCCGAGGGACGCCACGGCGAGACCGGTGTCGCCCACGTGCATCTTGGGTCGACGTCCAACCTCTTTCGAGACGCCGATGGTCCAGCTGGGTAGCTCACGCAGCAGGTGGACATGGCGCAGCAGGTCGAGGTAGGCCGCGGTCGTGGTGGTCGACAGCCCCAGCCGCTGCGCGATCGTGGACCGCGCGATGATGTCCGATGTCTGTTCGGCGACAAGGCGGTACAGGCGCGGCAGCACTCCGGGGTGGCGTACATCAGCCAGCTGAGGGATGTCGCGTTCGGCCACCGAGGCGAGATAGCTGGCGAACCAGCGTCGTCGTGCGGCGCTTCCGCTTCGGCGGAGCGCCGCCGGGTAGCCGCCGGCGGCCACCAACTGAAAATAGTCGGCGCGAGTGAGTTTCGAGCGGGTGGCAGGCACCGCGTTGCCGGCGAGCAAGGCGGGGATGAGCCGAGTGGGAGCCCTCAGTAGCTCACCTGCGCCGAGTGGCGGCAAGACCAGGCGGTGAACGCGACCGGTCAGGGTTTCGCTGCCGGTCGGTAACAGGGAGGCACTGACCGAGCCCGCGAGCAGGAATCGTCCGGGGGAGGGTCGGGCATCGACCGCTCGCTTGATCGCCGACAGGACCGCGGGAGCTCGCTGGAACTCATCGATGACGACGAGGCCGTCCTGGGCCAGGGCGAACTCCGGGTCCTCCCGGACCACCGAGGCCACGCCGTCGTCGTCCAGATCGATAACGTGCGCGGATCGAGTCTGGGCGATCTGTCGAATGATCGTCGACTTACCCGAGCCGCGGGGTCCCTCGATCAGGAGGGCGGGCTCCTCGGCGAGCAAGGTGTGGAGGACGGCCTCGGCGTCCCGGCGGATCAGCGTGCTGATAGCCGGCTCGATGTCAACGCACCGCCCTCCGGCCATCCCGTGTCCAAGAGAGGAATCGTCCTGAAGTTAGTGTATGAATCGTCCGATGTCTAATGGCAGAATCGTCCGAGGTCTAGTGCGCAAATCGTCCCATGATCGTTTGAGCTCACAGTCGCTCCAGCGCGCGGCGCAACTCGCTGAGGTAGCCCAGTTCGCTGGTCACGGTCAGTACGACGTCCTCGTCGATAACGGACGCCACGTGCTCGGCGAGCGAGGCCCGGGCCAGCCTCGCGCGGCGCGCGGCCCCCACGGCGGTGAGCCGGCGGCCCAGGACGGCGAGCAGCGCACCGATCGCCGCGCCGCCGACCGCGAGCAGACTGGGCAGCGGGATGTCGCGCCAGCGGGGGGTGGGCGGCGGCGGGAACTGCAGCCACGCCAGACCCCACAACACCAGCAGCCAGACCAGACCGGCCAGCAGCGCCGCGGCGGCGGCCCACTGCACGCCACCGATCACTCGCCACCAGCGCGGCGGGTCGAGGTGCAGATCGGTGAGTCCGGCGGCCTCGTCCAGGGCATCCGGCAGACCGGTACGGGTGCCCTCGACCACCGACTCCAGCCGCAGCCGCGCCACTTCGGGTAGGCCGCGGCCGACGTCCTGACCCAGGTGACGCAGCGACTCCTCCAGCCGGGCCACGGCCAGCGGGTTGGCGGCGATCGCCGTCCGGCGGACGGCGACCCCCTCGCGCAGTCCGGCACTCGGCGCCGGCGCGGCGGCGTCCGGACGCCGGGTGCCCAGCCCCAGCCGGGCCAACGGGTCGGGCTTGGCCTTGCGGATCCAGCGCAGCACCGGCCAGCCGACGGCGAGCGAACCGCGGTGCCGGTACGAGCCGGCGACGGCCGCCTCGAGCTGGGCGCCGCCGGCGGCCTCGGTGGCCGCGAGGACCACCCGGTCGCGCGCCGCCGGGCTCACCGAGCGATCGGCCAGCCCGGCCAGGGACGAGGTGAGATCCGTGGCCAGCCAGTCGATGTCGGCATCGATGCGGGTGACGATGGCGCGGCGCTCGGCGACCCGGGCGGTCAGTTCACGGCGCAATGCCTCCACGCCCTCGCCCGTGGTGGCCGAGGTCGGGATCACCCGGACCTCGCTCAGGCCGTCCTCGGCGAGCAGCCGGCCGAGGTGGGCGACGGTGCCCGCGCGCGCCTCGGCGTCCAATCGGTCGATCTGGTTGAGCAGCACCATGGTGACCGCGCCGTGGCCGCCGAACTGACGCAGGTAGCCCTCGTGCAGCGCGGCGTCGGCGTACTTCTGCGGGTCGACCACCCAGGCGAAGACGTCGACCACCGCGACCAGCCGGTCGACCTCGGCCCGGTGGGCGATGACCTTGGAGTCGTGGTCGGGCAGGTCGAGCAGCACCAGTCCGGTCAGGTCCCCACCCTCGTGGCGCTGCCGGTTGGGGATGTCGAGCCAGTCGAGCAGGTCCTGCGCGCCGTCGCCGTAGACGGCAGCCAACGGGGACGACGTGGTCGGTCGACGCATCCCGGTGGTCGCCCACTCGGTGCCGGTGATGGCGTTGAACAGCGAGGACTTGCCGCTGCCGGTGGCCCCGGCCAGCGCCACCACGGTGTGGCTGGTGCCGTGCCCGAGCCGCTCGGAGGCGGTCTGCGTGGTGGTGCGGATCCGGGCCAGCACGGCCTCGTCGAGCCGGCCCTCGCCGAGGTCGGCGATGTCGTGCAGCGCCCGCAGCCGACGGCGAAGCTGGTCGACGTCACCGGTGGGGGAGCCCTGCGGTGTGGGGGTGCGGCGGATCATGCCCGGCCTCCTGCGGCGCTGCCCCGCGCCAGGGCATCGGCCAGCGCGTCCAGCCGCGCCGGAGCTTCGGCGTCGATGCCGAGTGAGGCCACCGCCGTCCGGTAGCGCTCGGCCTCGTCGTGGTAGACCGCCGCCACCCGGGAGTCCAGCGCTTCGCGCGCCTGGTTCGCCAGGGTGCGGATCGCCTGGTCGCCGAGCAGGGCCTCGAGCAGGGTGTGACCCACCGCGCTGGCCCCGCCGGCGACGGCGGCCTCGGCACCGGTGAGCCCGCCGGTGTGGGCGAACACCACCATCATCACCACGGCGGCCACGCCGTTGACACCGAGCGAGAGCACCCGGGCGGTCGACTTGCGATCGCCACCGACGTTGCGCACCAGCTCGAAGCAGCTCGCCCTGCCAGGCCCGGACGGCGGCCGCGGCCCGGGAGTCCAGCTCGGCGGAGGAGCGGGCGAGCCGGCCCTGGACGTCTGCGGCGATCAGCCGGTCGCCACCCGGTCGGGCGCGCCAGCGGGATGCCACGTCCGCGGCGGCGGCGTCACCATGGGTACGGATCAGGGTCTGGACGACGTGCTCGACCGCCTCGGTGAACTCGGCGTGGGTGCGGCGGCGTCCGGTGAGCAGGCCCGCCACCTGGTCGCGCAACTTGCTCAGCCCGGTGCGCAGCTGGCGGAACAACTCGCCGGTGCCGAGCAACTCCTCCCACCGCGCCAACACCTCGCCGCGCAACAGCGCGCCGGCGTCGATGTCCTTGCGCACCGTGGTCAACGCGTCGGCGTAGGCGGCGTCGACGTCGCCGAGCAGCTTCTGGCCGATCTGCACCTGCTCGTCGACGGCCGCGGAGACCGCGTGGGTGCGGGTGGCGAGGTCGGCCAGGGCGCCCTGCAACGAGCGGCGGATCGAGGCGGCCCGGGCCTCGTGATCGGCACCGAGCCGGTCGAGCCAGTCCCGCAGCGGGGCGACCTCGCCGGCGGGCAACCGGCCTTCGACCAGCGGCTGCTCGGTGACGGTGATGACGGGGGTCTCCGGCAGCCCTTCCTCGGCCAGCATCTGGCTCAGATGCGCGGCGAGCGCCTGGGCGCCCTCCGGCGGGGTCCGGTTCATCACGATCACCAGTGGGGTGCCGCGACGGCGTGCCGAGCGCAGGAAGTCCCACGGGACGGCGTCGGCGTAGCGGGCCGCGGTGGTCACGAAGATCCACAGGTCGGCGGCGGCGAGCAGGTCGGCGGCCAGCTCGCGGTTGGCCACCGAGACCGAGTCGATGTCGGGGCTGTCGAGCAGCGCCACCCCGTCCGGGACGGCGTCACTGGCGACCAGCCGCAGCTCGCGGTGCCCCTTCGCCTCGCCCTCGAGCACCCGGGCCAGGTTGGGCAACACGTGGCCGGCCTGGAACCACGCGGCGTCCGCCGGGTCGTGCACCAAGACCGGGGCCATCGTGGTGGGGCGCAGGTAGCCGGGGCGGGTGACGTCGGCGCCGAGCACGCTGTTGGTCAGCAGCGACTTGCCCGATCCGGTCGAGCCGCCGATCACCACCAGCGCCGGGGCCTCAGAGGTTGCCGAGGCGGGGCAGCACGTGGTCGTCGAACTCGCGCACCATCGCGGCGGCGTCCCGGCCGGCAGCCGTCGCGCCGGGCAGCGCGGTGTCCAGGTGCAGCGACGCGAGTGCGCCGCGCAGCTCGACGGCCGTCTGCTGCAGGCCTGCGATGTCGGTGGTCATGATGGTGCGACGCTATCCGATCGGCTACCCCGCCCAGGGGGCGATCGGGTTGCCGATCCAGCGGGTCTTGTCGGGCACCGACTCACCCCGCATCACCAACGAGACCGGGCCGACGGTGGCGTGGCGGCCGATCACGGCGGCAGGCAGGCACCACGCCGTTCGGTCCCAGCGTCGAGCCGACACGCAGCGTCACGGTGTCCATGCTCAGCCCGGTCGTGGAACAGGTGGGTCTGGACGACGCAGCCCCGGTTGACGGTCACGCCGTCCCGCAGGTCGATCAGGTCGGGCTCGGGCAACCAGTAGGTCTCGCACCACACCCCGCGCCCGACCTTGGCACCCAGGGTGCGCAAGCCAGGCGTTCAGCACCACGGTGCCGGCGGTGGCCCGGGCGAACCAGGGCGCCGCGAGCACCTCGATGAAGGTGTCCGGCCAACTCGTTGCGCCAGACGAAGCTGCTCCAGAGCGGGTGGTCGCGCCGCGGAACCCGGCCCACCAAAGCCATTTCGCCACGGTGGCGATGAGCGCCGCGAGGCCCGGCGGTCATCAGCACCAGGCCGCCGGCGGCCAGTGCGATCCACCACCCGGCGTCCTGCACGATCGACGTCATGACCGCCACCACGGCGACGACCAGCGCGGCGTGCAGCCAGAGCGGCACCAACCGGCACAGTTCGACCAGCGCCCGGGCCACCCGCAGTCGGGTCGGCGGATGGAAGGTGCGGGCGTCGTCCTGGCGTGAGACGCTGCGCCGCAACAGGGCCAGGGGCTGCCGATCCAGGAGGTGCCGGCCTTGGCCACCGTGCGCTGCGGGGCGGCCGGAGAGCACCGCCACCAGACCGTGCCTGGGCACCTTGCGACCGGGGCGGCCATGCCCGGAGTTGCCGACGAAGGCGTGTTTGCCGACCTTGACCGGTTCGACCCGCAGCCACCCGCCGCCCAGTTCGTAGCCACCGATCAGAGTGTCGTCGGCCAGGAATGCGCCCTCGGCGACGCTGGTCAGCGCGGGGATCATCAGCACCGTCGACGCCTCGACGTCCGGGCCGATCCGGGCGCCGAGCGCCCGCAACCACACCGGGGTCAGCGTGCTGGAGTACAACGGGAACAGCCAGGTGCGCGCCTCGTCCAGCAGCCGCACCGTCGACCAGGCCTGCCAGGCGATGCGGCCCTGCACCGGGTAGGCCCCGGGCGCAACCCGACGCCGAACCCCCGGGTGAGCAGCCAGACCACCAGGCGCCAGCACCGATCGCCACCAGGACGCCGAGCGGCAGCCAGGTCAGCGCCGTCCGGACCGCCTCACCCCAGCTCTCGCTCGCCCGCAACGCGGGCCAGGCCGGGATCACCCCGGCCAGGACGGCGAGCACCGGCAACAGCCCGATCACGAGCGAGGCCACGGTGTAGGCCACCAGCCACGTCGCGCGGTTGGGCGGGCGGGTGTCGTGATACGGCCCGCGGGCCGGGCCGATCCGTTGCGCCGGAGCGCCGGACCAGAACTCGCCCCGCGGCACGATGCCGAACACCGCGGAACCGGGGGCGATCTCGGCATCGGCGCCGACGTGGGCGCCGGGTGCCAGGGTGCTGCGGGCACCGACCCGGGCTCGCTGACCGACCGCCACTCGGCCGATGTGCAGCCGGGACCCGTCCAGCCAGTACCCGGCCAGGTCGACCTCGGGTTCGATCGCGCAGCCGGCGCCCAGGGTCATCAGGCCGGTGACCGGGGCGACCGAGTGCAGGTCGACGTCCTTGCCGACCCGGGCCTGAGCAGCCGGGCATACCAGCGCATCAGCACGGCGCCCGTGAGGTTGGCGGCGCCGAGTTCGTCGACCAGTCGCTCGGCCAACCACAACCGCAGGTGTACCCGGCCACCGCGCGGGTAGTTGCCCGGCCCGATGCCGGCGAGCACGATCCGGGCGCCGATCCCGGCCAGCAGCATCCGCCCCGGCGGCAGCAGCAGCAGCGCCTAGCCCAGGCCGATCCACCACCAGGAGGCCACCGGTGCCCAGGTGACCCCGGGGCCGTGGGCCAGGGTCGTCCCCGGCGGCGATCCAGACCAGCCAGCGGGCGCCGGCGATAGTGCGCAGTGGCCAGGTGGCCACCACCTGCCCGACCTGGGTCTTCAACGGCACCGGGGCACGTCGGCGTTGAGCCGAGCGGTCGGGGTGGCCATCTCGTCAGGTGACGGGCCATGGCCGCCAGCGAGGGGTGCTCGTAGATGTCGGCGACGGTGATCTCGGGGTGGGTGCTGCGCAGCAGCGGGACCATCTGCGCCGCGGTCAGCTGCCGCCACCGAGGTCGAAGAAGTCGGCGTCGACGTCGGCGATCCTGGCCCCGAGCCCGCCCCAGAGCTGGGCCAGCGGGCCTGGGTGCCGCGCAGGTCAAGACCGTCATCGTCGTCGTCCGCCTCGCCAGAGGCCAGGGCAGCGCGTCCCGGTCGATCTTGCCGCTGGTGCGGGTGGGCAGATCTCGACGACGGCCAGGCGCGGCACCAGGGCTGCGGGCATGTCCCGGCGCAGCACCGCCGTGGCGGCGGCGACGTCGAAGGTGTCGTCGACGGTCAGGTAGCCGACCAGGATCGCGTTGCCGGACGCCGTGCGGCGGACGGCGGCGGCGGCCGCGCTGACCCCCGGCAGGCCCAGCAGTGCGCTGTCGATCTCGCCGAGTTCGATCCGCCGACCGCCGACCTTGACCTGTTCGTCGGCGCGGCCGCCGAACAGCAACCCGGTGCCGTCGAACCGCACGATGTCCCCGCTGCGGTAGGCGCGTTCCCAGCCCAGGGAGGGCATCGGGGCGTACTTCTCGGCGATCCTTGGCGGCGTCGAGATAGCGGCCAGACCGACCCCGCCGATGATCAGTTCGCCTCTCGCCGTCCGGCACCGGGTTACCTCGCGGTCGACGACGGCCAGGTCCCAGCCGTCCAGCGGCAGCCCGATCCGTACCGGCGGTTCACCGGTCAGCTGGGCGCGCGGGCGACCACGGTGGCCTCGGTGGGGCCGTAGGTGTTCCCACACCTCGCGGGTCGGGGTGGCCAGCCGGGCGGCCAGCTCGGGCGGCACGCCTCGCCGCCCAGGATCAGCAGCCGCACCCGGCCAGGGCGTCGGCCGGCCACAACGCCACCAGGGTCGGCACCGTCGAGACCACGGTGATGTCGTTGGCCGTCAGCCAGGGGCCGAGGTCCATGCCACTGCGCACCAACGAACGCGGCGCCGGCACCCAGGCGGCTCCGTAGCGCCAGGCCAGCCACATCTCCTCGCACGAGGCATCGAAGGCCACCGACAGCCCGCCATCACCCGGTCGTCCGGGCCCGATCGGGGACTGCTGAAGGAACAGGTGTGACTCGGCGTCCACGAAGGCAGCCGCGTTGCGGTGGGTGACCGCCGCGCCCTTGGGCTTGCCGGTCGAGCCGGAGGTGAAGATCACCCAGGCGTCGTCGTCCGGCGTGGGGTCGGGATCGATCAGGGCGGCGTCGGCCGGCGCGGCGTGATGGTCAGGTCGTTGCCGATCACCGCGGCCACCTCGGCCTCGCCGAACACGGTACAGGCCCGCTCGTCCGGGTCGTCGGCATCCACCGGCACGTAGGCGGCGCCCGCCAGCAGCGTGCCCATGATCGCGACGTACAGATCGGTGGTGCCCGAGGCGATCCGGATGCCGACCTTGTCGCCGCGGCCGACCCCGAACGCGGCCAGTTCGGCCGCCAGGTCGTCGGCCTGCTCGGCGAACTCGGCATGGGTCAACACGGGGGCGCCGTTGTCAGGGCAGGCTCGTCGGTACCCTCGGCCACGGTGCGCCGGAAGATGTCGACCAGGGTGCGGGGCGCAGCCGCTCGGTCAGCGCGACGCAGGGGCATCCCCGGTCCGGTATGGCGCTCGGAGGGGAGACCGGCAGGTGCCCCTGCGAGAATGCCCCGGTGACCCCGCTGACCATCGGCCCGCACCGGCTGCGCACGCCGGTGGTGCTCGCGCCGATGGCGGGTATCACCAACCAGGCCTACCGGCGGCTGTGCCGCGAGCAGGCGGCGCTGGGCGGCGGGGACGGGGTCTTCGTCAGCGAGATGGTCACCTCGCGCGCACTGCTGGAGCGCAACGACGAGTCGATGCGGCTGATCGCCCACGACGCCGACGAAGTCGCCGCGGTCGGTGCAGCTCTACGGGGTGGATCCGGGTGTCGTGGCGGCCGCCGTCCATCTGCTCGTCAGTGAGGACCGGGCCGACCACATCGACCTGAACTTCGGCTGCCCGGTGCCCAAGGTGACCCGCAAGGGTGGCGGTTCGGCACTGCCGTGGAAGCTCGGCCTGTTTCGCGAGATCGTGGCACGGGCGGTGGCGATGGCCGCCCCGGCCGGGGTTCCGGTGACGGTCCCGATGCGCACGGGGATCGACCCGAGCACCTGACCTACCTGGACGCCAGCCCGGATCGCCGAGGCCGAGGAGTGGCTGCCGTGGCGCTGCACGCGCGCACCGCCGCCGACTACTACGCGCCCAGTGCCGACTGGACGGCGATCGCCCGGCTCAAGGAGGCGGTGACGAGCATCCCGGTGCTCGGCAACGGTGACATCTGGTCGGCGGCCGATGCCCTCGACATGGTGCGCCGCACCGGGTGCGACGGGGTTGTCGTGGGTCGGGGCTGCCTGGAAGCCGGCCGTGGCTGTTCGCCGATCTGGCGGCGGCCTTCGCCGACCCGTCTGCCGAGCTCGCCCCCACCTGACCGAGGCTCGGCCCGCCCTCGGCGTGGTGCTGGCGACCATGCGCCGCCACATCGAGGTGTTGATCGAGCACTACGCGCAGGTCTGCGGACGACGCCGAGCGGCGGGCCTGCCGCGACATCCGCAGACACATCGCCTGGTGCCTCAAGGGATATGCGGTCGGACACGACGATGCGCGGTGCCCTGGCCCCTGGTGTCGACGTCGGCCGGGTTCGACCGGATCACCGCGACGCTGGACGGCGTGCAGCCTCACCTAGGCGGACCGGCCGAGGGCCGCTTGGGCACACGGGTCGGCGCGGCAGGTCAGCCTGCCGGACGGCTGGCTCGACAGCCGCCAGCTCGACGCCGCCGACGTCGCCGCGGTCAGCCAGGCCGAGTTGTCGGTGTCCGGTGGTTGAGTCCGAGCATGGTTGAGTCCATGTCGGGCTACGGCCCGGACGACGTCGCGCAGTGGGCGAAGGAGAGCCAGAACCCCGGGCGCGGCGCCTTCGCACGCGATCGGGCGCGCGCGTCATCACTCGTCGGCATTGCGCCGGCTGGCAGCAAAGACCCAGGTGGTCGAACCCGACACCGACGACTTCGTCCGTAACCGGCTCACCCACAGCCTCGGTGGCTCAGGTCGACCGCGAACTCGGCCAG
Source organism: Kineosporiaceae bacterium (assembly GCA_016713225.1). Taxonomy (NCBI): domain Bacteria; kingdom Bacillati; phylum Actinomycetota; class Actinomycetes; order Kineosporiales; family Kineosporiaceae; species Kineosporiaceae bacterium. Next base: position 205,224 of record JADJPO010000005.1, read on the forward strand.
GCCTTTCAGGTCGCGACGGCGACGTGTTCGACACCGCGTGTCTGGCCCACGATCTCGGCCACCGCCGTTCGGGCACAACGGTGAGGACGCCCCTGGACGCCATCGCCGCCGGCTTCGGCGGGTACGAGGGCAACGCCCAGACGCTGCGCGTGCTCACCCGGCTCGAACCGAAGGTGATCGACCAGGAAGCGGCCGGCGCGGGTCTGAACCTGACCCGAGCCACGCTGGATGCCTGCACCAATGCCCGTGGGGCCGCGGCGAGCGCCCACCGCCGGCTCCGGGAAGTTCGGCGTCTATGCCGACGACGACCGGGCGGTGTTCGCCTGGCTGCGGGCCGGGGCACCCGCGCCCCACCGCCGCTACATCGAGGCCCAGGTGATGGACCTGGCCGACGACATCGCCTACAGCGTGCACGACCTCGAGGACGCCGTGGTCGGCCGCCGCCTCGACCTGGGCCGGCTCCGAGGTCGACCAGGTCGATCGCCTCGCCGAGCAGGTGCGGTCTGGTACCTACCGGATGCCGCCGACGGCGAGGTCGCCGCCGCCCTGCACCGGCTGCGGGCGATGCCCACCTGGGTGAGTTCCTACGACGGCAGCCGACGGGCGTCGGCCGCCTGAAAGACCTGACCAGCCAGCTGATCGGGCGGTTCGCCCGGGACGTCGACAGGCCACCCGGCGCAGACCGCCCCGGTCACCGGGGGCGGCCGACTCACCCGGTACGCCGCCGACGTCGTCGTGCCGCGCGAGACCTGGTGCGAGATCGCCACGCTGAAGGGCATCGCCGCGGTGTACGTGATGACCACGGCCGAGCGTCAGCCGCTCTACGCCCGTCAGCGTGAGCTGTTGGCCGAGCTCTACGAGATGGTGCTCGACCGGGCCCACAGGCGCTGGAACCGGCGTTCGCCGCCGACTGGACCCAGGCCGCCGTCCAGCCCCCGCTGCGGACGACGTGCGACGACGGGTCGTGATCGACCAGATCGCCTCGCTCACCGATGCGGGGCCGTGCGCTGGCACGCCGCGCGTTGCGGCGAGAGACACGGGCAGGAACCTGAGGGTGAGCGCGCTCAGCTGGCCAGTTCGGTGAAGGCTCGGCCGGGAAGTCCGTCGATGGCGTCCAGGTCTTCGGGCTGCAGGCCGTACCGCGAACTGGGCGCGACCAGCAGCGCCAGCATGCCGGCGGCGTCGATTCGCGCGCGAGCGCCGGGCCGTCGTCCGGAATGGCGTCGTCATCGGTCCAGATCAACGGGCGCTGCTCGACCTCGACCACGTGCAGCGCGCGGCGAGCCCTTGCGGGCGACGGAGGCCTCGGCGTCCACCACGTCGACCACGCCAGACGCGGTGGTCAGCGGCGGCAGGTGCAGCAACCGTTCCGACCTGGGCGATGGTCGACCCAGGTGGTCGCCCACCGCCACCTCGACGCGCCCCACTGTGGTGCAGTGCGGCGATCCGGCGGGCCAGCGTGGGAGCCCAGCGCAGCGGAGTAGCGGTGCCGTGGACGAACGCCTGACCTGATCGGGCGTCTCACCTCCAACCGGGCATCGCGGCGTTCAACACGCCGTCGACGTCCGACAGCGACCAGCCGGGCGAGGTCAGGGGGCAGATGTCACGTAAGAGGGGGAGTCTGTCCTGTTTTTCCTCGGTGGGCTCGTGCGAGCAACTGGGCATATCGGCGCGGTTCGTGTCGGGCGTGAGACCCTAGAGAACTCACGCCCGTGAGCTACGCGCGTCGTCAGGAAGTGCCGCCGGTGAAGATCCGGCGCGAGGACGTCGAGCACGTCCGCGAACGGTCGCGCATCGAGGACGTCGTCGCGGAGCATGTCACGCTGCGCGCGCGGCCGGGTCGGCTCCATGAAGGGGCTGTGCCCGTTCCCGACGAGAAGACCCCTCGTTCCGTGCGGCCCCAGGTGGGCATGGCACTGCTTCGGCTGTGGCGGGGCGGCGACGTCATCGACTTCGTCCAGAAGGTCGATCATCTGGCCTTCGCCGGAGTCGGTCGAGCGGCTCGCGCGCCAGCTCGGTTACGAGGTGCACTACGAGGACGACGACGGCCGGGCCTCAGCGCGCCGCGCGAGGTGCCGGGCAGCGCCAGCGACTGGTCGAGGCCACCGGGTGGCGATGCAGTGCCACGCCGGACAGCTCGCGACGTCCCCCGATGACCCATGGCCGGGCGGACGTTCCTGATCGAGCGGGGCTTCGACCGGGCGCAGCCGAACAGTTCGGCATCAGGTTCGCACCGCGCTCGGGCGAGGCGCTGTTGCGCCACCTGCGCGGGCTCGTTCACCGAGGGCTCGTCGCCTCCCGGGGCTGGCCGGGCGAGGGCAGCGGGGGTTGTACGACCGGTTCCGGGGGCGGCTGCTGTGGCCGATCCGGGACGTCGCGGGTGACGTGGTCGGCTTCGGGGCCCGGCGGCTGTTCGACGACGACCGGATCGAGGCCAAATACCTCAGCACCCCGAGACACCCATCTACAAAGTCGCACGTGCTCTACGGGGTCGATCTCGCCAAGAAGGCGATCGCCCGTGACCGGCAGGTCGTGGTGGTCGAGGGCTACACCGACGTGATGGCCTGCCACCTGGCGGGCGTGGGCGGGGGCGGTGGCCACCTGTGGCACGGCCTTCGGCGAGGACCATCTGCGCATCGTGCGGCGGCTGCTGGGGGACGAGGCCGGCAAGGGCAGTATCGACCTGATCAGCAAGACCTTCTCGCGCTCGGTGGTGTTCGTCTTCGACGGGGACGAGGCCGGGCTCAAAGCCGCCCAGCGGGCGTTCGGCGGTGACCAGAACTTCGCGGCCCTGACCCTACATCGCCGTCGCCGGATGGCATGGACCCGTGCGAGCTGCGCCAGGCCCACGGCGACGAGGCGGTGGCGCGCTGGTGGCGCCGCGCGGCGTCCGTTGTTCGAGTTCGCGATCCGGGCCACGCTTTCGAGCATCTGGACCTGTCGACCGCGGAGGGTCGGATCCCGGGAGCTGCGGGCGGCGGCGCCGGTAGTCGCGCAGATCCGGGACGCCTCGTTGCGTCCGGGTACGCCCGTCAGCTCGCCGGATGGCTCGGCATGGACGTCGAACAGGTGACGCGGGCGGTCCGCCGGGGCTCCAGCTCCGGCCCGGGCGCTCGAGGTCGCGGGACCTGCCGGACCGCAGCGGGGCGCGTCCCGGCCCCGACCCCCGCGACCCGGTCGCCATGGCCGAGCGTGGGGCGCTGGAATGCATGTTGCAGGTGCCGAACCTGGTGCCCGAGGACATCGCCGACGGGCTGGGGAGAACGCCTTCCAGGTGCCGGCCTATCGGGCGGTGCACCACGCAGTGCGCTCGGCAGGGGGCATCGCGGCAGCGAAGACGCTGTCGGTGCACGCCTGGCTCGACCGGGTGCGCGAGGAGGCGCCCTCGGTGATCCCAACCTGATCACCGGGATGGCCGTCTCACCGGTGCCGTCGGACGGTGAGGAGAGGCTGGCCCGGTACGCCGCCGATCTGGTGATCCGGGTGGCCGAGGTCGACATCAGCCGTGTGATCAGCAACCTGCGCAGCCAGGTGCAGCGGATGACCGAGGGCGATCCGGCGCATGCCGAGGCGTACCTCGAGCTGCTGGCGGCCGAGTCGCGGCGCCGGGCATTGCGCGATCTGCGTTCGGGTGGTTCGTAGTTCGGGCGGGTCGTAGCCACAGAAGATCATGGCCGCCGGCTCGTAGGCTGACGGTATGCGTTTGTTGCCTCGCCGCCGCCCCACGATGCCGGACGACGCCCGGCAGGCCGTCGGTCTCGAACCGGGGGAGCGGGTGCTCGCCTGGTCGGAGCTGGTCGGCCGGGGATACGCCGCGGCGACCGCCGCGCGGCTGCACGTGCTCACCCCTACGGCAAGCGGTTCGTGCGCACCTGGGTCGGGTCGACCACGTCGCCTGGGACGACAGATCGCGCACCCTGGCGGTCTGGTGGAGTGGGTTCGAGACAGGCGATCGGCCTGGAACCGGTCGAGGCCTCGTTCCTCCCGGAGACGGTCTACGAGCGGTTGCGGGCCTCGATGATGCTGACCCGTGGAGGTCAGGCTGCCCGGAGGCCGTCGAGCCACCCTGGCCCTGCGCCGCGATGCCGCAGGCGTCGTGACCTGTCAGGACCTCCCAACCTGCACCGCAGATGCCTCGGCCGACGACCCCGCGGTGGCGCCGCTGCGAGCGGCCGAGGCAGGACTGCGGAGGAGGCCGGCCTGGACGCTGGGGCAGAAATTTTGGCCGGCGCGACGTTCCCGGGTGTGGGGTTCTCGCTGATCTCAGGCGGCCGACAAAGGTCTGGTCACCCGCGATCGTGTTCGAGAAGGAGCAGCCGCAACGGCTGGCGGGTCGACGAGCAAGATAGCAGGTGGGCACCGGCAAGGTGCCGAGGTGGGGCCAACCCGCCCCACGCCGCCGCCGGGGCAGGCGCCTCGTTGTCGTACGGCGGCCCGAACCACAGATAGGCGCCGCGCGTCTCGACCCTCCAGTCCCCAGCGCGCACCGCAGTACCCGTTCCCGGTAGTTAAGATCCAGCGGAAGGCACGGCTGTTCGGACCTCGATCTCTACGCCGCGCGGTGGGCCCGACCTCCGCGAACGAACTTAGTGCCGCGACGTCCTCGTCTTCGGACCACCACGACGTCCACGGCGAGGAGGACGCCGTTCAGCCAGCGCGCTGTTCCGAGAGAAAGGGCATCGCACTCAGGCCCGCCCTTTGACGCCGCAGACCCGATCTCGCCGTCCGGACCGGGAGGCGGCGCGGCGTCCACGAGAGGACGCTGCCCGTGGACGCGACGACCCGGCACAGGGGAGCGGCAAGTGCCAATTGAGCATCGGCTAACGAAGTGGCCGGCGTTGCTGTGGGGGACCAGCACCAGGCTCTGCGCGTCGGCGTCCCCGACTGTGGCGAGGACGCCGTCACGCACCCGATGCCAGTGAGGGGCCGGACCTCGAGCAACGCCGGCCTCAGGTCGAGGTCGGGGATGACCACCTCGTGCCCGGCGCCCCGCAACTCCTCGGCGACGGGCCGCCAGGTCGCCGGACCCACGGCTGGACTGTGCAGCAGCACGAAGCGCGTCACGCCGTCCAGCCTGGCGCGATATGCATGCAGGAACCACTCCGCAGACTTAGTAGAGTTCTGCCCGCGCCAATCCCGCATAGCTCAATTGGCAGAGCAGCCGGCTGTTAACCGGCAGGTTCTTGGTTCGAGTCCAAGTGCGGGAGCCCTTCAATCGTCGCCCTCGAGCGGTTGTGCACGGCAACCACCCTGTTCGGGCGTATCGTGACTGCCTTCCGAGTCCACCTCCACGGAGTAGGCGAATGGCGTCCCCGAGCCCCGGTTACACGATCACCCTGCGCGTTCAGGCCCCCATCCACACCCGCATGCCACGGGTGATCTCACCACGGCCATCGGCAAGGCCGCCGGCGTGGTGACCGCGCTCGACGTCGTCGAGTCCAGTTACGACTGGATCGTGCTCGACGTCTCGGTCAACACCTCGGACGCCGAGCACGCCGACGAGATCACCGAGGCGGTGCGCGACCTCGGCGGCTTCGAGGGGCGCAAGGTCTCGGACCGCACCTTCCTGATGCACAGCGGCGGCGAGCTCGAGGTGGTGCCCAAGGTCGAGCTGCGCCACCGCGACGACCTCTCGCGCGCCTACACCCCCGGCGTCGCCCGCATCTGCCAGGCGATCGCCGCCAATCCGGACGACGCCCGCCGGCTCACGATCAAGCGCAACACCGTCGCCGTGGTCAGCGACGGCTCGGCCGTGCTCGGCCTGGGCAACCTCGGTCCGGCGGCGGCGCTGCCGGTGATGGAGGGCAAGGCTGCCCTGTTCAAGCGCTTCGCCGGCGTCGACGCCTGGCCGGTCTGCCTGGACACCCAGGACACCGAGGAGATCATCTCCATCGTCAAGGCCATCGCCCCGGTCTACGGCGGCATCAACCTCGAGGACATCGCGGCGCCCCGCTGCTTCGAGATCGAGGCCCGGCTGCGCGAGATGCTCGACATCCCGGTGTTCCACGACGACCAGCACGGCACCGCCATCGTCGTCCTGGCCGGACTGATCAACGCCCTGCGCGTGGTCGACAAGACGCTGGACGACGTCCGGATCGTGGTCAGCGGCGCCGGCGCGGCCGGGCAGGCGATCATCCGGCTGCTGCTCTCGCAGGGCGCGAGCCACGTGGTGGCCTTCGACACCCAGGGTGCGGTGCACACCGGCCGCACCGACCTCGACAGCTTCAAGACCTGGATCGCCGAGAACACCAACCCGGCCGCGTTCGACGGCCAGTTGCCCAGGGTCTGGCCGGGGCCGACGTGTTCATCGGGGTCTCGGCTCCGAACCTGTTGAACGGCAACGACATCGCCACCATGGCCGACCGCGCGATCGTGCTGGCGCTGGCCAATCCCGACCCGAGGTCGACCCGATGGCGGCGATCGAGCACGCCCTCGTCGTGGGGACCGGCCGCAGCGACTTCCCGAACCAGATCAACAACGTGCTCGCGTTCCCCGGCGTGTTCCGCGGGCTGCTGGACGCCGGCGCGCACCACATCAGCGACGCGATGTTGGTCGCCGCAGCCCAGGCGATCGCCGACGTGGTGCCGCCCGAGCAGCGCAACCCGAGCTTCATCGTGCCGAGCGTGTTCGACCCCGCGGTGGCCCCGGCCGTCGCGGCCGCCGTGCGCGCCGTGGCCCGTCAGGACTGACCAGGCATCGATGTGGCCCTGGGCCGAGGTCATCGCCCGGTTCGCGCTGTCCGGCGACGTCCGTGAGCTGGTGGGGAGCGGACCGCGAATGCGGCACTGATCGACGCCTCCGGGCACGCGGTGGCGGTGCTCAAACTGCACCCGACGAGCGAGGCCGACGACATCGGGTTCGAGTCGGCGGCGCTCCGGAACACCTGGCAGCCCACCCGGCGCTGTCGGGCCAGGTGCCCCGTGCTGCGCACTCCGGACGGCGAGGCGGTGATCGAGCAGGTCACGCCGGACGGCGTCCGGCTGGCGCGCGCGCTCACCTGGCTGCCCGGGCGCACCTGGACGCCGTCCGACGCCACCGCGGAGGCGCTGCGGGCGCTGGGCACCACCGTGGCCGAGGTGGACACCGCGCTGGCTGCGTTCGAGCATCCGCACGCCGGGCGCCTGCTGCGCTGGAACCTGGTCGAGGCCGGACGCGCCCTCGACCTGATCGGGTATGTGCCGGACGCCGACCGCCGCGAGGTGGCGCGCGCCGTCCTGCAGGAGTTCGTCGATCAGGTGGCGCCACGATGGGCGAGGCTGCCCTGGCAGGTGATCCACAACGACGCCAACGACGCCAACATCGTGCTGGACGACACGCGCGCCCGGGCCTGATCGACTTCGGGGACCTGTGCCGGGCACCGCGGGTCTGCGGGCTCGCGGTGGCATGCGCCTACGCGATCGCCGGCCGGAGCGCCGAGGGCGTGGATCCGTGGGCGCCGGCGGCCCCGCTGATCCAGGGTTACCAGGCGGTCGCGCCGTTGGACTCGGTGGAGCTCGAGCTCCTGCCCGCGCTGATCCGTACCCGGCTCGCGCTGAGTGTGGTGATGGCGGGCTGGCAGCACTCCGCGACCCCGGCAACGACTATCTCCTGGCGAGTCAAGACGCCGTGGCCCCTGCGCTGCAACGACTCTCGACCACGCAACCCTCGAGGTGACCCATGGGTGAGGACGCCGCCACGGCGGTGCGACAGCACCTGGCCGCCTCGACCCCGTCGCCGGTGCTGGGACGCCCCCTGGCCGAGCTCGACCGGCAGGTCATGGACTGGTCGATGCCCGACCCGCCTCCGGTACAGGTGCGCGACGGCATGGTCTTCATCGGCCGCTATCTCGAGGAGCGCAGCGTCTACCACACCGCCGCCTACGAGACGCCCTCGGGTGAGCGGCGCACCATCCACCTGGGTGTCGACCTCTTCGTACCTGAACGCCCGTCCCTGACCCCACCCCTCCGCGGTGATCATGCAATCCGCGCACGTTTTGCCCGTGATCATGCAATCCGCGCACGAAACGTGCACGGATTGCATGATCACCGCGGGGCAGGGTGTGCGTGGGGTGTGCGGGGTGTGTGGGGGTGGTGTCGGGGAGATGTGAGGATGGGCGGGTGAGTCGCGCCGTCTTCGACCTGCCCGCTCCTGCCGTCGGGGTGGCCGAGGTCCTCGCGTTGGTCCGCACCTCTACGGTTCGGACGCCCTCCAGGCGAGCCCGCTCCCGAGCGAGCGCGACCAGAACTTCCTGGTGGAGGCCGTGGTCGCGAACCCCCACCGCATCGTGCGTCGGTTCGTGCTGAAGATCGCCCACGCGGCCGAGGATCCCGCCGTGATCGACATGGAGAACGCTGCGCTGCAGCACCTGGCCGCGGTCGCCTCCGACCTGCCGCTTCCGCGGCTGGTCCGCACCCTCGCCGGCGAGCCGACCACCACGATCGACGGACCGGCGGGCACTCACCTGGTCCGGGTGATCACCGCGCTGCCCGGCCGGGCGTTGCAGAGCCGGGTCCACGAGGGGCAGCCCGTCAGCCAGATCACCGCCGAGGCGGTGGGTGCCAGATGTCCCCGACTCTCGGTGGCGTTGCAAGGGTTCTTCCATCCCGCGGCCGGCCGCGAGCTCGACTGGGACGTGCGACGGCTCAGGGAGCTGTCCGCCCGTCGTGGCGCGCCGCGGATCCCGTCTCGAACGGCTCATGCCCTGGCGCGGCTCACGGCGCTGCCGGCGGGCGTGCAGCACGGCGACGTCACGCTGACGAACGTGCTCACCGACACCGATGGTGTCCTGACCGGCATCGTCGACCTCGGCGACATGCACCACACCGCCGCGGTGTGCGACCTGGCCGCCACGCTCACCTCGGTGCTGCGTGGGGTCGAGGCGAGACGCTCTGGTCGCTCACCGCCGCGGTGTTGCGCGGCTATCAGCGTCACCGCCCGCTGCAACCCGCCGAGGTGGACGTGCTGGGGAGCTGGTGATCGCCCGGTTGCTGATCACGCTCGCTGTCTCGGCCCACCGGGAGCCGCAGCATCTCGACAACACCGACTACATCACCCAGTACGACGCTGATTCGCAGGCTCTGCTCGACCGGTTGACGGCGATCACGCCCGGTTCGCTGCGTGGTCGGCTGCGCCGGTTGGCCGGGCTGGGGGCGCCGGGCCTTCCGGGCGCCCCGGCGTCGTCCTCGCAGGATCTGCTCACCCGGCGACGCGCCGTCCAGGCCAGGGGTCTGTCACCGCTGTTCTACGCCGAACCGTTGGACATCGTGGCGGCCGAAGGGGTCTGGCTGACCGCCCGCGACGGTCGGCGCTATCTCGACGGCTACAACAACGTGGCCGTGGTCGGCCCTGATCACCCGAGTGTGGTCTCGGCGATCACCCGGCAGGCACCGGTGCTGCACACCCACAGCCGCTACCTGCACCCCAATGTGATCGAGCTGGCCGAGCGGTTGGTGGCCTCGATGCCGCCCGGGTCGGGGCTGGACACCTGCCTGTTCACCGCCTCGGGCACCGAGGCCAACGAACTGGCCTGGCGACTGAGCGTCGAGTACACCAGCGCGGTCGCGGGCCGTCCCTGCCGGGTATCCCGCCGGGGACGTCGGGGCGATCATCGGCTCGAACGCCTATCACGGGTCCTCGCGGTGGCTGGCCGACCTGTCGTCCATGGAGTGGCCCGCCGGGTATCGGCCTGCGGGCGTGGCCACCTTCGACGGCCCGGTGCAGCACGACGCCCTGCTCACGCGCGCCGAAGGGCTGGCCCGCATCGAGGCCGCTGCGGCCGAGCTGCGCGCGGCAGGGCGCCACCCGGCCATAGTGATCGCCGACTCGATGTTCACCAGCGAAGGCGTGCGGACCGTGCCGCCCGAGTTCATGGCGGCTCTGGTGGACGGCGCCCACGCGGCCGGCGCGCTCTACGTCGCCGACGAGGTGCAGATCGGGTTCGGGCGCAGCGGACCCAAGCTGTGGTGGTTCGCCGAGCTGGGCGTCAGGCCGACGTGGTGACGATGGGCAAGCCGATGGGGGCCGGCTACCCGATCGCTGCCACCATCACCCGGCGCGAGATCGCCGACGTGCTGGCCTCGCGGTACGAGTTCTTCTCGACCTTCGCGGGCAATCCGGTGGGCACGGCGGCGTCCCTGGCGGTGCTCGACATCCTCGAGGACCAGGTGATCGACGGGCTCCGATCCCGGCGCACGCCGTCCGGTTGGGGCAGCAGGTGCGTGAGCGAGCGGCGGCGGTGCGCGAGAAGCACCTCGGGGCGAGCGAGGCCGACGAGGCGAAGCCAGTGCGCGGCCACGGGCTGATCGCCGGAATCGACCTCCCCTCCGACACCGGTCGCGACGGCGGTCAAGGAGGGCTGAAAGCCCGGGGCGTCCTGGTCGGCACCACGGGACGCACCGGCGCCACGCTCAAGGTCCGCCCGCCCCTGGTGTGGCAGGACGAGCACGTCGAGCTGTTCGTGACGGCCTTCGACGAGGCCCTGGGCGTGGGGTTGGGCGCCGGGCTTTGACGCGTTGACCACCGACATCGGTGGTCAACGCGACGAAGCCTGCGGCTCAGTCGCCGAGCGATCGGTGGCGGGGCCTGGAGGTCGATGGCGCGCAGTAGCACGGCGTTCGCCACGCCCATGGCGCGTCCTGCATGCTGGTGATCATCGTCAGCATGGCGCGTGCGGGGGGATGCCCGGGGATGGCGGCGAGGTAGTCGGCATGGGCCTCGAGTGAGGCGATGCCGCGCTTCGAGGGGTTGCCCGGTGACGTCCACGCCGTGCGTGGGGCGGGTGTCGCCGCTGACCAGCACCCAGCGTGGTGCGTGGGGTTCGAGGCCCTCCTGCTCGAGCAGATCGCGGAACACCCAGCGGTTGCCGGCATCCCGGACGGCGTCCAGCGCCACCAGGCCGGCCACCCGATGATCGGCCTGGTTCAGCCCGGCGATGAACTCGACCTCCCACGAGCCCAGCAGGACGGCGTCCGGCCGGTATCGGCGGATGGCTCGCGCGATGTCGCGGCGCAGGTCGAGGAGTACTCGAGCATGCCGTCCGGGTACTTTCGAGGAACTCGACCTGCTGCACTCCGACCAGGTGCGAGGCCGCAATCTGTTCTGCGGTACGCAGTTCGGCGGTGCGCGCCGTATCCAGGCTGTCGATCCCGGCCTCGCCGCGGGTGAGCAGCAGGTAGGCGACGTCGATGCCGGCCGCCGTCCAGACCGCCACCGCGGCAGAGGTGCCGTACTCGACGTCGTCCGGGTGGGCGACGACGCACAGCACCCGATGGAAGGCGTCGGCGGGCAACGGCGGCAGTGGTGCGGCCGATGGCGGTGTCGTCATCGTCGCAGCGTAGGGGCGCTGGGCCGGCCCGGCGAGCGCGGTGGGTCAGCGCCGATCGTCGGGTCAGAGCACGTCGTGGCCGGGGTGAGGTTCGGCGGGGATGCTGCCCATGCGCCCGGCCTGGAAGTCCTCGAAGGCCTGGATCAGCTCGTCGCGGGTGTTCATCACGAACGGGCCGTAGGCCGCCACGGGCTCGCGGATCGGGGCACCGCCAAGGATCAGCACGTCCAGGTCGGGGCTGCGGCTCTCCTGGTGGGGTCGGCGGCGATGGTGAGCGCCGCCGGCGCCGAAGGTGGCGAGCTGGCCCATCCGCACCGGACGGCGGTCCATGCCGGCCGAGCCGACGGTGCCGCTACCGGACAGCACGTAGACCAGGGCGTTGAAGTCGGGACGCCACGGCAGATGCAGTTCGGCACCGGGGGACAGGGTGGCGTGGGCCAGCGAGATCGTGGTGTGGGTGATGCCCGGGCCGGCGTGGCCGTCGAGCTCACCGGCGATCACCCGAACCAGTGTGCCGCCGTCCGGGGACGACAGCAGGGCCACCTGGCTGCCGCGGATGTCCTGGTAGCGGGGCGGGGCGAACTTGAGCGTGCGGGGCAGGTTCACCCAGAGCTGGATGCCGTGGAAGAGCCGCCCGAGACCACCAGGTGCTCTGGCGGAGCCTCGATGTGCAGGAGGCCGGAGCCGGCGGTCATCCACTGGGTGTCGCCGTTGGTGATGGTGCCCCCGCCGCCGTGGCTGTCCTGGTGGTCGAAGATCCCGTCGATGATGTACGTGACGGTCTCGAAGCCGCGATGCGGGTGCCACGGGTGCCCTTGGGTTCGCCGGGGGCGTCCTCGACCTCACCCATCTGGTCCATGTGGATGAACGGGTCGAGCCTGGCCAGGTCGACGCCCGCGAAGGCACGACGGACCGGGAAGCCCTCACCCTCGAACCCGCTCGGCGCGGTGGTCACCGACACGACGGGGCGCTCGGGGGGTGGTCGTGGCGTCCGGCGCGGTGATCCGCGGCAGGGTCAGGATGTTCTCGACGGTCACGGCGGGCATGTCGGCTTCTCCTCAGTGTCGATCGGCTGATGCTCTCCGGACAACATAGTTTATCATTTAACTATTTCCACGACTCGGACTCGGACCCATCACCGACTGCATCCAGGCGCCGCAACTGGCGGCGTCCGGATGCTGGCACACGGCAACGTGCTCGAGGACTCGAACGGCGACGAGCAGAACCTCGAGGCGTTCGCGCACCACGGGCAGTGTGCGCTCGGCATAGGCGGCTCGCACGGCGGGATTCGGTGCGTCCAGGATCAGCTGCACCTCCTCGGTGGAGCAGCCGAGGGCCTGGCACATGCGCACCATCTCCAGCCGGGCCTGGTGATCCGGCCCGTATCGCCGGTGTCCGTTGTCGAGTCGGCCCGCCGGGGAGCAGGCCGATGTCGTCCCAATACCGCAGGGTGCTCGCCGGGACGCCGCTGCGTGCGGCGAAGTCGGCGACGGTCCAGCGAAGGTTCACGACGGCTCCCTCGGCGCTTGACTTCGAGTGAACTCGAAGGTGTGTCATCGCTCATCATCACGCCTCGCGAGAAGGAGAACGTCATGAACACCCACCTCGAGACCACCCGATCGACCACCCGATCGATCACCGTCCTGGGCGCCACCGGCCGGGTCGGCCGCCTCGTAACGGCTCAGGCACTCGACCGGGGTCTGTCGGTCACGGCGCTGGTGCGTGACCCGTCACGGCTGCCGGCGGAACTGACCGCCCGCGGCGATGGCCTGCTCCGCGTCGTGCACGGCGAGCTGGACGACGTCGCCGCGATGCGGGCCGCCGTGTCGGGCAGCCAGGCCATCGTCGTCGCGGTGGGGGTGCGTTACCGCGGCCGCCATCCGTGGAGTGGGATCAGCGGTCGCCCGGATGTCGCGCCGACGGCCGTCCGCTCGCTTCTCGCGGCGGGCGAGCCCTGGCAGCGTGTGGTGCTGCTGAGCGCCTTCGGTGCCGGCGATTCCTGGCGGGCCCTGCCCGCCGTCGTCCGGGCGGTGATCTCGACCAGTGCCCTGAGGATCTCGTACTCCGGCCTCACGCAGGCCGAGCAGCTCGTGCGCTCGACGGGATGGCGGGCCACCGTGGCCCGAGCGGTCACGCTCACCGACGGCCCGGCCACGGGCCGCCGGGTCCAGACCGATGACCGCGCCGTGCGCGGCAACCCAGGTCTCACGCGCGGACGTCGCCCGCCTGCTGCTCGACCTGGCGCTGGCCGACGATGCACCGGAGGTGGTCACGGCGGCCTGAGGCGTACCCAGCGAACTGGATCGAGTGGGGCGGGTGGGGCTCGAACCCACGACCGAGGGATTATGAGTCCCTTGCTCTGACCGGCTGAGCTACCGCCCCCGGGGAGAAGCGTAGCCAGTGACCGCTGGTCGGTGTCGATTGTCCGGCTCGGTGGCTCAAGACCCCACCGGTGGCGTGTCGATGAACACCGTGCACGGGCGGACGCATCGGCGTCCCCGATCGACCATGGCGGAGGGCAGATGGGCGGGCGCTACGCCGCACCTCGACGACGACGCCAGCCGATGAACTGGGCCGCGACCCTTGCCGGGTGCCTGGTCGCAGCTGTCGTGACCCAGATGACCCCGCGCAGGCCGAGACGACGGTCCCGCCAGTCGGGTCCAGGGGATCGTTCGGCTCGGTCTCGGTCGGCAAGGCTCCCCGGCCACCGCGTGTGCCGGTCTCGGGCGTCGCTCCGAAATCGACCACGCCGGACACGCCGTCGTCCGGCTCGCGGACCCTGCAGGTGCACTATGCCGCCCCGGTGCGAACCGCCTCCGGCGTGATCGACATCGTGCGCACACTTTCGAGCGCGTGACCGCACGGGGTCGCGCACCTACTCCTACCTGATCTACCCGCGGGCGGGCTACCGGCCGGCGCAGGACTGGCGGACGTTCCCGGCCTTCCTGGCGGCGGCGCAGGCTCGTGGCATCGCCGTGCACATCACGCTCACGCCGCCGTTCACCACCTCGACGGACGACGCCCGTGCACGGCCAATCGACTGCTGCCCTTCAAGGGCAACTACGACACCTGGATGCGTGAGATCGGCAAGCTGGCCAAGCGGTTCCCGAACCTGACGGCCGTGGCCATGGACGACTTCGCCTACGACACCACCACGCGCCAGCCCAATCGCTGCAATCTGTTCGCACCCGGCACGATCACGCGGTGGAAGAACATCCTGCGCGCCGAGGCCGGCCGACCGATCAGTGTGATGCCGGTGCTCTACTTCCGCGACGTTGCCGGACGGCGCTCGATCTACCCCTCGATCAAGGCCGAGACCACCGAGGTGATCTGGCCCTTCACCCAGATCGGCTCGGGGCTGCTGGAGCAGCAGTACCGCCTGATCCTGAAGGAACAGCCCAAGCTGAAGGTCTACGTGATGGTGTACGCCAACGGCTTCAAGGGCGTCGTGCCCACGCAGGCGACCATCCAGTCGGAGGTCGCCGCGGCCAAACGGCTGAAGGCGGCCGGAGTGATCGTCTACCAGGAATCGCTGAACTGACCCGGCTCGGACCGGCTCGGACCGGCTCAGTGACCCCGGGCCACCCAGGCGTCGTAGTCCACCGCTTCGGCGCCGATCGTGGTCTCGTCGCCGTGTCCGGTGAGCACCCTGGTGGAGCCCTTCAGCCCCAACAGCCGCTCGCGGATCGAGTCCAGGATCGTCGGGAAGCTGCTGAACGAGCGTCCGGTCGCCCCCGGCCCGCCGCGGAACAAGGTGTCCCCGCTCAGCAACACCCCGTCGGGTGCGGCGTCCGGTGCGTACAGGCACACCGCCCCCGGGGCGTGCCCCGGGGTGTGCAGCACGGTGAGGTGGAGCCCGGCCACCGTGATCACCTGGCCGTCCGCCAACGGCGACGGTTCGCGGTCGGGGTAGACGACGTCCCAGAGCATCCGATCGGCCGGGTGCAGCAGGATCGGCGCCCCGGTGGCGTCGGCCACGGCGGCGGCCGCGTTGATGTGGTCGTTGTGGCCGTGGGTGCAGACCACGGCGACCAGGCGCCGTCCGCCGATGGCACTGAGGATCGCCTGGGCATCGTGGGGAGGCGTCGACCACGATCACCTCGTGCTCGTCACCGACCAGCCAGACGTTGTTGTCGACCTCGAAGTCGCCGCCGTCGAGGCTGAAGATGCCCGAGGTGACCAGGCGCTCGAATCGTGTGGTCTCGGTCATGACGCTCAGAACACCACGACGGAGCGCAGCACGTCACCGTGGTGCATCTTGGTGAAGGCCTCCTCGACGTCGCCCAGACCGATGGTCTCGCTGACGAACCGCTCCAGCGGCAGCCGACCCTGCAGGTGCAGGTCGACCAGCGTCGGGAAGTCCCGCGAGGGCAGGCAGTCGCCGTACCAGGAGGACTTGAGCGAGCCGCCGCGGCCGAACACGTCCAGCAGCGGCAGGTCGAGACGCATGTCGGGCGAGGGCACCCCGACCAGGACGACGGTGCCCGCCAGGTGCGCGCGTAGAACGCCTGCTGGTAGGTCTCCGGCCGGCCCACCGCGTCGATCACGACGTCGGCGCCGTGGCCGTCGGTCAGGGCGCGGATCGCCTCGACCGGGTCGGCGTTGCGCGAGTTCACGGTGTGGGTGGCGCCGAAGTCACGCCCTCCAGCTTCCGGTCGTCCACGTCGACGGCGATGATCGTGCGGGCACCCGCCAGGCGCGCCCCGGCGATGGCGGCGTCCCCGACACCGCCGCAGCCGATCACGGCCACGGTGTCGTCCCGCCCGACGTTGCCGGTGTTCACCGCGGCCCAGGCCGGCCATGACGCCGCAGCCGAGCAGGCCGGCGACCTGGGCCGGAGCAGTGGGGTCGACCTTGGTGCACTGACCGGCGGCAACCAACGTCTTCTCGGCGAAGGCACCGATGCCGAGGGCGGGGGACAGCACCGTGCCGTCCTCGAGGGTCATCTTCTGGGTGGCGTTGTGGGTGGCGAAGCAGTACCAGGGGCGTCCGCGCAGACAGGCGCGGCACTGGCCGCACACGGCCCGCCAGTTCAGGATCACGTAGTCGCCCGGGGCCACCGAGGTGACGCCCTCGCCGACGGCGTCGACGATGCCGGCGGCCTCGTGTCCCAGCAGGAACGGGAAGTCGTCGTTGATCGCACCCTCGCGGTAGTGCAGGTCGGTGTGGCAGACGCCGCAGGCCTGCACGTTCACGGTGGCCTCGCCGGGGCCGGGGTCCGGGACGATGATCGTCTCGACGCTGACCGGTGCCCCCTTGGCCCGTGCCACCACACCCTGAACTCTGCTGGCCATTGCCGACCTCCGTGCTCCCGCGTGTCCCGTGGACCTGTCGGGCTGACCTTACGGGGTCGGCTGCACAGATCGCTCAGAAGCGGAACGGTTTGGGCGGGGTCTTGAGTTCGGCGCGCGGGCACTCGCGCAGGCTCAGGCCGCCGAGCCCCAGCGCCTCGTCGGTGAGGACTCGACGGACCAGCCCAGCTCGTGACCGCGCCGGGTGATGATCACGCGATAGATGGTCAGCTCGTACTTGGTCGGGGTGCCGTAGGCGACCTGGATGCTGCCCACCAGCGACGGTGCCGGGCGAATCCGTGCTCTGCCACGGCTGTCGTAGCGGTTCCACCGGCTCGGTTCGGCCATCCACAGGCCGCCGGTGGTGGCGCTGTTGAGGACAGCTCGATCAGGATGGCGTTGGCGGCTTCCTCGGGCACGATGGCGGCAGGTCGGATCACCTGCGAGATGACGTCCTGGTCGTAGGCAGCGTCCATGGCGTCGGCGTCCTGCACGTCTCACGTCCCCTTGTCGCCGGTCCCGGATCCGTGGCCCTCGCGGGGATGAACAGGCCGCTGTGGCCGCACGAGGTCCTGATCATTCATCGGCGCGCCGTACCCCATCTGGACCCCTGGACGGGTGAAGATGGTCCCTGTGCGATCGGTCCGTCCGGCGAGGTGGTGCGCGGGCGGCCGGTGGTGCAGAATAAGCCCCGGTTCATCGGCAGCCCTGCGCAAGTCGAGGTCGTTGGGGAAGACGCACCTCGGTCGGCGAAGGAGGCACAGATGGCCGGTGTGACCACGCGCGGCGTCCTGTTCGTACACTCGGCGCCGCGTGCGTTGTGCCCGCACATCGAGTGGGCAGCAGGCGGCGTACTCGGCGTCCGTTTGTCGTTGGACTGGATCGTTCAGCCCGCGGCGTCCGGCATGCTGCGCACAGAGCTGTCCTGGCAGGCGAGCCCCGGTACCGGGGCGAAGCTGACGTCAGCGCTGCGCGGCTGGGCTCACCTGCGATACGAGGTGACCGAGGAGCCGAGCTCCGGGGTGGACGGCGCCCGGTGGAGCCACACTCCCGAACTGGGGATCTTCCACGCGGTGACGGACGCCCACGGCAACGTGCTGGTGCCGGAGGACCGGATCCGCTGCGCGATGAGCGCCGAGGACTCCACCGGCATGCTGGCCGAACTCGACCTGGCCCTCGGGCGGGCCTGGGACGACGAGCTCGAGCCCTTCCGGTACGCCGGCGAGGGCGCCCCCGTCCGCTGGCTCCACCGCGTCGGCTGACGCCGCGCCCGACCAACAGCGCCCGACCAACACCCCCAAACCTGCTCATGCTCCGCAGGTGTGCAGCTCGTGCTCCGCTGAGACCGGGAAATCCGGGTCCCAGCGGAGCATGAGCGGTCACCAGTGGAGCATGAGCAGGTTTGGGGGTGGTTCTGAGCGGGGTTGGTGGGGTCAGACGGTGCGGAAGAGGAGGGCCACGTTGTGACCGCCGAAGCCGAACGAGTTGTTGAGGGCGGCCAGGTCGCCCTCGCCCAGGGCGAGCGGTGCCTTGCGGACGACGTTCAGCGTGATCTCCGGGTCCTGGTCGTCGAGGTTGATCGTCGGAGGGATCTGCCGTTCGTGCAGCGCCAGCACGGTGAACAGCGACTCCAGCGCGCCGGCCGCCCCGAGCAGGTGGCCGGTCATCGACTTCGTCGCGGTGACCGCCACCGAGTCGGCGGCCTCGCCGAGCACCGAGCGGATCGCTGCCGACTCGGCGATGTCGCCGGCCGGGGTGGACGTCGCGTGGGCGTTCACGTGGCAGATGTCGGACGCCGTGAGCCCGGCGGCCGTGAGCGCGGCGGCCATGGCGCGACCTGCCCCGGTGCCGGCCGGGTCGGGGGCGGCGATGTGGTGGGCGTCGGAGGTCAGCCCGGCCGAGGCGGCCTCGGCGTAGATCTTCGCGCCGCGAGCCCGCGCGTGCTCCTCGGACTCGAGCACCAGCACGGCCGATCCCTCGCCGATGACGAAGCCGTCCCGGCCGGTGTCATAGGGGCGTGAGGCCGCCTGCGGATCGTCGTTGCGGGTGGACAGCGCCTGCATGGCGGCGAACCCGGCGATCGGCAGTGGGTGGATGCACGCCTCGGTGCCCCCGGCGACGACCACGTCGGCGCGACCGTTGCGGATCATGTCGATGGCGTAGGCCACCGACTCCGCGCCCGAGGCGCAGGCCGAGACCGGGGTGTGGACGCCGGCGCGGGCGCCCAGCTCGAGGCTGACGGCAGGCGGCCGGTCCGTTGGGCATGAGCATCGGCACGGTCAGCGGGAACACCCGCCGCGGCCCCTTCTCCTTGAGCGTGTCGTAGGAGCTCAGCAGGGTCCACACCCCGCCGATGCCCGACGCGATCACGACACCGAGGCGGTCGCCGTCCATCTCGGGGGCGCCGGCGTCGGCCCAGGCCTCCTTGGCCGCGATCAGCGCCATCTGGCCCGAGGGGTCGAGCCGCTGGCGCTGTCCGCGCGAGAGCACCTGGTCGGTCGAGACCGCCAGTTGCGCGGCGAAGGTCACGGGCATGTCGTACTCGGCGACCCAGTCCTGCTCCAGCGGACGGGCACCCGAGGTGCCGGCCAGCGCAGCAGACCACGTGCTGGCGACGTCACCACCCAGCGGGGTGGTGGCGCCGAGTCCGGTGACGACGACTCGACGGGATGTCTCGCTGGCCATGGTGGTGCTCCTCATGCGTGGGTGAGTGCTGTGATGAGTGCTGTGGTGGGTTCCGGTGCCCGGTGGGCTGCGGTCGCCGCCGGGGTTCGGTGCGGGTTCGCCCGACACCGGCCCCGACGGCAGCGCAGCCTCTGAGCAGGGTCTGGGACGAGCTCAGCCCTGGTTGTTCTTGATGTAGTCCACCGCGTCCTGGACGGTGACGAGCTTGTTCGCCTCGTCGTCCGGAATGCGCACCCCGAACTTCTCCTCGGCGTTGTAGACGATCGTGATCATCGACAGGGAGTCGATCTTCAGATCGTCGGTCAGGCTCTGCTCGGCGGAGATGGTCTCGGCCGGGATCTCCATCTCGGTGCTGATCAGCTCGGCCAGACCGCTGAGGATCTCCTGCTCGCTCAATGCCATGGTGTGTCTCGCTCCTTCGGGGGGGATGGGGTGGTGCGGGGTGTGCGTGGTGCTATCCGTGATGCCCGGGTCGGGGGCGACCTAGGGCAGTTCGACCACCTGGGAGGCGTAGGCCAACCCGGCGCCGAAGCCGATCAAGAGTGCCAGTCCGCCGGAGTGGATCTCGCCGGAGGACAACATCCGATCCATCGCGAGCGGAATGGAGGCCGCCGAGGTGTTGCCCGACTCGACGATGTCACGGGCGATGACGACGTTCGAGGGCAGCCGCAGCTGCTTGACCATCGCATCGACGATCCGGACGTTCGCCTGATGGGGGATGAAGGCGTCCAGCTCGGCCGCGCCGATGCCCGCCGCATCGAGCGCCTTCTGGGCCACGGGGGACATCGCCCAGACCGCCCACCGGAAGACCGGCTGACCGTCCATCCGCAGCCACGGCCATTCCTGGTGACCGCCGTCGCGGTAGTCGATCCACGAGGACTTGTTGCTGATCGTCTCCCACTGGGCGCCGTCCGAGCCCCATACCGTGGGGCCGATGGCCGGGGTGTCGCTCGGCCCGACCACCACCGCACCGGCTCCGTCGGCGAACAGAAAGGCGGTGCCCCGGTCGTGCGGGTCGACGAAGTCGGACAGCTTCTCGACGCCGACGACCAGGACGTGCCGGGCCGAGCCGCCGCGCACCATGTCGGTGGCCAGGGCCAGGGCGTAGCAGAAGCCGGCGCAGGCGGCGGAGATGTCCAGCGCGGCGGCGGGGGTGGCGCCGATGCGGTGGGCGAGCAGCGTGGCGGCCGAGGGGGTCTGGTAGGGGTGGGTGACGGTGGCGACCAGCACCGCGTCGACATCGGACGCCGCGATACCCGCCTTGGCGATCGCCGCGATCGCGGCCTGCTCGGCCATGTCGGTCACGGACTCGTCGGGGGCAGCGAAACGTCGCGTGACGATTCCGGAACGCTCGCGGATCCAGGCGTCGGAGGAGTCGATGGTCCGGCAGATCTCCTCGTTGGTCACCACCCGCTCGGGACGGTAGCTACCCACCGACATGATCCGGGCGTGCGGGGATCCGGTGGCCGCCGTCAGCCGGCCGCTCACGCGATTGCTCCGGAGGCCGCGGCGGCGGTTGCTCCGCTGTGCCGGGCGACCAGGTCGCGGGCCGCGTCCAGATCATCGGGGGTCTTCACCGCGAGCAACTCCACTCCGGGTAGGGCGCGCTTGGCCAGACCCACCAAGGTGCCGGCCGGTGGCAGTTCGATCAGTGCGGTCACCCCGAGGTCGGCCAGGGTCTGCAGGCAGCGGTCCCAGCGGACGGGGTTCGACACCTGGGTCACCAGCCGTCCCAGCGCCTGGGTGGGCGAGTCGAGCACCGCGCCGTCCGCGTTGGACAGCAGCCGGGCCGTCGGCGCAGCCGGCGTGACCGCCGCCGCGAGCTGGGCCAGGACGTCGACCGCCGGGGCCATGTGGTGGGTGTGGAACGCACCAGCGACCTGCAACGGAATGACGCGGGCCCGCGCCGGCGGGGCAGCGGCGAGCTCGGCCAGTTGCTCGAGGGTGCCGGCGGCGACCACCTGGCCGGACCCGTTCACGTTCGCTGCCGTCAGGCCGAACTTCTCGATGACCTCGCTCACCTCGGTCGGGTCGCCACCGACCACCGCACTCATGCCGGTGGGGGTGACGGCGCTGGCAGCGGCCATGGCGCGACCCCGTTCGCGGACCAGCACGATGGCCTGTTCGGCGCTCAGGACGCCGGCCAGCGCCGCGGCGGCGAACTCACCGACCGAGTGCCCGGCCACCACGGCGTCGGCCGGGGCTGCACCGGTGGAGCCGCCGGAACCCGTTGGGCCTCCGGCTCCGCCGAGGATCGCGGGGGCCACGGCGAGCGCCGCGGCCACGATCAGCGGCTGGGCGATCGCGGTGTCGCGGATCGTGTCGGCATCGGAGGTGGTGCCGTGGGTCAGCAGGTCGACGCCGGACACGGCGGAGAGCCAGCCGAGTCGTTCGGCCACCCCGTCCACGTCGAGCCAGGGCTGGAGGAAGCCGGGCGTCTGGGCGCCCTGCCCGGGGCAGGTGATGGCGAGCACGGTCTCAGCGTGCCGTGTCGCGGGGGTGTCAGGTGGCCGAATCGCCGACGAAGCCGGGACCAAAGACTTGGAGGTTTCCTCTAAAGAGTCGATCGGGGGGGCCGAGCCGCCCGAGCGCGATGGCCACCTGCAACACGAAGGCATCGCGGGCGTCGGTGGGATCCCATCCGGTGATCTCGGTGGTGCGTCGCAGCCGGTAGCGCACGGTGTTGGAGTGCACGAACAGATGGCGAGCCGTCGCCTCGACCGAGGTGCCCAGTGCCAGATAGGTGGCGGTGGTCTCGAGCAGAGAGGTGCCGGCTGCGGCCAGCGGCCGGTACCCCCGTTCGATCAGCGCCGCTCGGGCATCGGGGTCGCCGGCGAGCACCCGTTCGGGCAACAGGTCGTCGGCGCTCACCGGGCGTGGTGCGTCGGGACGGGCGCGTGCGGCGGCCAGGCCGGTGATCGCCGCGCGGGCGGAGCGGCTCGCCTCACCCAGGGCCGCCACGACGGGGCCGGTCACCACCGGGCCGTCGCCGTAGTGACTGGTGAGGTCGGGGGCCAACGCCAAGGGATCCTCCGGGTGACCCAGGACGACGACCAGCCGCTCGCCCTGCACGCTCACCAAGGCGTCGGCCCCGAGCTTGCGGGCATGCCGCCGGATCTCGGCGGCGACGTCCTCGACCGAATCCTGGTCGGCGACCGGTGGCACCCGGCCGGCGAGCACCGCCACCTGATAGCCCTCGGCCCAGCCGAGCGCGGCGGCGCGCGAGTGCAGCGCCTCGTCCGGCTCGCCGCGCACCAGCGCGTCGACCACCAAGGCCTCGAGCCGAGCGTCCCAGGCGCCGCGCATCTCGGCCGCGTGGGCGTAGATGCCGGCGGCGGCGAAGGCGACCTCGCGCGAGAAACGCAGCACCGCCTCACGCACCGCCTGCTGGGCTCCGGGGGCGGCGTGCAGGCTGGCCCGTTCCTCGACCACGTCGACCACGGTGCGCAGCAGGTCGAGGGTCTGCTGCAGCGAGATCGACCGGGTCAGCTCGCGCGGTGCGGCGCCGAACACGTTGGCGGTCAACGCAACCGGGTCACTGGGGCGGCGATACCACTCCACGAAGGCGGTGATCCCGGCGTGGGCGATCACCCCGACCCAGGTGCGGTCCTCCGGGCGCAGCGCGCGATACCAGGCCAGCCGCTCGTCCATCCGCTGGACGGCGGCGGTCGACAGGGCGCCGATGCCGCGCTCCAGGCGGCGAACGGTCGGATCCCCGGCGCGCTCACCTGGTGGTGGCGTGCCGGGGACCGGCTGATCGTCCGGGCCGTGAATCAGGCGCCGGCCTGCTTGGTGGCGGGCTTGGCGGCCTTCTTGGTCTCCTTCTCGGCCTTGCGATGAGCCTTCTCGGCGTCGAGCTTCTCGAGCATGCCACCGGCGTAGTCGGGCACCGCGTGGAAGAGCTCGCGCGGCGGGCGCTCGTAGTCCTGAGCGGCAGGCCGTGGCGGCAGCTGAATCGGGGGCGCCTGCACGTGCTCGTAGGGCACGGTCGAGAGCAGGTGGGCGATCGTGTTCAGCCGGGCGTGGCGCTTGATGTCGGCCTCGATGACGTACCAGGGCGCCTCGGGCAGGTCGGTGTGGACGAACATCTCGTCCTTGGCCCGCGAGAAGTCGACCCAGCGGTCCCGGGTCAGCAGGTCGTTCGGCGAGAACTTCCACCGCCGCAACGGGTCCTGCACGCGGGACTGGAACCGGCGCTCCTGCTCTTCGTCGCTGACCGAGAACCAGTACTTGCGCAGGATGAACCCGTCCTCGACCAGCATCCGCTCGAAGGCGGGGCACTGGTGGAGGAAGCGGCGGTACTCCTCGGGGGTGCAGAAACCCATCACCCGTTCGACGCCGGCGCGGTTGTACCAGGAGCGGTCGAACAACACGATCTCGCCCGCGGCGGGCAGGTGCTCGATGTAGCGCTGGAAGTACCACTGGGTGCGCTGGCGCTCGGTGGGGACCGGCAGCGCGACGATGCGGGCGACACGGGGGTTGAGGAACTCGGTGACCCGCTTGATGGTGCTGCCCTTGCCGGCGGCGTCACGGCCCTCGAAGATCACGACGAGGCGTTGCCCGGTGGCCTTGACCCATTCCTGCAGTTGGACCAGCTCGTTCTGCAGCTTGATCAGTTCGGATTCATACTCGATCCGGGAGAGCCGGTGGACCTTCGGCTTGTTGTCTTCCGCCGCCCCCGGGGCGTGACAACGGCGCGACGGGTGGAGGAGGCGCTCTTCGCCTTGTCGTGTGCCATGCGCCAAACCTCAGCGTGCCGACA
This sequence comes from Kineosporiaceae bacterium, assembly GCA_016713225.1. Taxonomy (NCBI): domain Bacteria; kingdom Bacillati; phylum Actinomycetota; class Actinomycetes; order Kineosporiales; family Kineosporiaceae; species Kineosporiaceae bacterium. Next base: position 229,264 of record JADJPO010000005.1, read on the forward strand.
TCGCCCAGCGCAAGTGGCTGGCCCCAGTTGTTCATCCGGAAGGTGTTGCAGACGCCACCAACGGCCATATCGGCCCGTTCGTGTGACGACGGCGGACCCGTCCAGCCCTCGCCCGGTCTCGCGGCAAGGGGTTAGGGTCAGTACCGGGTCGAGTCATGACGATAGGGGCCGATATGGGTGTTTTGGACCGAATGCGTCGAGGCCGTGCCGGCCCTGAGACGAACCCGGCGACATCCCCTGGGCCCGAACGTGATCCGGCCTCGGGTCCCCAGGTCGAGGGGTCGCCCGATGCCGCGGCCGAGGCGGCGTTGTGGCAGATCCTGCGCGAGGACCCCAACGACGTAGCGGCCTTCCACCGGCTCGCCGACGTCGTCCGACGTCACGCGGCCGATCGCCATGTCGACAGTCCGGGGGTCGACCGGCAACGCGCGATGGACGACGCGGTGTGGTCGCTCGCCGAGGAGCTGGCCCACTCGGGCAAGGCCTGGTACCCGTTGGTCGAGCTGGCCCGGTTGTCGCTGCACGATGACCGGGACGCCGCCATGCGCCGGCTCGGTACCGCAGCCGAACGGGATCCGGTGGGCTTGGGCCTGGCGACCTCGCTGCAGATGCTGCGCGAAGCCGGGTTGCCGGGCGTCGCGCTCAATCTGGGCATGGGCCACTGGCGTCCGCGCGAGCACACCCTCGAGGTCGGCCGGCACATGGTCGAGTCGGCGATCGAGTCGGCCCGGCTCTCCGAGGCGCGTCGCCACCTGGAGGCGTTGGGGGCGCATCCCGAGACCGGCCCGGCCCAACAGCTGCACGACGAGCTGCTGCTGCTCATCGAGGCTGCTCAGGCGGCCCCACCGCCGCCCACCCCTGGCGGCGGGCTGCCGCTGATCGACCTGCGGGAATTGCGCGCCGCGCGCGAGAGCTGAGTGGCGCAGGGCGGTGTCACCCCGACGTCGGGGTGACACCGCCCTCGCGTTCTGCTCGGGTCGTCCGGCTCAGGCGTCGCCGCCGGAGCTGCCCGTCGTCCCCGCGGTGACGTCGAGCAGCTTGTAGCGCTGCACCGCCTCGGTGGCCAACGCCGGGTCGAGTTCGCCGCGCCGGGCCAGCAGCCCGAGCGCCCGGGCCGCCACCGACGGGCCGTCGACGGTGAAGAACCGCCGTGCGGCCGGCCGGGTGTCGGAGAACCCGAACCCGTCTGTACCCAGCGAGACGAACGTCTGGGGCACCCACTGCCGGATCTGGTCGGGCACCTGGCGCATGTAGTCGCTCACGGCGACCACCGGGCCGGGGGCGCCGTCCAGCCGCCCGGTGACGAACGGCACCGGGGCCGGCTCGTCGGGGTGCAGGAAGGCGTGCTCCTCGCAGCGCAGCGCGTCGCGGCGCAGCTCCGACCAGCTGGTGACGCTCCAGACGTCCGCCGATACCCCCAGTCCTGATCGAGCAACTGTTGGGCCTCCAGGGCCACGGCACCGCGACGCCCGAGGCCATCAGCTGCACCCGTGGCCGACCCTCCGGCGAGGGAGCCGGGGCGAGCCGGTAGATGCCGCGCAGCACGCCCTCGACGTCCAGGTTGTCCGGCTCGGCCGGCTGCGGGTACGGCTCGTTGTAGACGGTGAGGTAGTAGAAGATGTCCTCCGGCGTCGGGCCGTACATCCGGCGCAGGCCGTCCCGCACGATGTGCCCGAGCTCGTAGCCGTAGGCCGGGTCGTAGATCACCGCCGCCGGGTTGGTCGCGGCCAGGATCGGCGAGTGGCCGTCGGCGTGCTGCAGCCCCTCGCCGGTCAGCGTCGTCCGGCCGGCGGTGGCCCCGACCACGAAGCCGCGGGCCATCTGGTCGGCGGCGGCCCAGAACGCATCGCCGGTGCGCTGGAAGCCGAACATCGAGTAGAAGATGTAGATCGGCACCATCGGTTCGCCGAGGGTGGCGTAGGAGGATCCCACTGCGGTGAACGCGGCCGCCGAGCCGCCCTCGTTGATGCCGGTGTGCAGGATCGCCCCGGACGTCGACTCCTTGTAGGCCAGCATCAGGTCGCGGTCGACCGAGGTGTACTGCTGGCCGTGCGGGTTGTAGATCTTGGCCGTCGGGAAGAACGAGTCCATGCCGAAGGTGCGGGCCTCGTCCGGGATGATCGGGACGACGCGCTGGCCGAACTCCTTGTCGCGCATCAGGTCTCGCAGCAGCCGAACGAAGGCCATGGTGGTCGCCACCGGCTGCTTGCCGGACCCGCGCCGCACCACGTCGTAGGCCTTCTCGTCGGGCAGCGCGAGCGTCGTGGTGCTCGGTCGGCGGTTCGGCAGCGGACCGCCCAGCCGGCGCCGGACGTCGCGCAGGTGCTCGATGACCTCGTTGCCCTCGCCCGGGTTGTAGTACGGCGGCAGGTACGGGTCGGCGGCCAACTGCTCGTCGCTGACCGGGATGCGCAGCCGGTCGCGCAACATGGTCAGGTCCTCGAGGCTGAACTTCTTCATCTGGTGCGTGGCGTTGCGGCCGGCGAACGTCGGCCCCAGCGCCCAGCCCTTGATGGTCTTGGCCAGGATCACCGTGGGCTGGCCGGTGTGCTCGGTGGCGGCCTTGTAGGCGGCGTAGACCTTGCGGTAGTCGTGCCCACCGCGGCGCAGGCCCCAGATCTCGTCGTCCGAGAGGTGTTCGACCAGCTTGCGGGTGCGCGGGTCGCGGCCGAAGAAGTTCTCGCGAATGTAGGCGCCGTCCTCGGCCCGGAAGGTCTGGTAGTCGCCGTCCCGGGTGCGGTTCATCAGGTTGACCAGCGCCTGGTCGCGGTCACCGGCCAGCAGTGGGTCCCAGTCGCGGCCCCAGATCACCTTGATCACGTTCCAGCCGGCGCCCCGGAAGAACGCCTCGAGCTCCTGGATGATCTTGCCGTTGCCGCGCACCGGGCCGTCCAGGCGCTGCAGGTTGCAGTTGATCACGAAGGTGAGGTTGTCGAGTTCCTCGTAGGCGGCCAGCTGCAGGGCACCGCGGCTCTCGGGCTCGTCCATCTCGCCGTCGCCGAGGAAGGCCCACACCCGCTGGGCGGAGGTGTCCTTGATGCCGCGACCCTGCAGGTACTTGTTGAACTGGGCCTGGTAGATCGCGTTGATCGGGCCGAGGCCCATCGAGACGGTGGGGAACTCCCAGAAGTCGGGCTTGAGCCGGGGGTGAGGGTAGGAGGGCAAACCGCCGCTGACGTGGGACTTCTCCTGCCGGAAGCCGTCCATCTGCGATTCGGAGATGCGCCCCTCGAGGAAGGCGCGGGCATAGACGCCGGGGGAGGCGTGGCCCTGGATGAAGATCTGGTCGCCACCACCGGGGTGGTCCTTGCCGTGGAAGAAGTGGTTGAAGCCGACCTCGTACAGGGTCGCGGAGGAGGCGTAGGTGGAGATGTGGCCGCCGACGCCGATCCCGGGCCGCTGGGCGCGGTGCACCATGACCGCGGCGTTCCAGCGGATCCACCGGCGGTAGGCGCGCTCGGCGTCCTCGTCACCGGGGAACCAGGGCTCCCGCTCGGGCGGGATGGTGTTGATGTAGTCCGTCTGCGACAGGCTGGGGACGCCGACGCCGCGCTCGCGCGCTCTCTGCAACAACGCGAGCATCAGGTAGCGGGCGCGTTCGCGACCGCGGTCGTCCACCGCGGCATCGAGGGAGGCCAACCATTCCGAGGTCTCATCCGGATCGATGTCCGGCAGCGAACTGGGCAACCCGTTCAGGATCGGTCCCTGCTTGTGTGGCACGGCAGGATCCCTTCGTCGTGGTGAGGTGGACAGCGGTGACGGCTGTGACGCGGTGGTCGCGCGGGGTGTGCAAGGTCCATCCTGGCTGTCCTCGGTCGCCACGTCACCTTCGCGCGTGGCGAAATGAGAAGGTTTCCAGTGCCGACTCACCGGGGGGACCTGTTGCGCATCAGGCCCGCCGTGCAGTGCACTAGCGTCGAACCACTCCCGGATGCGCGTGCGACGGGAACCAGCAGTGAGACTTGGAGGGCAGGACGTGGGCGCGACCGCGGAGTCCGCGGCGGAGCAGTCGAGGGCCGGGAAGCTGGGTTTCAAGCCTGGTCAGATGGTCCAGGAGTTCGGGTACGACGGCGACGTCGACCTGGACCTGCGCACGCAGATCGAGGATGTGACCGGCCATGAGCTGGTCGACGAGGACAATCAGGACGTTGTTGTCGATGCGGTCATCTTCTGGTGGCGCGAAGAGGACGGCGACCTGGTCGATGCCTTGATGGACAGCCTGACCAACCTCGCCGAAGGGGGTGTGATCTGGTTGTTCACGCCGAAGGCGGGTCGTGACGGCCATGTCGAGCCCTCCGAGATCGAGGAGGCTGCGCCGACCGCCGGACTGCACGCCACCAGCACGGTCAGTGCCTGTGCGGACTGGACCGGAACCCGGCTGGCCACCCCGCGAGGTGGCCGGCGCTGACCCGTCGCCGGTGCTCATCACGGTGGTGAGTCTCGGAGGCAGCTCGATCTGTGTTCCCGGTGGCTGACGCCTGGCCGCACGATGGTGCTGTTGTGCGGCTGCGCGTTCGGGCAGACTCGTCCCCGGGGCCTGTAGCTCAGTTGGTAGAGCACCGCGCTTACACCGCGGGTGTCGTCGGTTCGAGTCCGGCCGGGCCCACCGTTGGCAGTGGATCAGTGGCGGTCGGGCCGTCGGTGGTCGAACGGTGGGCGGTCGATCGGTCGAGAAGCGGGCTCGCCGGTTCGGATGATTCTTCGCCCAGCGGTCACGAAGCGTCACCTCCAACCGCCGTTACTTGCTCTGAGTAATCGTTTCGTCGCTATCAGTCGAGCGAGTGACGTCATCGGGTGCGGCGCCGCACTAGTGTGCCCAAGGTGACCAGCGACACCCGTCCTCCTGTCCTCGCCGAGGTCATCGACGTCCTCGAGCACCTCTACGACCCCACCTGGGCCCGTGACTGGGATCGCGTGGGTTTGGTCTGCGGCGATCCGCGAGCGCCGATCCGGCGGGTGCTGCTCGCCGTCGACCCGGTGACCGCGGTGGTCGACGAGGCGCTCGACTGGCACGCCGACCTGGTGCTCACCCACCACCCGTTGCTGCTGCGCCCGGTGCACAGCGTGGCCGCCACCACCGCCAAGGGCCGGCTGGTGCATCGGCTGGTGCGCGCCGACTGTGCCCTGTACACCGCCCACACCAATGCGGACGCCGCGGCGCCCGGTGTCTCCGACGCCCTCGCTCGGGTGCTCGGCCTGCGGGACCTGTCGCCCCTGTCGGCCGATGATCCCGATCCCATCGACAAGATCGTCACCTTCGTCCCCCAGGAGGCCGCCGATCTGGTGGTCGACGCGTTGTCGAAAGCCGGCGCGGGTGCGGTCGGCGAGTACGCCCGCTGCGCCTTCACGGCCGTCGGCATCGGGACCTTCGTGCCCGGCGCCGGCGCCACTCCCTCGATCGGCGAGGCGGGACGGCGCGAGGACGTCGCCGAGGTGCGTCTCGAGATGGTGCTGCCGCGCCCGGCACGCCATCAGGTGATCGCCGCACTGCGGCTGGCCCATCCGTACGAGCAGCCGGTGTTCGACATCTACGAGCTGGCCTCGTGGAGTTCGGCCCGGGGCATCGGCCGGGTCGGGCGGCTGGCCGTCCCGACGACACTGCGTGAGTTCGCCCTCCTGGTGGCCGAGGCGCTCCCCGCGACGGCCCAGGGGGTGCGGATCACCGGCGAGCCGACCGCCATGATCGAACGGGTTGCGGTGTGTGGTGGGGCGGGCGATTCCCTGCTCGGTGCGGCCCGGGCCGCCGGGGTCGACGCCTATGTCACCGCCGACCTGCGTCATCACCCGACCAGTGAGGCCTGTGAGGAGGCCGGTGACGGACCGCCCTACCTCGTGGACGTCGCGCACTGGTCGAGCGAATGGCCGTGGCTGGCGGGTGTGGCCAACCGGTTGGAGGGCCTGTTGGAGGCGGCCGGGACCCCGATCGAGGTGCACGTCTCGGCGCGCAGCACCGATCCGTGGACCTTCCGGGTGCCCAGCCCGGGCGGAGTTGTCCGCTAGGCCACTAGTGTGAGCCGGGTGGTGACTGCCGTTCCTCAGGATCAATGGCGTCTGCTCGACGTCCAAGCCCACGACACCCGGCTGGCGCAGATCGCGCATCGACGGATGTCGTTGCCCGAGAACGCCGAGCTCGCGGCGCTGGCCGAACGGGCGCGAACCCATGGCGACCGGCTGGTCGCTGCCCGAACCCTGGTCGAGGACATCACCCGCGAGCTGGCCAAGGCCGAGTCGGACGTCGAACAGGTGCGTCAGCGGGCTGCTCGAGATCAGGCGCGCCTCGACTCGGGTCAGGGCAGTCCCAAGGACCTGCAGGCCCTGCAGCACGAGGTGGCCAGTCTCGCAGCGCGTCAGACGGCGCTGGAGGATGTCGAGCTCGAGGTCATGGAGCGGCTCGAGCAGGCCAGTGCTGAACTGGACCAGCTGAAGGCCGAGGTCGACCAGTTGGACGCCGAGACCGCTGAGGTCACGCGGCGCCGCGACGGTGTGCTGGCCACTCTGGACGACGAGGCCGCCGCCGAGCAGCGCTCCCGGGACGACGCCGTGGCCGGTCTGCCGGCCGACCTGATCGCGCTCTACGAGAAGATCCGCGTCAACAACGGCGGGGTCGGTGCGGCACGGATCTACCAGCGCCGGTGCGAGGGCTGCCGGCTCGAGCTCAACAACACCGACCTCGGCCGGCTCCGTGACGCTGCGGAGAACGCCGTGATCCGTTGCGAGGAGTGCGGTCGGATCCAGGTCCGCACCGCCGACTCCGGCCTCTGACCGGCCCAGCGGCCGGTCCACCGAGCAGCCACCGACCGGACCACCGACCGGACCACCGCCCACCCCGGGTTCGGGGCGGGCGGGGGGCTGGGTCAGCCGGCGACGGCCTCGGCCAGGACGTCGAGGCCTTCGGTGAGCAGGTGCTCGGGGATGACCAGCGGCGGCAGGAAACGCAGCACGTTGCCGTAGGTGCCACAGGTCAGCGTGACCACGCCCGCCTGGTGGCAGGCAGCGCTGATCCGGGCGGCCTCGGCGGCGTCCGGGATGGTGGTGCCGGGCTGCACGATCTCGATGGCGATCATCGCGCCGCGGCCGCGGACCTCACCGATCTTCGGGTGCGCGGCGGCCAGCTGCTGCAACCGGGGAACCATGATCGACTCGATCCGCTGTGCCGCAGCGACCAGGTCCTGGCTCTCGATGATGTCGATGGCGGCGAGGCCGGCGGCGCAGGCCACCGGGTTGCCGCCGTAGGTGCCGCCCAGGCCGCCGCCGTGCACGGAGTCCATGATGTCGGCGCGTCCGGTGACGGCGGCCAGCGGCAGGCCACCCGCGATGCCCTTGGCCGTGGTCATCAGGTCGGGCACCACGCCCTCGTGATCGACGGCGAACATGGCGCCGGTGCGGGCGAAGCCGGTCTGCACCTCGTCGGCGATGAACAGCACGCCGTTCTCGGTGCACCAGGCCGAGACCGCGGCCAGGAAGCCCGGCGCCGGAACGATGAAGCCCCCCTCACCCGAGATCGGCTCGATGATGACTGCGGCGGTACGGTTCACCCCGATCTGCTTGTCGATCGCCGAGATCGCGCGAGCGGCGGCCTCCTCACCGGTCATCGGCGTGGGCTCGCGGAACGGGTAGCTCAGCGGCACGCGGTAGATCTCGCCCGCGAAGGGGCCGAAGCCGTCCTTGTAGGGCATGTTCTTGGCGGTCATCGCCATCGTGAGGTTGGTGCGGCCGTGGTAGGCGTGGTCGAACACGACGATCGCGTCGCGGCCGGTGAACCGTCGGGCGATCTTGACGGCGTTCTCGACTGCCTCGGCGCCGGAGTTGAACAGGGCCGAGCGCTTCTCGTGGCTGCCGGGGGAGAGCCGGTTGAGCGCCTCACACACCTGCACGTACGGCTCGTAGGGGGTCACCATGAAGCAGGTGTGGGTCAGCTCCGCGACCTGGGCGGCAACCCGGCGGGCCACCTCGGGGGCGGCGTTACCGACGTTCGTGACCGCGATGCCCGAGCCGAAGTCGATCAGCTGGTTGCCATCGGCGTCGACCAGGATGCCGCCGCCGGCGCGCTCGACGTAGATCGGCAACATGGTGCCGATACCGGCCGAGACCGCGGCCAACTTGCGGGCGTGGATCGCCTGCGAGGCCGGGCCGGGGATCGCGGTGACCAGGCGGCGCTTCTGCTCGACGGCCGTCTCGGTGGCGAGGCTGTGGTCGAGGGTCTCGGTCATGTCTGCTCCAGTGCGGTATAGGTGGGCTGTATCGAGCGTACCTGGCGGAATCGAAAGCAACAGGACTGATTGTCGACTGGATCCGTCGTTCACGGCCAGGTCGCGAGAGGGGTGATTAGGGTGACCGGCCATGGACGTGTGGGCTGAGATCACCGATGAACGGGTGCGTCTGGCAGACCTGCTGGACGGGCTCGACGAGTTCGAGTGGGCCACGGCCAGTCTGTGCTCTGGCTGGACGGTACGCGACATGGCCGGGCACCTCGTGATGCCGCTCGCCACGCCTCACCCGATCCCACGCTTCCTGGTCGACATGATCAGGGCCAGGGGCAGCTTCGACCGGGTGAATCGGATGGCCACCGCGCGGTTCGCCGTCCGGCCGACGACCGAACTGGTCGACCTGTTGCGCCGGCATGCCGGCAGTCACTTCGTGGCCCCGACCATGCCGCCGACCGCCTCGCTCGCCGAGATCCTGGTGCACGGGCAGGACATTCGGGTTCCGCTCGGGGTCGATGATGCCGGCCCGGTCCAGCGCTGGACGGCGGCGCTCGGCTTCCTGCTCACCCCCGCCGCCCGGCGCGGCTTCGTCGGCGGGCGGCTGCCGGCGTTGCGCTGGCTGGCCACCGACGCCGAGTGGTCGGGCCTGTCCGGCAGCGACGGCGCCGCCCCCGAGGGATTGGTGAGCGGCCCGGCGTCCGCGGTCGGTCTGGCGATCATGGGGCGGCGCGCTCGGCTGGGGGAGCTGTCGGGGGACGGCGTGCCGGTGCTCACCCGGTGGCTCGATCGCTGAGCTCACCTCTGACAGGATTTCGTCATGACGTATGCCGGTGATCTGAGCCCCGAAGAGACCTTCAGCCTGTTGAGAGATGAGTCCGACGCCGTCCTGGTGGACGTGCGAACGGCGGCCGAGTGGGCCTACGTCGGGTTGCCGGACCTGTCCGCGCTGGGTCGTGACGTGCTCCGGATCGAGTGGGTGCGCTACCCGGACGGCGCCCGCAACGAGGCCTTCGTCGCCGAGCTCGCCGCCGCGGGGGTGCCGCACCAGGCGCCGGTGGCGTTCCTGTGCCGTTCAGGGGTGCGCTCCAAGGGGGCGGCCGCTGCGGCGACGGCCGCCGGCTACGCCCGGGCCTACAACATCGTCGACGGCTTCGAGGGCCAGTTGGACGCCGCCGGGCACCGTGGTGTCGGTGGCTGGAAGTCGGCGGGCCTGCCCTGGCGCCAGTCGTGACACCCGGCGGCCCCGTCACGGGCCGCGGCTCGGCCGATCAGGAACGCTGGCGGCCCGAGACGGTCGCCGTCCGGGGCGGGTTGCAGCGCTCGAATCATGCCGAGACCGCCGAGGCGATCTTCCTGACCCAGGGGTACGTGTACGACGACGCCGAGCAGGCCGAGGCGGCGTTCGCGGGCGACGTCGACCACTACATGTACTCCCGGTACGGCAACCCGACGGTCGGCATCTTCGAGGAGCGGCTGCGCCTGCTCGAACAGGCGCCGGCCTGCTTCGCCACCGCGACCGGCATGTCGGCGGTGTTCACCTCGCTGATGGCGTTCCTGAACGCCGGCGACCGGGTGGTGGCGGCCCGGGCGCTGTTCGGCTCGTGCTTCATGATCCTGGACGAGTTGCTGCCGCGCTGGGGCATCAGGTGCGAGTTCGTCGACGGACACGACCTGGCGCAGTGGGAGCGTGCACTGGCCACCCCGGCGCAGGCGGTGTTCTTCGAGTCGCCGTCCAATCCGATGCAGGACCTGGTGGATGTCGCCGCGGTCTGCGAGCTGGCGCACGCCGCCGGGGCGAAGGTCGTGGTGGACAACGTCTTCGCCACGCCGCTGCTGCAACGACCGATGACGCTCGGCGCCGACATCGTCGTGTACTCGGCGACCAAGCACATCGACGGTCAGGGGCGGGTGCTGGGCGGGGCGATCCTCGGCCCGAAGGAGTACATCGACGGTGGCGTGCAGACCCTGATGCGCCACACCGGGCCGTCGATGAGCCCGTTCAACGCCTGGGTGCTGCTCAAGGGACTCGAGACCATGCGGCTTCGGGTCGACGCGCAATGTGGTGCAGCGCAGCGGATCGCCGAACATCTCGAGGCGCACTCTCGGATCCGTTCGGTGCGCTACCCGTTCCTGGCGAGCCACCCGCAGCACGAGCTGGCTCGACGCCAGATGAGCGCCGGTGGCACCGTGGTCACCTTCGAGGTGGACGGCGGCAAGGACGGCGCGTTCGCGTTCGTCAACGCCCTACGGGTGATCGACCTCTCGAACAACCTCGGGGACGCCAAGTCGTTGGCCACCCACCCGGCCACCACGACGCATCGGCGCCTCGGGGCGCAGGGCCGGGCCGCCGCCGGCATCACCGACGGTGTGGTGCGGATCTCGGTGGGGCTGGAGGCCGTCGAGGACCTGCTCGAGGACATCGATCAGGCTCTGGGGGCCTGACCGGCGTTCTGCCCGTTGGTCACACCCACTCTCAGGCTCCTTGTCACGCCCTTGCCGTCGCCGACCCATGATCACGTTGAAGATCACGTTGCGTGGAATCGTCAGTTTCGAGCGTACGAAGTCCTCAATGTGATCTTCCGTCATGCACGAATCCCTCAACGTGATCTTCAACGTGATCGTCAACGTGATGGGTCGGCCTCGCCCAGGGCCAAGGGCTCGCTCTCGTCCACCCAGGACCAGCCGCCCCAGCCGTCGGGATCGGCGGGGGTCAGCGCCAGGTCGGCGTTGAGCCGGTCGAGGTCCTGATCGGGCAGCCCCGCGAGCAGGACGTCGTCCTGCCAGAGCCAGGCGATCCGTAGGGGGGCTCCGGCAGCCCGCAATGCCCGGGCGATCTCGACGTGCAGCACGGTGCTCAGGTACTTCGCGACGCCGAGATAGTCCAGGTGCAGCGGCCTGCCGGCCACGGTGAGGTCGAGTTGGTTGCGCAGGACATCGGACTCGTCACCGACGAACGCCTGCCGGATCCGGTCGACCACCACCGGCACGGCCCCGCCCGCGAGCTCGGCGAGATCGGCCACCTGCGCTGCCAGGTAGTCGTCCCACTGCTCGACATGGTTCTCGTGCTGGGCGAGGTTGGCTGCGTAACGGGTGGCGTCGACGTCCGGGTACCAGTAGTTCACCTCGCCCAGGCATCGCAGGACGTCGTCGACCGTGACGGGTTCACCGCGATCGGCCACCGCCGGGTAGAGAAATCGTGCCTCGGGTGCCTTCGGCGACAGGATCCCGGCGCGGCTGAGCACGGCGACCAGACGATCGACTTCTGCCTCGCCCTCCGGCGACAGACCGGGGAACGGAGGGATCGGCCCCGGCCGCCGCTGCGCCGGCTCGGCCTGCAGATCCCGTTGCACCTCGGCCGGGCGTTCGGCCCGTGGCCGTGGCCGTGGCCGCCACGGGGAGCGCCAGCCGGCACGGATGGCGATCATCGCGGCCAGGCTCGCCAGTCCGACCCCGAGGGTCAGCCAGCCGATGCCGGGGGAGTCCAAGGCCACCAGAGCGAGGCCGGCCGCGATGAAGAAGGCCACCCCCCACCAGGCGGAGCGCTCGGAGCGGGGACCGACGCTCACTCGCCGGCTCGGGCGATGAATCCGCCGACCACGTCGCACCAGCGATCCTGCGCGTCGTAGAGCGGTCCGTGTCCGGAGCCCTCGAACATCTCCAGCTGCACGCTGCCACCGGCCTGCTGGTAGGCGGTGAGCACGTCACGGATCTGGGTGACCATCGGCTGCGGCGGGTACACCTCGGCGCCAGGCCAGCCCGGGATCACGCCTATCGCCCCGAGCGCGCCGAGTTCGAGGGCGGAGTTGTCCGAGACGATCAGATCGGCGGTGCCCTGGGTCCACAGGATCGGCGGCTTGGGGTCGAGGTCGAGGACGCCGGTCCAGTTGGCGTACTTGGGCGACAGGGCGTTGAGCATGCCGGTGGTGCCGGGCGCGAACCCGGGCCAGCTCGCGGACGCCGCCGGGTCGCCGGGATAGGTGCCCTCGCCGATGCTGGTCATCAGGATCTCCTCGACCAACAGGTCCTCGCGCTCGGGTGGCAGCCGGAAGTCGGGCCGCCAGTACAGCCCGTTGATGACGTTGCGGATGCTGAACGGGGAGTCGGCCGTGGCATCGCCGTCCCGCAACCGTTGCACCAGTTCGGGATTGGCGCCGGCGGCCCCGGTACCGGCGAAGTCGGGGTGGCACGGCGTGCCGTCGCGGTGCACGCCGCCGTAGCCGTAGGGCGAGACCGGGCAGACATAGGTCAGCGACGCCACGGACGGCGTGCCGTCCGGGAGCCTGCCGTGCTCCATCGCGTAGTGGCTGATCGCCAGGCCGCCCGCCGACCAGCCGACCAGGTGCACCGGCTCGGTGACACCGATCGCGACCAACAGCGCGTGGATGTCGTCCGACCAGTCGCGCAGCCCCCGAGTGGCATCGACCGGCAGCTTGTCGGTGCGCCCGAAGCCGCGCATGTCGGGGGCGATCAGCCGCAGCGGGCGCGCGCCGTCCGGCCGAGCGGCGGCGGTCACCTCGGCGAGCTGCGCCATGACGTGCTCGTAGAACCGTCCGGTGCTCAGGTTGCCCTGCACCAGCACGACCGGCTCGCCGTCGCTGGGGCCGTACTCGAGCCAGTGCATCGCGAGCCGGTCGGTTGGGGTGGTGTGGGCGCTCACGCCGGGCAGGAGATCCATGGCCGCATCCTGGCCGAAGTCGGCGTCCGGCGGGAGGGGGAATGGTCGAGGTTCAGGACCCGGGATCGACCAGGCGGCGGGCGGCCTCGACGTCCAGGTCACCGGCAGCCAGGGCATGCAGGGCCGCCAGGCGGGGGTCGGGGATCTCGGGTGCGGGGGGCGGTGCGGGCGGCGTGGGGGGCTCGCCGGCGGGCTGCAGGCCGAGTCGGCGCAGCAGGTCGTCGAACCGGGCGCGAGCGGTGGGGTAGCTCACCCCCAGGTGGCGTTCGACGTCCTTCATGTTGCCCCGGGAGGTGAGGAACACGCGCAGCAGGGCGCGATCCTCGTCCGCCAGCCCACAGAACTCGCAGGCGCGGAACGAGCCCGACAGGGCGGTGCCGCACTGCGGGCAACCGAGCCGGGTGACGTGCAGCTGCTCGCTGCACACCGGGCAGTCACGCGGGGCGCTGTAGTGCACCTCGTGGGGGCTCATGCGTCGTCCCGAGTCAGCATGACCGAACTCATCACGGCGTCGATGGTCAAGGTGCCGCGCCCGGCGCCGATCACTGCCTCGGTGACATCGGGGTCGACCAGGCCACCCTTGGACACCGCGGTCGGCAGCACCACCTTGCCCAGCCGGTTGCGGGCCGTGATGCGGACATCGCTGCCGGCCCCGAGCAGCAACTTGACCGAGGAGGACTCACAGGCGATCTTCGAGGTGCCCGTGGGGGCGGCGAAGCCCTTGACCGAGGACGACAGGACGTCGAGATCGAGCGGGCCGCGGACGCGTTCCAGTTTGAGTGCCGCGGCGATGACCCGCAGCTTCGCCCCACCCTCGATGCCGCTGATCTTGACACTGGCGCCGGCGGCGTCCAGTTCGACCGGCAGCTCGGGGTTGACCCGGACGACGAGCCGTTGCTCGGTCCACGACTTGGCCCACGCCAGGCCGCGGGGCAGGTCGGCGAAGGTGAAACTGGCCTGTCCCCTCGTGCCGGGCTCACCGGCCTCGCCCAGGTGGAAGGGGCTGTCCATGCTCTCGACGACCAGCGTGGTGCCCTCGCGGCGCACGGTGTGCTGACCGGTGACCGCGATCTGGGCCACCGTGGGGTCGGCGACGATGTCGACCGGTCGGTAGGAGGCGTTGACCCGCACCGCGGTGACCGACTCGGTGAGTGAGGCGTCGATCGAGTCTGCGGTGCCCCAGACGGGCGGGGTGTCGGGCTCGGGCTCTGGTGTCTCGCGCGGCAGGGACGGCTCAGCCGGCGCCTTCGGCTCGGAGGCCGGCGCTGACGTGACGGAGGCCGGCGCGGCGGGCGTGGCGGCGTCCAGCAGGGGGAGGGCTTGTTCCGGTGTGAGCTCACCGGCTGCGACCTGTCGAAGGATCTCCTCGGTGTTCATGTGTCAAAAACTAAAACGATCCTTTACAGATCGCAAGGCGAAGCGTCACTTTTGGGAAGCCAGACGCAGCTCAGCCCAGAGGGCCGCGACGTCAGCGCGTTCGGTGGGCTCCGCGCCGATCGAGATCCGCACCATCCAGTGGCCGTCCAGCATGGCCGGGCTGACGAAGGCCCGGCCGGAGGCGTTGATCGCCTCGGCCCAGGCCAGCGTGTGCACGTCCAGGGCCGCGCCGTCCAGGATCGCGCCGTCGTCGGCCACCGTGCCGGCAGGCTCGTGACGCAGGCACACGGTCTGCAGGCTGACCGGCGCGAGCACCCGCCAGCCCGGCTCGGCCTGCACCTGCTCGGCCAGCCAGGCCGCGTTGGCCAGGTCGCGCCGCAACCGGGCGCGGATCGCCTCCACACCGTCCAGTCGCAGGTGGAACCACAGCTTGAGTGCCCGGAAGCGCCGCCCGAGCGGGATGCCCCAGTCCTTGTACTGCGGGACGCCGGCTGCCGCGAGGGCCTCGTCGGCGCCCGAGCGCAGGTAGCTGGGATTGGTCGACATGACCCGTTCGAGATGGTCGGTGTCGCGGACGTAGAGCAGCGAGCAGTCCAGGATCGTGCCCAGCCATTTGTGCGGGTTCCACGACAGCGAATCGGCCGCCTCGACACCGGTGGCCATGCCTCGGCACTCGGGCAGCAACAACGCCGAGCCGGCCATGGCGGCGTCCACGTGCAGCCACGGGCGAGGGGTCTGGCCCAGGCCGTCGAGCACCTCGACGATCTCGGCGACCGGGTCGATGGCCGTGGTGCCGGTGGTGCCGACCGCGGCCACCACGGCAGCCGGACGGCGTCCCGCGGCGATGTCGTCCGCGATGGCGGCGGCCAGCGCCACCGGGTTCATCGCGTAGGTGCGCGGGTCGACCGGGACATGACGCAGGTTGTCGGCACCGAAGCCGGCCAGCAGGGCGGCCTTGGCGACCGAGGAATGCGCGTGCGGGGAGGTGTAGACCACCAACGGAGCGGGTTCTGCCTGCAATCCGCCGCGCTGTTCGCCGTACTCGGTGGCTCGTTCGCGCGCTGCGAGCATCGCGACGAGGCAGGCGGTCGAGGCGGTGTCGTGAATCGCGCCGCGCCAGCCGTCGTCCAGGCCGGTCTCGACCCGCAGCCACTCGGTGACCACGAGCTCGACCTCGGTCAGCGCGGGGGCTGATTGCCAGGTGATGCCGAGCGCGCCGAGACCGGACGAGGCGATGTCGCCGAGCACCGATGCCAGAGCGGCGTTGGAGGGGAACCAGCCGTAGAAGTTCGGGTGCTGGGTCTGGGTGATGCCCGGGACGACGATGCGCTCGAGGTCGCTCAGCACGTCCTCGAACGACTGAGGGGTGGCGGGAGCCGTCGCCGGGAGTGCGGCGGCGATCTCGCCGGGTGCCACGGTGGCTCGCACCGGCAGCTCGGGAACACGCGTGCGGTGGTCGGCGATCCAGTCGATCAGGGCGTGGCCGGCGGCGCGGAACTCCTCGGGCGTCATGACTCCCACTGTCTCGCACTGTCTCGCACTGTCTCGCACAGCTATGGAGGTATCTGACGGTGGGTCAGCGGGCTCTGTCGTTTGTCTGCTTTCGTGCTGTATCGACCTGTGAGGCCCGTCATGTCGAACCCGACCACCGCCACCATCGACCTCGAAGCTGCCCAGAAGTACTTGGCGCAGTACGGATATCTCGCCACGCCGACCAATGGGGTCAACGGGGCACTGCCCCAGGCCACCTCTCGCGTCATCGACACCCGTCCCACCTTCACCGCCGGCAATCTGGACGACGGCACCGTCGCCGCGCTGCGCCGGTTCCAGCAGATGGCGCACGTTCCCGTCACCGGAGAACTGGACGCTGCCACCGCCGAGGCGATGGCTCGGCCACGCTGTGGCAACAGCGACATCGTCGGCTTCGTCGCCTCCGGTGGGCGTTGGCAGAACCGCAACCTGACCTACGCCTTCGCCGAACTGACCACCGATGTGAACGCCGCACAGATCCGCCAGGCCGTGCACCAGGCGTTCAGCACCTGGGCCGGGTGGACCGGCCTGAGCTTCCGGGAGGGGCCGGCGGCCTCGGCCGAGATCATCCTGCGCTTCGTGGCGGGTGACCACGGCGACGGGTTCCCGTTCGATGGTGGCAGTGGCGTTCTGGCGCATGCGTTCTTCCCCGGGGTGCCACCAGCGGCGCCGACGGCGATCCAGGGTGACACCCACTTCGACGACGCCGAGACCTGGACCATCGCCGTGCCGCCCGGGGCCAGCCAGTTCGATCTGACCACGGTGGCCATTCACGAGTTCGGTCACGCGCTCGGGCTGCAGCACTCGCCCGTGGCCGGTGCGGTGATGGAGGCCTTCTACGGCGGACCACGCCGCGTGTTGCACAGTGACGACGTCAATGGCATCACCAGCGTCTACGGCGGCTACACCATCGCCGAGGCGTCGTGGGTGCACGGCACCTCGGTGCAGGTCGAGGTGCCCGATGGACTCGAGCTGGTGCGGCGGATGGGGTTCTTCACCCGGATCGTCGGCAAGCCGAACACCACCAACTGGCTGCACTTCGCGATCCCGACACCCGTCATCCAGAACGGCACCCGGCGCACCTTCGGGCCGTGCATGCTCCGCTTCGCCACCGGTGGGCCGGCCGCGATGGTGCGTGACGTGCACCTGTACGACGGCGAGGTGCGGGTTGTTGCGCACGACGGCGTGAACCTGTCCGGCTCGCAGCCGTTCACCCGGTTCGGCGTGGCGCACGCGCCGAAGATCCTGTGGGGGATCGGCATCTCGATCGGGGTCAGCTTCGGCGCCGGCAGCGCGGCGGCCCGCACCATCGACCTGATCTCGGCCGGGTGCGACGTCCAGCCGTGATCGCCCGGTGATCGCCGTGTCATCCCCTTCCCCTTGACCCGCCCCCTTCCCCTTGACTCGCCCCCGGGCGACCCATCCCGTCCATGATCACCGTTTGATCGCGGTTTCCCACCGCTGAACCGGAGCGAACTGCGATCTAACGGTGATCATGGGCGGGTGGTGGTCGGGGTCGGGGTCGGGGGTTGGGTCGAGGTCGAGGTCGAGGTCGGGCTCGGGTCGGGTGTGGTGGCCAAGGTCGGGTCGGGGTCGGGCCGTTGTCCGGGCGGGCGGCTCAGTGGGCCAGGACGTCCAGCGACCAGCCACGCCCCGGACGGGTCGGCGCCACCGGCTCGACGTCCCAGCGTTCGCCCAGGGCGGCGGCCAGGTCGGGCACGGTGCGGGCCTCGATTCCGTGCACCAGGATGTCGCGGGCGATGAGTCCCCGGGTGTGCTTGGCCAGATGGCTCACCACGGTGCGTCCCTGCGGTCCGTCGCGCCAGACCCGCACCGCCGCAGTCCGTTCCGCGGCCTCGCCGCGCGGCGTCCAGGCCTTGGCGTACGCCTCGGAGCGGCAGTCGAGGATCACCCCGCTGCTCGCCGCCACGGCGTCCAGTACCGGCCCGAGGTGGGGTTGCCATGCGGTGTGCAGCGGCCCGAGCCCCGGCATGCGGACGTTCATCGACAACCGGTACGGCGGCACGGCGTCCGCGGGTCGCAACGCACCCCACAGCGCCGAGATCACCAGCAGCCGGGACGCCGCGCGCCGCTTGGCGCCGACCGGCAGTGAGGCCCAGTCGAGGGCCGCGTAGAGCACCCCGGTGTACAGCGTGGACGCCGCCCGCGCCGGCACCTCGCTCAGCCGGGTGTTGCGCTGCACCTCCTCGGCCAGCGAGGCACCCACCCCGAGGACGGCGAGCGCGTCGTCCCGCGCGCTGATCGTCGCCAACCGCTCGAGCATCGCCGCGCGGGCCGTCGTCAGCTCGGGGAAGGACAACGAGGCCAACTCGACCGGCCGACCGCGGCGCGCGGGGGCGGCCTTGCCCTCGGAAGGCGGCAAGAGAATCAGCACGAGTGCTGAGGGTAGGCCCTACATCCCCGCGCCGCCGCAGTCGCCATGAGCGAGGATGGCCGCGGAGGTGGGGTGCACCCATGGATGTCAGCGAGACGCTACTGCCCGGAGTGGGGATCAAGTACGAGTTCACCACGCGCACCGGGACCCGAGTGGGGATGGTCGCCCGGCGGGACGGGCGGATCGACCTCATGGTCTACGGTCCGGACGATGCGGACGCCTGCACCAACCTCATGACCCTGACGGCGGCCGAGGCCGAGACTCTGGCCGAGCTGCTCGGCGGCCCACGGATCGCGGCGAGATTCGCCGACCTGACCCGTGAGATCCCTGGTCTGAGCGCCGCCGAGGTCGTGGTGCGCGCCGGCTCACGGTTCGACGGTCGACTGCTGGGCGAGACGCGTGCCCGGACCCTGACGGGTGCCTCGATCGTCGCGTTGGTGCGCGGTTCGTCGGTGCTCGCCTCGCCAGGGCCGGACGAGCGGCTGGGCGGAGGCGACGTCCTCGTCGTCGTCGGCACCGATGACGGCATCGCCGGGGTGCGCGAGATCCTCGCCCGCCCTGCGCCCTGATCGGCGGCGTCGGCTGATGCACGTCGACCCGGCGTTCTTCGTCGAGATCGGGATCCTGCTGCTCATCCTCGGAGCGGCCGGTGCGCTGGCATGGCGCATCGGGCTGTCCCCGGTGCCGCTGTTCCTCCTCGCCGGTCTGGCTGTGGGTGAAGGTGGCCTGTTCCCCGCGCCCTCGGCCGCCGAGTTCCTGGAGTTCTCCGCGGGGATCGGCGTCGTCCTGTTGATGCTCACCCTGGGGCTGGAGTTCTCCTCTGCGGAGTTCGCCCAGTCGGTGCGTCGGCACGCACCGAGCGGGGTGGTCGATCTGGTGCTCAACGCGACTCCCGGAGCGCTGACCGGAATCCTGCTGGGACTGCCGCTCGCGGGGACGGTGGCCCTGGCCGGCATCACCTGGATCTCCTCCTCGGGCATCGTGGCTCGATCCTTGGTCGACTTGGGCCGGCTCGGCTTTCGCGAGACCCCCTCGGTGTTGTCGGTGCTCGTGCTCGAGGACATCGCCATGGCGGTCTACCTGCCGATCCTGGCGGTGCTGCTGGTCGGTGGCAGTGCGACGTCCGGAGCCCTCGGGGTGGGCATCTCGCTGGTGTCGGTGGTCACGATCCTGGTGCTCTCACGCCGAGCCGGCCCCCACCTCGAGCGGCTGCTCACGCACGACTCCGACGAACAGGTCATGCTGCGCACGCTGGGGCTCACCCTGGTGGTCGCCGGGCTGGCCGAGCGGGTGGGCATCTCCGCGGCGGTCGGCGCCTTCCTGGTGGGCATGGCGATTCCGACGGCAACCGCTGAGGCAGCCCGCCGGGTGCTCGACCCGTTGCGCGACCTCTTCGCGGCGGCGTTCTTCCTGTCGTTCGGCTACACCACCGACCCCGCCGACCTGCCAGGCGTGCTGCTCGTGGCGCTCGCGCTGGCCGTGGTGACGGCGCTGACCAAGATCATGACTGGTTGGTATGCCGCCGGGCGTGACGGTGTCGGACCGCGTGGACGGTGGCGGGCCGGCCTGATCCTGGTGGCCCGGGGTGAGTTCTCGCTGGTCATCGCCGGGCTCGCCGCCACGGCTGGGATTCCCGAGGTCGGTCGATTGGCTGCCGCTTATGTGCTCATCCTCGCGGTGAGCGGCCCGGTCCTGGCGCGGCTGTCCGGTCAGCGGCGCGATGCCCCGCGGCCTGCCAGAGCCCCCCAACTGGCCCAGGGCACCGCTCAGGCGTGAGCCGCCGCGTAGGGTGCCGCCATGGTTCGGCGTACCGTGCGGCTCACCGGGCGCGAGGCATCGGTGGCTCACCTGGCCGCCGGCTTCGCGCGGATTCGGCACGAGCTCGAGATCCCCGAGGAATTCCCACCCGACGTGCTCGCCGCGGCGACGCTGGCCAGCGCGCAGGTGGCCGGCGATGCCGGCGATTCGTGGGCCGACCTGCGTGACCTCGAGTTCGTCACGGTCGATCCACCCGGCTCCACCGACCTCGACCAGGCGATGGCGCTGCGGCGACGGCCCGGTTCGAACGGCGGCTACCAGGTCGACTATGCGATCGCCGACGTGCCCGCGTTCGTGGCGCCGTCCTCGCTGATCGACCGGACGGCGCGCTCGCGCGGGCAGACGCTCTACGCCCCCGACCGGCGGATCCCGCTGCACCCGCCGGTGCTCAGCGAGAATGCCGCCAGCCTGTTGCCGGGGGAGGATCGGCCGGCGTTCGTGTGGCGGTTCGAGCTGTCCGCCACCGGCGAGCTGCTCGGCATCGACCTGGTGCGCGCCCTGGTACGCAGCCGGGCCAGGCTCGACTACGCCCAGGTGCAGCAGGCCGCCGATGCTCACCCCGGTGTGGTGGACGACCATGCCGAGCTGTTGGTTCGTCAAGCGGTGCTGTTGCGTGAGATCGGCTTGGCGAGAATGGGCTTGGAGCGCCTCCGCGGCGGCGCCAGCCTGCCGTTGCCGGAACAGCAGGTGGACGCCGTGGACGGTCACTACCGCCTGGTGTTGCGCCCCGCGTTGGCCTCGGAGGACTGGAACGCGCAGCTGTCGCTGATGACCGGCATGGCTGCCGCCACGATCATGCTGGACGGTGGGGTGGGTCTGTTGCGCACCCTGCCCGCGCCGGACCCGGCGGCCCTGGAGCGGTTCCGGCGTCAGGCTGCTGCTCTCGGCGTGCGCTGGCCCGTGGAGCAGAGCTACGGCGAGTTGCTGCGCTCGCTGCGCCGCGACGTCCCCCGCGAACTGGCCCTGATGCACGAGGCGGGCGCGCTGTTCCGAGGGGCCGGCTACACCCCGCTCGCGCCGGGATCGCCCCCGCCGGTGGTGACGACGCATGCTGCGGTGGCGGCGTCCTATGCCCACGTGACCGCGCCGTTGCGCCGCTTGGTCGACCGGTTCGGGTTGGTGACCTGCCATGCCCTGGTCGCGGGTCGCCCGGTGCCGGGCTGGGTGCTGGAGGCGCTCGGCGAACTGCCCGAGCTCATGGCCACCTCGGATCATCTGGCCGGTCAGCTGGAGCGCCGCTCGACGGACCTGGTCGAGGCGGCCGTGTTGGCCCATCGGGTGGGGCAGGACTTCGACGCGGTGGTCGTCGACCGCAACCACTCAGGTGCCAAGGTGCAGCTGCTCGACCCGGCGGTCCTGGCCTCGGTGCGCGACCCGCAGGGCCGCGCCCGGCTCGGGCACCCGGTGCGGGTGCGGCTGGACGCCGTGGATCTCGACCGGGGAGCGGTCACCTTCGTCGTCAGCTGAGGTGCGGTCAGGAGCGACTGGCCAGGCCGACGTCCGGGGGAGCTTCTCGATATGGGTACGCTGGCCTCGGACGAGCCGGACGGGCGGCCGCGTCGAGCACGATCCCGCTGGTCGGGGGAGGGCTCGCCGAGGAAAGTCCGGACTCCACAGGGCAGGGTGGTGGGTAACACCCACCCGGGGTGACCCGCGGGACAGTGCCACAGAGAACAGACCGCCGGTTCGACCTCTCGGGGTCGGCGCCGGTAAGGGTGAAACGGTGGTGTAAGAGACCACCAGCGTGGCGGGTGACCGTCGCGGCTCGGTAAACCCCACCCGGAGCAAGGCCAGACAGGAAGCGTTCGAGGGCGGCCCGCCCGAGCTTCCGGGTAGGCCGCAGGAGGGCACCGGCAACGGTGTTCGTAGATGGATGGTCGCCATCCGCCGGGCAACCGGCGGATACAGAATCCGGCTTACAGTCCGGCTCGTCCGCTCACCAAGGTTCGGGCGGCATCCGTCATGCCGCACCGTGTCCCTGCTCAATCCATCTGACGACGACGATCTCGCCGGGAAGCTGGGCGAGCAGGTGCGGGTCGGATCGTCACCGTCGTGATCGGGGACGACGACGGTGAGGTGGCAGTCCATCGGAACGTTGTAGACGAAGCGAGCAGCTGACCCTCGGCCGCCGTAACCGATCACCGTCCGAAGCGGATAGGCGGCATCGTCGACAACGTGAGCTGGTGAGCGGGTTGTCGAGCTCACCGTGACTCGGGCGCTGGGATCGAGTTCGTGCCAAGCGGCGCCGATGTGCACTGGTACCGCAATCTGTTCCTCGATGCCCAGGATCCAGATCCGTTGGGCGCCCGGCGCTGCGTTTCGAGCTGCCATCGCGATCTGCACCGCGGCCTGACGTCCCGCGTCGGCGGTGACGGACAGACCGTGGCGGGGCGGTGACCACGGCGGCTCGGCATCCACCCAGGCGATGGCGCGCGGGGGACGTGACGGCGGGTCGGCCCGTGGCATCGTCTCCGCCACGACCGCAACCTGGTCGCGGGCCGACTCCGCTACTGTCACCTCGACTCTCGCCAGGGCCACCAGGCGAAGCTGGACGTCGCGGGACGCCGCCATCTCGGCCACTGCCTGGGGGTGCGGTTGAGCATCGATCAAGCAGGCCAGAGTGAACTGGCAGCCGGGATTGCCGGACACCAGCTCGCGCACGAGGTTGGCGACCATGCGACCGGAGGTCACCTCGTCATCCACCAGGAGGATGTGTCGACGTCCGGTCAGGAACCCTGCCTGGGCTGGTTGCAGCTCATGGTCCGCGGCATGCGAATGGTCTTCGGTGAACGACACGGCGCAGCTGGGTGCGGGTGGCGAGACACAGGGACTCGGGTCGAGTGGATGATGTCCATCGGGTCCGAGCCGGCCAGAGACTGAGCCACCAGAATGGCCAATCCCGTTGCGGTTTCCGCGAATCCGACGACCAGATCGATCGGCACACAGCTGTCGTCCCGAACCGCCGACGCCAGAGAGGCGGCTGCTGAGAGGGCTCTTGCCGGAGGAACGGGCACGTGCTTGGCCAACGGCGGGGTGACGATAAGCTGTACTCGGCGCGGATTCTCACGCAGCCCGAGACCGATGTCCGGCAACGTGGGATGCGCACGGCGCATGCGCACGCCGATGTCCACGCGGGACACGGTCCAGCCGACCGCGCCGAGGCCCTCGATCATCCGGGCATTCCCGCCATCGCGTCCGCCTCCGCAAAATGGATGTCCAACGCATCGGCGAAGGTGCGGTCGGGGCGCAACACACCACATGCTGCCGCTCGGTCCAGGGTTGATCTGGCCCAGAACCCATGCGGCCGACACTCGATCATCCGTTGACCGTTGACCGATGCCTGCGCCCCGCCGGATCGGTCGCTGAGGATCTCGACCGCATCCAGGTACTCGGCGTGGTCGACGATCCCCATCGCCGAGACGACCAGGGCCTGGTCGGGGTGAATCACCGATTTGCCGGTCAGCCCGTTAGCCCGATCCAGGAGTACCTCGCGGATCAGACCGTCGAGGTTGGCCCCGATCAAGGACTGGCGCGACGAGATCCGCGTCAGGTGCTCGCCCTCGACGAAGGGGGTCTGACGCAGTTGGGGGCGCAGCACCCGGGTGTGGCGTACGAGATGTTCCCAAACCCCGCCGCTGACGCAATAGCCGCCTTCGCCCCCGAGCATGCTCACCAAGTCACCGATTGTCGCTGAGAGGAAGTGCACCTCGTGCGCATTGACGTCTGGCGTCCGGCGGACGCCGTGAAGCCCAGCCAGGTCTGTGCTGCCGAATCGAACACACAGGATACGTTCGCTGTGGCGGTCGAGTGCTTGCCGGAGCCCGCTGATGGCCTGGTGTCGCACGTGGGCCTGCACGAACTCTCGCGTCTCGACGATGGGCATCAGCGACAGCAGAGCGCCTCGGTGGCGGTGTTCGGCCCCGGCCAGCGCAGCGGCGGTCGCGTCGATCGACGCCGGGGTCGCCTTGGGAAGAGCGATCCCGGTCAATCGTCGGATGGTGCGACCACACGTCTGGAGAAACTCATCGATGTCGTCGGTCGCCCGCAGCCGGACGAAGACAGCCACGTCGGCCAAGCCCAGCCCCGGGGCGGCGTCGTCGTCCATGAGACGAAGGGTCTGCATCACGCGTTCACGGGCGGACGATCGATCGCGGTCGGCCACGGCATCCTCGAGGTCCAGGACAACGCTTGTGGTGCCGCGTCGTCGGGCCTGCACCAGGTCATTGACCAGGTCGGGTCGGCTCGCGGGAACGTACAGTGTCGCGCCCATCGCCTCGACGAACCGGCGTGCCCCGTTTGCGCGAGTGGTCGGTTGGGGGAGAACCGAATACAGGTCATCGGCACGATGAGCGACCAGTCTCCCTTGCCGTATCTGCATCATCTCAGTCGATGTTCACGCCGTAGTCCTGACCGAAGGCGGCCAGGCCAGCGGAGTATCCCGCGTCGTGAATGCGCAGCTTCCACTGGCCTTTGTAGCGGTAGACCTCGGCGAATATCGCGCAGGTCTCGCGGGCGTACTGCGTCACGCTTCGGTACGCAGCATGCTCGACGCCCTGGGTCAGGTTGTGCACGCTGACCGAGAATCCTCCCCCTGATGCAATCACGCAGTCCTCGGCAATCGTCGACAGGGCGAGGTAGATGTGCTCGATGGCAGGATCAAGGTCAGCGAGGTTGAACAGCACCTGAGCACGGTCGACGTTCGGCGCGGGCTCCCCGCGGTTCACCCAACGCAAGAAGACCTGATGCTGTGGGCAGGTCGGCTGGTTCCAGAACAGGAAATGGGCGTCGCTCAGCACTCGTTTGTCCGGGCCGCACAGTAAGGCCACGACGTCGAGGTCGGCAGCGGGGTCATTCCAGGTGATGCCCACGGCCGTGGCGAAGCCGGGTTCGCCTGCGGCCGCGAGGACGCAGTTTCCGCCCTTGGCCAGGTGATGCGTCACGACGTGATCCCGTGGATGGTCCAGAGTGCCTTGATGAGGTCGAGGACTCGGTAGGGACTCACACCTGCCGGGTGCACCCGGTCTGTCGGTCGGTGCCCCAGGGCCGCGGTCGCGAACAGCCGAGGGGCCATTCCTGAGTCGGCGGCCAGGGCCATGAGCAGGCCGCCGTGAAGATGTTCGAGCAAACCGGTCAGCTCGTGCTGCAGAAGGCTGCTGTCGCGAGGGTCGTCGAAGAGCGAAGTGAACGAGGGATCGCGCTGCATCGCAGCGCCCGGTCGATTCATGATCGTCCGCCAGTTGACGTCAGGATGGTTGCGCAGCGCCTGCAGCTCGTCGAACTTGCTCAGCGCGATACCGAGATACTGCGCCCGATCAGGCCTTGCGTGCGCTAGGCGGGCGGCAAGAACCTTCTGTAGCACGTCGACATCGTTGCCGGCGTGCGATGGGATACTGCCGCCGGCACCCGCGAGTACCGCGACGATGCTTGGCACCTTGAGCGGGTCGACAATCGACACCAGCAGGTCGACTGCTCCGAGATAGGCGAAGGTTGGATCGTCCGGGGTGAGTCGCTCGAACTGCTCGCCGGCCGCGTCCGTGAGCGCCAGGCAGATCGGCCGCCCGCGGAGCTGGAACGACCACAGCAGGGGTTTGGGTTGGACCGGTGGCGTCCCGCCCGGCAGCTCCCCGGTGAGGAAGATCTTGGGGTACGTCAAGTCCATCCGTTCCCTAGTGTCGTGCAAGGGCTTCAGGACGGTGTGGTGCCGGTGGTTCAGGAAGTGTTCGAAGGTTCGCATCATGACCCCGATGAGAACCGTCTTGCCTGCGGTCTGAGCTCCGGTCATCGCCATCGACATGCGAAGAGACAAGGCCCACTCCGGCGGGATCTCGAAGGCGCATTCCGGGCACGGGCCAGCCCGCTCGATGTCCGTGGCGCAGCTGGGACAGTTCATGTGTTCCGGACCGTGGCGCTGAACATACCCATGGCAATCTCCTTGGCCACCGCGGCGGCGCCAGCCTCCGTGCTCACGGTGACCAGCGTATGCCGTCCCATGGTCGGGAGAGCAGCCAAGGCCTCGAACTCGTTGTCCCACCAATACATCGGCCGATGCGTGGCGGATGCCTCGAACGGTGAGCGGCCGATGCCCGTGATCTGCAGGGTCAGTGAGGCTGGGGCGGCCCACGCCCACGCCACCAACTCCACGGCGTCGAGCGGGACGCCGTCCACAACCACGACGACCAGGCCGTTGTGGTCGATGGCCGATGCGGCCTGCTTGACCGCAGGGAGCACGGCGGCCCACGGGCTGGGTCGGTCGCCCAGCCCCGTGACCCAGTCGACCTGCTCGGTGTCCAGCCGCGCCGTGATGTCGTCCGCACGACCCAGACGGGTGCGGAGCACTGCCTTCGGCGCGCCGTCTCGGGCGGCTGCGGCGATGCCGAAGACCACTTCGATCAGTCGGCCGACCTCGGTCCGCCGATCCGGAGCCAGCATGGTGGCCGACCCGTCGATGACCATCGCCCACGGGCCGGTCGGCGAGGCTGCCTTGGCGTGAGCGGCGTGGTAGGCGTAACCACCCGTCTCGTGCCATGAACGGGCAGCGAGTTGGACCGTCGGTCGGTCGACGCGGTGCCGGAAGGCGTCGCGGAGCACGAGGGATCCGGTTGCCACCGACAGCGTCACCAGCTGCACGGTGCTGCGCCCGGAGGCGTCCACGGGTTCGCGCAGAACCAGGTCATCCAGTGGCATCGACGGATGAGTGATGGTCAACCCCACCATGCTTCCCGGGGGGAAAGGCCCGCCCAGGATCGGGCTGGCCACGACCGTCAGATCAGAGCCCGGGGCGATCGAGGACGGCTGAACGATGAACGCCCCATCGGACACCCGCTGCGCCGGGGGAACCGGTTCCCCGGTGGCCGAGACCAGGTCGATGCGCACTGTTGCCGGGCCGGTGGCCGAGATGTGCAGCGGGCCGGGCCGGCTCGGCGGAACGATGCCACCATCGGTCAGTTGGGCGATGGCCATGGCTAGCTCCTGTGATCCGCGGAGAAGGAGGGGTCGAGAACTGACGCCACGATGACCGCCAGATTTTCACGAGTACGACAGGTCAACGACCATGTCGACAGCGTCGGTGGGGATCCCGCCCAGGCAATGATCTGGCGCGAGTAGGCGTAGGCATCCTTGCCCGGATAGGTCACTCGACGCGTGAGGGGATCGATGTAAAAGGTCAAGAAGTCCAGGTCGTAGCGGTCGAGCTGTTCGCAATATCCGCCGAGGAACCGGTACCACGGCGCACCGGCCCGGTCGTGTCCGTGATCGGCCGGTGGGTGGGCGACGTCGGCACGCGCCGCCAACAGCATCAGCGCGGGGGCAGATCGCTCGGCCTCGGGATGGGGCGACACTGCCTCGTGGATCGCGGCGAGCTCGATATCGGTCAGCAGGACGTCGTCGTCCAGCGCAATGAGGTAGAGCAGGGCCAGTTGCCCCGGCCAGGGCAGACTCGTCAGACGGTTCAGTTCCCAGCGGGGCGCCACGATGCTCTCGAGCTTCCCCAGCCTGGACAGCACCAGGGCCGCCTGGACAGCGGAGGTCGGCGTTGGGTAGGGCTGGTCGTCCAGAAGATCGCGAACCACGGGTGACGTCTGTTCCGGCTCATCGTCTGGCTCGAGCAGCGGCATCGGTGCGGTCTTCTCCAGATCGACCTCGATGCTGGGACGCTGCACCACGTCGACCTGGGCCGCGCTGGGCGATGGTGGCGGGGTCGTGGGCGTTGCCACCGACCGGGTCAGGTCAACCTGCTGCACGGCACCGGATGACGGCGACCAGTCGGGTTCCGGTGCCATCCCCGAAACGTGGTGCCTGTCCTGAGGGCTGGATCTGGACACAACCGGATCCATCCGCGGCCGTTGCCCCAGACCCATCTCTGTCGCCAAAGGAGCGATGACGGGCAGGTCCAATGCCTCGTGGGGCAGGGATGTCAGGTTGAGCGCCTCCAGGGCGTGCTGGCGGTCCACGACCACAGCGCCGCGGGTCGACAACATCCCCACCTGAAGCCCCACTCGGGCCGCAACCATGTGGTCGACCTCGAGTGAGCGAAGCTGGGCAAAGGCCTCATCGCGTTGGGCCAGAACGGACTTGGCGATGACGGGTTCCAGCCAGATCAGGTCCATTACGACATCGGACCAGCTGCTCACCGGCACAGCTCGGGCGCGCGGCACGGGCCAACGACGCTCACCGTCGTCGACCGGGCGCACCGACCAGGTCGGATCCAGAAGGGTCACCGAGCCCGGCAGATGCGTGGCGACTACTGGGTCGAGAATCCCGATCAGCTCGTGACCCGCGGCGAGGCAGCCCTCGAGCGATTGGGCGTCCTCCCAGCTCGAGAAGGCCACGGCCTTGGCCATCCGGGTCGGCAGCACCAAGCCGAACAGCGAGATCCAACCCAAGGCGTCTTCGGTGTGAGCCACCTTTATCGCGATCGGATGGCCAGCCCCGATGACACCGAGCATGGCGTCGATCATCCAGGGAACGCTGCTCCTGGTGTCGGCCCCCCGACCGTGCAGCCAGCCGAAGACGCTGTCCGCGCCGCGGACCGAGGCTGTGCGCAGGCCATCACCGGGAATCGCTGATCGGACCTGCTCCGGCCTGAAGGGTGCCAGCCAATCCGGCGAAGCGTGGTAGTCCGCCGGACGCGTGTGTGCTGGGATCTGCAGCGCCGCGGCATGGGTGAACACGTTCCCGGGTCGGTTGGTGTGATCACGACCTGCCTCCACCGAACGCCAGAACAGCCCGCAGTTGAACACCCGGGAGTGGCGGTAGCGCAACCGGACCGGCCGATGGGCAAGTTCGGCCGGTGTGGGGAAGTCGGGCATCGTGGTGGGCAACGAGAGGGTAACCCCCTCCTCCAGGGTGCGCTCGACGTTGGGGTTGACGTTGCCACTGCGATGGCAGATGCCCCAGCCGGAGGTTTTCCGACCGGGGATTCTGTCCGCGGCGGCGAAGGTGAGCTGCTGGTTGATCACGTGTGAGTCACCTGCTGGGCGTAGTACAGATAGGTGGGATCTGGGTCGAGGATGGCGATGGAGCCTGCCTCGTCGAGCGAGCTGACGAAGAGCCGGACCCAGCCCGGTGACCCGCCGAGCGGAGCCGTGAACGCGACGCCAACCGTCCCACGAGTGATCGATACCGCTTGCGCCGCAAGCAGTCGAGCCCCGGAGTCTTGGGGGTGAAGGGGCAACCTGTTCGGGTGCTGCACCAGGCACATCTGCACGTTTTGCAGCATCTCATCGCTGCGAATCTCCACCCGCAATCCGGCGGCCGGCTGGTTCGGTGGCACCTCGTTCCCGTTCGGCCCCACTCTGACCAGACGGTATTCGACCCGGATGATGCCGGGATAGTCCAGGATGACTGGGACGGACCTCAACGGTTCCGGGGTGAACACCACGCCATAGAGGTGCAACGAGCATCCGTTAGGCGGCAACGAGTCCGCGAAGTGCAGGCCGCCCTTGTTCATGTAGTCGGCCTCGGTCAAAGACATCAGAGGCTCATTGGCGGCGGGGTCGAGGTCCAGCTGTCCGCGCGGCCCCTGGAAGACCTCGACCTTGCCCACGCCCTTGGGCCAGGCGAAGGTGACGATCTCCGAATCCACCCGCTCGATGATCTCAGCCGAGCCGGGCGGCGGCACGAACACCTTCGCCACCGCAGAGCCGATTCCGATCCGTTCCTCGTCGACCACATGGGCCAGCACGAAGTAGGTGCGTACTCGGTTACGGGCCGAGGCGCATCCACGGATGACCTCACGACCGCCCTCGGTGAGTGGCGGGTAGAGCACGCGGAAGTCGTCGGTCAAGCCCTGCTGCTCCAGCTGTCCTCGGGACCGGACGGCGTCGGCGAAGCCGGGCTCCAACGCTGTTTCTCGCATGTAGACCTCGACCGATCCGAAGCCGGGGGTCGGCCAACTCAGGTCGTAGAAGCCAGGCTCGGCCTCGGTTACGGTGAGTTGCAGGGGAGCCGGGTCGGGCACGACTCGAATCCTCTGTTCGACAGGATCGGAGAACTCGTTCTGCCCCCCCGGAAGCTCGATGGAGGAATAGACCGCGTAGACGACGTCGACCGCCAGGGGCGGAGCCGGGTCGATGAATCCGGTGTTCGCAACCGTCGCCGAAGCCGCCAGCCGCCGTGCCGGGCTGTATCCGGGCGGCTCTGTGGCCAGTCTGCGCTGGACCTCGACATGTGCCCCAGGTGGCACGGTGAACACGGCCGTGACGTGCCGGGCGGCGTCCTCCCGCAGGCGGAAATTCGTTGGTGGCCAGACGATCTGGCCTGTGGCGATCAGGCGAGGCTGGGCTGCCCGGGCGCTGGCCTGATCGGTTCCCCCATGCGCGAACACGGACAGGTAGGCTACGGCGGATTCCGCTCGCAACGTCGTCCTGGCCATGGGTCGGTCCGTGACGCCTACCAGCGTGGCCAGGTCCGGGGCCATCGTCGCCCAGGTCAGCGGCGAGGACACCACTCGGTAGAGCACACAGGGTTGGTCGGTCACGGTCGGCCAGGTGAGCAGCTGCCCGTCTCCTGTCGTCGTCACCCTGATCGAGCCAGGCTCGGCCGTCTCGACCCAGTGATCCCAGTCGAACTCGACGAAGATGCCGGGGTCGGCGAAGAAGACGTCCGGCTGCTGAGCTGCGTCGGTCGGTGGCGTGGCAGGGAGTTCGGTGGTGGCGATGACCGATTCCGGTTGGTGGGCGTCACCAGTCAGGACTCTGGAGATCTCCTCGGCTAGTTCCTCGCTCACGGATCCTGCACCCGTGGCGGCCAGATAGCTGCGAACTGCGGAGGCTGCCTCGGCACTGGCATGCGCCAATTTGGCCAGCCGTACCCGGTCCAGCGCAGCAACCTCGGGTCGGCTGGCTTCGTGCTCGTCGTACCAGGTGAGTATCCGGTCGTTGCGGGCGCGGGCTGGGTCGACCGGCTCGATGGGTTCGACCGGCTCGACAGATGGAACTTGAGCCGCTCGGGTGTCGGCCTGCTCGGGCGATCCGGCGAGTAGCTCATGCAGTGCGCTCCAACGCAGCAGCACCGAGTCGGCGTCATGCCAGAGCACCAGGGCCGCCGCCGCGTCCGGGATGGGCCCTAGCAGCGCGCGCAGGTCCAGGTCGTCGGGATGGATTCGGTTCGGGGGAGTCTGGCTCGCCTGCCATGCGTTCACCGCGCGGCGTCGCTCGCCGAGGTCCTTCAATCCGGGTCACCACCCATCCGTGGTCGTTGGTGGGGTGGGAGGCCATGAGGGTGCCGTGGGCCACGATGGTGGAGTGGGACGTGCGGAGTCGCCGCCGGTCGGCGTCCACGGCGCCGGCGCGCTGCCCGGTGTGGGCGTCGAAGCGTTACCCGGTGCAGGCCAGGGCACGCTGCCCGGTGTGGGCCAGGGTGAGGCACCTGACGTCCCATCGTCTGGAGCCCCGGGCACGATTGGCGGCCACGCGGAGGCGGTGGCCTGCTGGGGTGTCGGTGGCAGGGTCACGACTGCCTCGGTGACTGCGGCGGAGGAGGGAACCAGCTCTCGGGCGCCACCCTTGCTCTGCCATCGTGACCCGGTCGCGCCGACACGGGTGACGATGCTGAGCGCCCCTACAGCAATCAGGACAGAGCCGGCGCCGGCAACCCAGGTCCCCGCGGCCAAGGCCAGGTCGGCCGACGCGTGGCCTGCGGTGAGCTGTGCAGCCACACCAGAAGTGGCCCGGACGAGCAGTGAACCGGCGCCGGCCAGGATCACCATCGAGGCGGCTCCCGCAGCCACCCAGGCCAAGCCGACAGCGGCGACGATCAGGGGTCGCATCCACAGCAGCAATCCGAGCCCCAACACCAGCAGCGTGCCACCGCTGAGCAGGACGGCGCCGAACACCGTGTCACCTAGCCCGCCGTTGAACGACTTGCTGAAGGTCTCGGCAGAGGTTTCGACCGCCCCCCGGAGCCGCACCCACTCGACGAAGTGTGAGGCGAACACCAACACCGCACCGATCAACAGGGGCAGGAAGCCGGTCAACACCGGCCGTCGGGACGCCCTGGCACTGGGGGGTCGGCGTGAGCCCAGCAGCGCCGGTAGGAGCAGACCGATCCAGGGCACCGCGGCTCCGGACAACAGCCCGATCCAACTGGCGAGGCCGCGTCGTCGAGCGAGGGCGGCGCCGGCCACGGCGGACAGTGCCGCATTCACGATGAACAGCAGGGACAGGGCGAGGAGTAGCGAGCTGAGCATGGCGTCTCCTCACACACCGGGCAACGGGGGGAACCCGGGAGACTCGGGCTCTGGCCCCTCCGGGTCCGGCAGCCAGAGCCGCTCATCGTGGGCCGTGCGGCGGAACTGATCCGCAGTTGCTGCCGTCCCGAACTGGATCAGGACGGTGGCCTGCGTCAGCCCACGGGACTGCTGGATCAGATGCTGGTCACCGATCATGCGCGCCTGGCCGGCGTGGGCAGCGAACATCGAGTCCAGGAACGCACCCGACGCCTCACGGTGGTCGTGGTCGAGACCAGCCAGGAAGTTCTCGTGAGTGATCGTCATGGGTTCGCCGGTGACGGCATCCTCGACTTGCACCGTCGCGAGCAGTTTCGACCGCGAGGACTCGTCGACCTCGATCTGATGCTGAACCTTGGCCACGAACCGATTCGAGGTATTGCGGTGCGGTGCTCGCTCGGCCACTGCGCGGCTCCATCGGTGCAGGATCGATCCTTGGCCATCCAGGTTCTGATCCTTTTCGAGCAGCGCGGGTTCGGCCGCCAGTTGGTAGCGCAGATCACCCAGGGTGCTCGGAACGTCGGCCAGGAACTCCTGCCAGCAATCTGCGAGCCAGCCTGCATCGAACAACCGCGGGCGCCACAGATTGCTCACTTCGTCCACGGCGTCCGGGTTGGCCACCGCAGCACCGATCCGCACCGAGCGCGGCATCCCCTGACCCACGTGCAACGATCGGATCTGGGTGTCCGGCATGGAGCCGAGGGGGGCATGAACGAAGGCCCCGAAGGCACGTGCCCAGTCGAGGTAGTGCCGGTAGGCGCGCGTGATCGTGCGTAGGTCTTCGTGCGCCTCGGCCAGGTGTCGTTCCGCGGTCTCGAGGTCGGATGCCGACTGCTCCATCCGGTGGATCATGGCGAACAGGCGACTCTGGTGACGCTGGAAGCTCGTGACGCCGCTGACGATCCACACCAGCACGGAGAGCAGCATGAGCAGCGCTCCGAGCCAGGCCGAGATCATCTGCATGCCGGTGAGCACGCCGAAGACCGTCAGGACGCCGGCCATCGCGAGGGTCAACAACCGCAGCCGTGACCCGAGGCTGGCCTGATCGACTGTGGCATCCGTGGCGGCTGCCTGGGCGCGTAGGGCGGCGACCCGCTGCTGGAGCAGCTCGATCTCCGCGACCACGCCGCGGAAGGCATCGCCGAGCCGACCGCCGACCCGACCGACGTACGAACCCGCCGCTTTGGCGTTCCACTGTGCCAATCGATGCTGCTCGGTGGTCAGGTCGTGGGCAAGGTTCGGCTTGGTCTGTTTGAGCTCCTCCAACCTCTGCCGCAGACGATCGGCCCCGATGCTGTCGGCCACCTCGATCCGCCATCCCGGAAGGTAGGCCGCCAGATGGTCGGGCAGGACGAAGTCGCCGTCCTGCTTGGAGGCGACCCGCTCCGTGGTCGAGATGACGGCCCGCTGGGCGCCGACGAACCGCGGCAGGAGATCGGCGCTGCGCTGGCCGGCGTCGAGCAGGGTCATACCAGCATCGACAAAGTCGCGCCACAGTTGCGAGGTGTCCGCGGGGACTCCCAGCTGCGCGTTCGGGGCGGTGCGGATGATCACCTGGTCCAGGGCTGCCTCGAACTCACCCCAACTGGCCAGCGAGCCATCGGGTTTGACGCCCTTGACCACCACGGTGAAGCCGGCGTCGGCCCCTCCGAAGAGCAACTTCTCGGTGGCAGCAGCCACCTTGCGACGTGCCTCGTGCGACAGCCGGTCGGCCAGCCGCTGGGGAGCATTCCGCAGCGCGTCCCAGACGAACCCGAAGAACAACTTCAGGGCCGTGATCCAGTCCAACGGAGGTTTGATCTTGCGCGGTGGGACCGTTCGCTGCCGCGCCAGTACTTCCGGATGCTTGGCGAGCAAGGCGTCGGCCATGGCGACGGCCACCGCCGATTCGTCCTGAACCACCAGCGCCGTCGAGGTGTCCACCCGGGGCACCGGGTACCGGACGCCGACCGTGACCAGTCGGGCCTGCACCTGTTGCTCGACAGCTTCCGCGGCCAGCGACCGCGAGTAGGCCCGCACGGGCAGGAGTTGCGTCCCGGGCAGGCTCTGTCGGTGGTCGAGGACGGCGTCGGTCTGTCCACGCCACAGCCCCAACAGCGAGCAGCAGGTGCCGACCACGTGGGTGAGCCATCGAGGGTCCTCGGGGTCGCGGACCAAGGCCGCTGCGCCCACGCCCGGTGAGGCGGCGTCCTCGGGCGAGATCACCAGGTTGTGCCAGCCGATCAAGGGGGCGAGGCGGTCGGCCCAATCGTCCTCCGGCGCCCCGGCGAAGATGTGCACGCGCAATTGGTGTGCCGACGGGACCGACGCCTGAACCGACTCGACGATACCCACACACTGGGCGGTCGTAGCGATCTCGCCCGGGTCGGTCACCGCGCTGACCACGCACACCTTGGTCGAGGAAATGACGGTGCGGGTGATCGCTTCCTGAAGGACGCAGGCGCCATTGACCGAGCCCTGGATGGCGAACGCAGGTACCTGGGGATCGCCGGGACGCACCGAGTCCAAGTCGACCACGTAGACCGGATTGACCAGGTTGAGGCTGCTCCAGTCGCGCAACATGGAGAGGAGCTTGACCGCCAGCGACCGCCGGGCGGCGACGACGACGACATCAGACACGGGGTGCGCCCTCCGTAGTCCCCGGGTACTTCGGCCGACCCTGCCGGAACGCCGAGGTGGCCATTTCGTCGAGCAGGTCGCAGGCCTGCATGACCAGTGGGCCCATCTCGACGTGCAAGGGACTTCGCTGGAGTTCCTCCACCGACCTGATCGACGAGACGTAGGCACCGGTGGAGTCCTTGACGACGCGTCCGGAGCCGCCGAAGAAGTACCGGCGCATGTCCTCCACCCACTTCTGGACCTCGGCGAGCACCGACTCAGGCGATCCGACCGCCCCGGGCTGTGGCAATGCCCCTGCGGATGGCTGAAGGCCGCCGGCGTCCCACGACGACGCGCCGGGACCCACGGGGCTGGTGGCCTGCTGCCCCAGAGTGAGCAGAGTCGACGGGTCGGCGGGCAGGGGGCGGGCATCACCGTACGAGGTGGGCAGCGTGAGTGGCTCGCCGAACATCGCCTGCCGCAGCAAGGTGGTGCCGCTGAACTCGGGAACGTTGACCGCCTGGTTGGTGTCCGAGGAGTCGACCAGGCGGCGCAGTGCTGCGTAGGGCCTCAGCGGTGTCAGACCCGGGTCTCCAGCGCACCGGATGACTGCCCAGGCGTGCGACATCATCACGGCCGGAAGCACGTCCAGAGGTGAGGCGATCCCCACCTCCGGTGACTCCAGCAGGTCACCGAAGGTCAGCCAGCCATCGGGGGTTGCGACCTGGCTCGGCGCACCGACATCACCACGAACCAGACCCAGCAGCCGACCGAGATACCAGCCGGCGACGACCCGGATGGCCTCCTCCGGGCTCATGGCCAGGGCGCTGGGCAACGGGCGGGTGCGCTTCCACTGCCACAGGGAACGGCGGAACTGCGGTGTGGAGCTCGCCCATCGATGCTTGATCGGTTCGAGCAGCGAGGTGAAGCAGAGCGGGCTGTACTTGCCATAGCTGCCGAACAGACCGATCCGGCTCGCCGTCGAACCCTGCGTCAGCGCCTGTTGGAACGTGCCGTGGGTCGCGGTGGCGAGCGAATGGTCGCCGCTCAACTGCGTGGTCAGGGCAGTGGCGACCGGGTGATTCGCCCCGAATGGGATCTCGCTGAAAGTGTAGATGTATTGGACGCCGGATGCGTTGCTGTGCAGGCGCTGCACCATCTGCGGGTCGACTCCCACGAGCGGCTGTGCCAGCGACATGGCCCGGCGGAACTCCCGGACGAAGCGCTCTCGGCGCTGCAATCGCTCCACGTCCGAGACGGCCGGATCGTCCAGGTACTCGATGATGCTCTGGTGCGCGAAGCGCGCGAACACATCGCCGGGGGACTCCAACCGGCGACGTGAGCGGTCCAACACGTCGGTGCTTGCGACCCTGACCCGGTACGACGGCTTGGCGGGTGCCGCGGGCTGGTTGGTCTGAGCCATCACAGGCAACGCCGAGGCCCGCCAGTGGCCGACCTGTGCCAGCACCTCCTCGCTCACCACCGCGCCGGAGGTGGCCCACTGGCAGGAGAGCACCTCGCTGCGGAGGCGGGCGATGCCCTCGGTGAAGGTGGAGGTACCCGCGCTGGCGGTGACATCGGCGACGAACTGTTGCGGAAAGTCCTTGGAGGTGGTCAGCAGGACCTCGTTCTGGGCCTCGTCCCAGCGGGGGTCCGGGATCTCCTCGGAACCGGGCCAGTCCGCGTACGCGGTGGAGTGCAGCTGAGCCAACCCCCCGGCCCCGCCCTGCTGAGCTCGGGAGTACTCCAGTGCCGCCAGGGCATCGTTGGCGGCCGTAGCGAGCGCCGCCAAGACGTCGTTGGCGAAGGAGGTCATGACCGCAGCTCCGATCGCGGCGGCCTCGTCGCGCACCCGGGTCTCGCAGCTGCTTTGGTAGGTCTGGATCAGCAGCGTCCCCAGCGCGTGGTGAGAGTCGACGTGTTCCTTGCGCAGGCTCGCTGCCTGGGTGTCGACAACCGGACCGACCTGCAGCGGATCCCTCGTGCTCGCGCCTTGGCCGGCAGCGGCCAGCTCGGCGCCGGCGGCGCCACAGATGGTGCGTGCCCGGGACATCAATTCACGCGCGTAGGGCAGGCCGAACGCCGCGGTGACGCGGGCGAACTCCGTCTTGGCGGCGGTCTCGAGCTGCCCCGCCCAGGTCTCGGCCCACCCGTAGGCGGCTCGCTGCAGTCGGGCGGTGACATCGGGACGCAGCGACTGGGCCGCATTCTTCGCCGCCGCCAGCCAGGATGCCGCCTGCGCCTGCCCGATGTTGGCCAGGGTGGCCGCGATCAGGTTGGTCGACTCGCGCGCGGCCGACTGCATCTGCGCTCGTGGGTAGGCCACGGCCTGGAACCACTGCAGCACGTGGGTACAGGGAGCCGGGAGCCCCATCGCCTGCAGGCTGACCCCCCATTGGTTGTCCATCAGCTGGGCCAGTTGCTGCGTGCTCGGTAAGGCACTCGTCGGGTCGCGGTGACCCTCCACGAGGTGATCGACGCCCAGCTTCGCCACGCGCTGAGCGGCGTAGTCCATGTACCGGTCCCGGCCGAGACTCAGGCTGGCGAAGCCCAACGACCCGAAGGGCAGGTCGGCGTCGCTGATCCCCCAACCGAAGTTGTCGGAGTCCGTGGCCAGGGGAATGTTGTTGCCGATGGTGTACGCGGCGTACTGCTGCGAGGCACTCACCGACATCATGACGCCGGCCAGGGCGCGGGCGATGCCGCGATAGACGCCGACCGCAGACCCGTCGCCGAACATCGCTCCCGATCCACCGATCTTTCGACCGATCGGGATCAAGCGAGCGAACGGCGGTACCCCGTGCATGTTCGCGGTGATCCCCATGCCGCCCAGGAGGCGGGCGTCGTCGGCCTCGGCCAACCGCGAGATCGATGCCACCACCTCGGCGACCGAGGCCAGGGCGTTTCCCTCGACATTGGCGCGAGCCCCTTCGGGCAGTTCCCCGAACACATCGGCGGTGTACACCAGGCAGCCGATGGTGGCGGGGTTGATCCCGGTGAGGGTGCCCAGCAGCCGGCAGACATCCAGGAACATCGACGATCCGGAGCCGCCTGCCATCGAGGAGATCACGATCGGGTAGATGACGTCCCCGGACTGCGCCTCGAGCGGGAGGTCACCCCAGGCGCCTGGCGCCACGGCCCGTGCCTGCGCCGCGACCAACGCCTCGCGCAACTGCGTCAGGCGCGGCAGGGTGAGCATTCGACCGATCGCCCGGAACTGGCCGGCGCCACCGACGACCGGGACGCCGCTGGCAGCGGCACGGTCGCGCGGTGCCCAGCCGAGCAGCGGCGAGTAGTCGCTGTGGTTCTTGGCCGCCAGCTGAGACTCCACGTTGAGGCTGGTCGCGGTGTAGGTGTTGGTGGGGCTGCTGAACGAGACATGATGTCCGCCGAGCTGCTTGATGTTGCCCAGCGGCGGCGGTCCGTCGTCGGGGTCCACCGGGACGTCGACGTGAAGGAACTGCCAGGCGGCGGGGAGTCTGCTGATTCCCTGGTCACGCAGGTCGGCCTGCAGCTGGTCCATCAGCAGGCGTACCGTCATCCCACCGGACCCACCACAACCGACGATCAAGAACTTCGGCATTGACTCAGTGGCCTTTCGAGCGGTGTGGGAACGGTTTCTGGCACGTCACCAGACACCTCCGGGATTGGCTGGTGGGGGCTGCGTGCCGGGCGCTCCGGGTGCGCCAGGCGCTCCGGGTGCTGGAGCGGGCGGCGTGGCCCATGGGTCAGCCGCGGGAGTCGTGGTCGTGTTCCAGCCCGGTGCGGTGCCGGCCGCCGGCCACCCGGCATTCGGCGACGGCACCTGGGCACTGCCGCCCTGGTCCCACGGATCCGTTGGTGCCGCTCCCGGGGTACCGGATGAAACGACGGGCAGCGAGCTGCGCAGCTTCTCGACCACGCTGGCCAGGTTCGCTTGCACGTCGTTCAAGACATCTGTCAATGAGCGAGTCGCCGAGTCGGTGAACAATGTGACCTCGACATCGCCGTGGTGTGGATCC
Source organism: Kineosporiaceae bacterium (assembly GCA_016713225.1). Taxonomy (NCBI): domain Bacteria; kingdom Bacillati; phylum Actinomycetota; class Actinomycetes; order Kineosporiales; family Kineosporiaceae; species Kineosporiaceae bacterium. Next base: position 268,088 of record JADJPO010000005.1, read on the forward strand.
TGTTGGTCGAGCGCCGTGCTCCAGTGGCCCTGAATGGCCAGGGGAAGTCGTGCTCCGGCCTTGGTTCGCGCCGCCGTGCTGCCACCGCCGGCGACCCGGCCGCCGTAGTCGACGACGGCGTACCCCGGTTCGGTCAACCCCAGTCCTGCCTTGGCTCGGACGGTCACGCCGGCCAGGTTCACCGTGCGGCGGTCACCGCCTTCCAGGGGGACGCGCTGCAGGTCGTTCGACTGCACGCTGACCCCGGCATCGGTGAAGGCGCTGGCGCCGCTCACCCGACCGCGAAGAGTTGCGGCGGCCACGTCGGCGCCCGAGATCTTGGCGGTGAGGCTCTTGACCAGGTAGAGCAGGCCCACCGGGATGAGAACTCCGAGCAGGGTCACGCCGATCAGGACCCACCACAGGGTGGCGGTGTTGAGTCGCACCATCTCCATCGTGAGGGTGACGTCCTGACTGGACGGCGCGGCGGAGGAGTCAGGCGGCAGGGTCTTCACCGTGATCTTGCCGGTGACCAGGCCGTTGCCGAGCTGCTGCGGGGTGAGCGTCAGGGTGATCGGACCTGCCGAACACGCCTCACGCGATGCCGCAGAGGCCGCGAAGGTCGCACCGGTCACGTCCTGCGGCAGGCTCTGGAAGGTGGCGGCGCCCTCGACCCAGGCACATCCCTGGCCGTTGACAGGCAACTGGGCTGTCACCGGGTCGAGGCTGTTGGCTTCGCCGAAGGCCACCCGGTCCGGAACGGAGGGGTAGTTCGCCGGCGCCTTGATCTGGATCGGAAAGTCCTTGACGATCGGTTCCAGCTTCGTTCCCGGCCGGGACTTCCACTGTTGAGTCGTGATGTCGAGGGTCAGGCGCATGGTGGCCGGACCGGCAGAGACCTTCTCCAAGCTGATGTTCTGTGCCTCGCTCATCTGGTCGGGCGTCAGCGGGCCGCCCGTCGCGATGACCTTCCCACCCGACTCGAGCGACCACGAGAGCCGAGTGCTCTCGGACAGGTCGGAGACCTTGATCGCCGACCCGTCGATGTGGGCGGCGCCGAACGTCGCGGCGGCCTTGGTCCCTGCGGTGAACGCGGCGGTGCCTGCATCGAGCCACGTCGGCTCGATGTCACCGAAGATCCGCAAGCTGGTCCGCGAGGTACCTGCTGCGGTGTCGGCATTGAAGATTAGGCCCCACTCACCGACCAGACCATCCGGGGTTGTCCGCGACAGGTCGAGTGAGATCGTCTGGACGGCGCCCTTGGTCTGCGGCACAACGGACTTCCACGACACTTCGGCACCACCGAAGGACTGTTTCTGCAGGGTGCCGTTGGGCTTCAGGTCGAGCCTGTCGCGCGCCGGCGACAACAAGGTCAACCGCTGGTTGACCGCATCGCTGTCAGCGAGCACATGGACCGAGCCGATCGTGGCGTCGAGAACGAAGGCGTGGGTACACGCGGCGGACGTCCTGGTTCCCTCGCAGACCTGGCCAGTGACCACTTCTCCCTGGCCGAGCGCCTTGCCGAAGGCGAACACCAGGTCACGCAGGTTCTTGGCCGGGAAGAACTGGCCCGGGACCGGCTGGGTGACCTGGCCGCAACTGGTTCCGGTGGTGAGCCCTTCGAGAAAGGTGAAGTCAGTAGGCGAGCTCTTCGGGGACAGGCCGATGGTCACAGTGCTGATGCCCTGCAACCGGGTCTGATCGGCTACTCCACCGGCTCGGCACAGGTCCTTCTTGCCTGCCGCCATCACGGCGTCGGCGTCGGCTCTGGTATTGAGCGGATTGTCCCGGGCATACGGCTTGGGGTCGCCGAGAGCCTTCCGAGCAGCCTGGTCACGGCCGCCGCGGGGCTCGACGCTGTACGCCCCATCGGTGAACCACACGATCATTGGGCATGAGGTCGTGTCGCTCTTCATCTGGGTGGACAGCTCGCGTCGAGCGCCCGTCAAGGCATTCCAGTAGTCGGTGTCCAGACCGGAGTTCTGGCTCCGCAGGCCTTCCAGCGCGGCGTCCAGCTCCCCGCTGGCGCCCTTGGCCGACCGCCAGCCAACGATCGGTTGGTAGGTGGTGTCGAAGGCCGAGATGGCGACCTGGATGTTCGCGCCGGGCTGCTTGCTGACCTCGGCATCGAGTTCCTCGACGAAATACTTGGCCGCGCTGATACGGACGGCTTGAGGATCGGTCTCCTTCAGCGATCCGGACCGGTCCATCAGCAGCAGGACCTGCCCGGTGCCGCCGCCGCTGACGCAGGCACCGAACCGCTGAACCGGAGACTGGGACCCCTGGGCGGCGGTGACCGCGCCGGTGGCGGTAACGGTTGCCGCCTTGAGCTGCTGCACCTGGCCGGGCCGCACGGCAGTTGCGGCGGTTGCGGACGGCATTACACCGAGGCCGGCGATCAGGCCGAGCGACAGCACGCACAGCCGGCGTCCGACAGGGTTCATGTCCACATCCCACGCGCCAGGTCATAGGCGATGCGATAGGCATTGAGCCCAACGGCGACCAAGGCGAGGGTGATCACCACGCGGCGACCCCAGCTGAGTAGGTCGCTACCGGCGTACCAGGCATCCTGGCGCGCCTTGCTCTCGGCGACGAGGAACAGCGCCACGGCGCCGATCGCCAGCGGCCCACCCAGCGCCCAGCCGATCGCCCCGAAGGTCGCTCCCCGGGTGAGGAGGAAAGATACGACCGAGGCGACGACGAGCAGGGACGCGACCAGCAGCCAGAGGCCTGGAGCTTTGCGGACACCGGGTGCGCCTGCGTCGGCGCGTGCCCCTGGCGAATCGTCGGTGACATCGATGACGTCACCGGTCCCGACGGGTCTGATCTCTCTCTGTGCAGTTTGCTGTGAGTTGGCCGTCTGGGCCGAGCCACCTGGCGCGCCGCCCTGGTTGCCGGGCCAGTCAGGGGCACCGGAACCTGGCCACGCGGACGTCGGGGGAGTACCTCCCGATGTGGGCCACGGCGCGGGTCCTGTGGGCTGATTCCCGGGCCACGTCGGATTCGACGAAGGCCATCCGTTCGACGACTGAGGGGGTAGGCCCTGGCTGGGCGGCTGGGAATCCGACCACGACATGACTAACCTCCTAGTCCGGACCACAACTGGCCGGTGGGCGAAGCGCAATACTGTTCTTACCAGGTGCGGGTCATCCACGTCGGGTTGTCACGGAACCGTCTCGCTTGGGCGAGACTGATCTGTCCGTTCCCGGGAGAATCGGAGCAGCAGGAATGCAGCGTCGCACGTGACGTCAGGCGCCCCTGACCGGCGACTTGGCGACGATTTCCCTCGGATCCGTTTCAGAGGCGCGCGGTGCGGATCAGGTCGACGACCTCGTTCAGGCGCCGCCCCTGCCCCGGGTGGCCGATCGCCGTGAACGACCATCCTGTCCCTTGCCGGGTCAGCTTAGCCATCACCATGGCGGTGTGCGGGCCGGTGCCGGTCAGGCTGTAGCGAACGAGCTCTTGGTCTCCCGCGGTGCTGTCCACGACGCGAACCACGGCGTTCTCGATCTCCGCGAACGACTCACCGCTGTAGGAGTTGACCACGAAGAAGATGATGTCCACCGTGGCATTGACGCTGGGTAGATCTACGATGATCGACTCGTCGTCGCCATCGCCTTCACCGGTGAGGTTGTCACCCGTGTGGTGGATGGATCCGTCCTTGCTGGCGAGTTGACCGAAGTAGACGATGTCGACCACCGAGTCACCCGCGCACAAGACGGCCGACGCGTCCAGGTCGATGCTCTTGGTGGTGCTCTTGGTGCCACCGAAGAACGACTTCTTCACCACGGTCATGGCATCCCAGCCGAGACCCATGCGGACGCGCGTCAAACCGCCCCCATTCGGCTTGGCCAGGTTGACGGTCTGGCCCTTGTTCAGATTGATCGACATACGTGCGCTCCTCGAATATCAGGGTCGGTCGCAGATTGTGGGAGTAGGGGGGGTTGAGAGCTAACTGGAGGTGTAGATACCGTGCGCCGAGGATTCAACGCCGTCGGCCATGTCATGGCGATTTGCGCTGACCGAACTGCGCCACGCTGCGAAGATGAACACGATGCCGACCAGGCCGATGACCATGTCGGGAATCTCAACCTTCAAAGTGATCAAGAGCAGGACGGCGAGAGCGCCGATGGCCCAGTGTGCTCCATGCTCAAGATAGCGATATTCAGCGAGGGCGCCGCGTCGAACCAGGTAGACGGTCATCGAGCGGACGAAGAACGCCCCTACGCCGAGGCCGAGGGCGATGACCAACGGGTCGGATGTGATCGCAAAGGCACCGATCACGCCGTCGAACGAGAACGATGCATCGAGGACCTCGAGAAACAGGAACAAGGAGAAGGCCGCACTGCCCACCAACCCCTTGACGGCGCCGGAGCCCTCGCCGCCGACCTCATTGAACTCCTCGTCCAGTGTCTCCTCGCGCTCTTCCATGGCCGACGCGAGGCCGTTGACCGCCAGGTAGGTGGCGATGCCTGCGACGCCGGCGATGAGTACCGTTTCCGCGCTGCCTGGTTCGGCCAGCACCTTGGCGACTGTCAGCAGGGTGACCAGAGCGATGGCGGCCGCGATCGTGTCGAGTCGACCGGCACGGATGAGCGGCTTCTCGATCCAGCCCAGCCACGTGGAATCCCGTTCGTTGTCGAACAAGAAATCGAGGAAGAGCAGGAAGAGGAACATGCCACCGAAGGCAGCAATGGCCGGGTGGGCGCTGTTCAAGACATAGCCGTAAGTGCCGGGGACGTGCGGGTCGCCCTTTTCAAGAACCAGTCGCCCGGCTTCAGCCGGAGTGATCCCACACGCCACGCACACGACAACGAAAGGAAAGACCAGTCGCATGCCGAAGACGGCAATGAGGACTCCTACGGTGAGGAATATCCTCTGCCACGACTCGCTGAGCTTGGCGAGATACTTGGCATTTACCGCGGCATTGTCGAATGAGAAGACGATCTCGACGATAATCAGGATCCCAGTGATTGCGGCGATAGTGACACCGCCATACCAAGTGGCCACCGCGAGCGACACCGCGGCCGCGGCCATGTCCCAGCGGAAGAATCTGAGGGTGTCGATGACAACTCCTGGGTCGGCAGGCGGGTGCGAAATCAGGCGACGCTGATACCGAAATCTGTCAGGACGCCGGCCAACCCGCTGGTGTATCCCTGGGCCACGGCCCGGAACTTCCATTCCGAGTTGTAACGGTACAGTTCACCAAAAATGAGCGCGGTCTCGGTCGCGGCCTCTTCGCCGAGGTCGAACCGCGCGCCGCGCGCGTCGTTGGCAGGGTCATCGGCATCGAAGACGCGAATGTAGGCGGCACCGACCTGGCCGAAGTTCTGTCCTCGTTCGGCGGCCTTGTCGATGCTGGCGACGAAGACGACCCGGTCGACCCATCCGGGGATCCTGGGCAGGTCCACGTTGATCTGCTCGTCGTCACCCTCGCCATCACCGGTGCGGTTGTCGCCGGTGTGATGAATGGCACCGTCGCCGCCATGGGTGTTGTTGTAGAAGATGAAGTCCCGATCGCTTCCGACTCGGCCTTCGGTGGTGAGCAGCAGGCAACTGGCGTCGAGGTCGAAGGGGGCGCCGTCGGTCGTGCGGGGATTCCAACCCAGGCCGACCGTGACATGTGTCATGCCTGGAGCCGCCTTCTCCAACGAAACATTCCCACCCTTGGTCAGGCTGATGGCCATGGGTCGACTTCCTCTCGAGTGATCTACGCCGCAGCCCGATGCTGCCGCGATCACCATAGACCGAGCGTTGCTCAGATCTCGGGAAAAGTGGTAATCACCAGATGATGCGGCCGAACGCATGAGCAACGGCAAGGCGTTCGGGCTGGATCGGAGGCAGGTTGCGGGCGCTACGCAGGACCAAAGCCCCGTTGACAACATGGCCGAGAGCGAGTGCGACGGCCAGCCCGGGGGGTGAGTCGAGACCCGGTGAGCGCAGAAGCAGCCGAAATCCCGAAGACGTCACCAACTGGAGTGTCGAGTCGGTGCCGCGGTCGAGCCCGTTCACTCGGTAGAGGATGAATCTGCGCCACATCGACACGTGCCGGAGCGTCAACACCAACTTTTCGTGATTGATGGTGGCCAGGATCGCCCGGTCGTGCTCGACCCGAGCTGGGTTTGAGGTATCGATCCAGCCCTGGCGATGGTCGGCGAATTCCCAGAAGCACCCGAGGAGGTTCCCACCGGACTGCCACGAGACCGTCAAGGTCCCGATCCCCGATCGCACCCGGTCCAGTTGCACAACCGGGTTGGACGCCCCGAGCAGGATCTCGTGCTCCCCTGCGACCGGGATGCCGTCGACCAGGGGAGCCAGGGCGTCGGTCCTGGTGCCCACGTTCGTCAGACGACCGGGTGGCGACGGCACCTCGGCGCGCTCGTGCGGCCTGATCGGTTGACGGCCTGGGGCCGGACCGAGGGGCTGCGTGGGGGGCGGCCAGTCCAGGTCGAGTGACGAGGTGGCACCCACCGGACCCACTGGTGTCGGAGGCGCTGCCGGTGGGGCAACCCGGCCTGCGCGTGGCGTCGGTTGGGTTGGTTCCGGGTCGGGGGCGGGTGCCGGTCGCGGGCGAGTGCGTCGACGCAGCCACTCCGGGGCCGGTTGGCCGAGGGCCTGAAGGTCGGAGAGCGTCACCAGGTGACACCGAAGTCGTCGGCCAGGGCAGCCAGTCCTTTGACGTAGCCCTGCCCGAGGACCTTGAGCTTCCAGAACCTGCGGTCACGGTAGAGCCAGCCGAGTACCGCCGCGGTGTTGCGGCCGAGGTCGCCGACCAGATTCACCGATTGGGCCAGTACCGCGCTCCTGCTGTCGTCAACTGCGCGGATCCGACACCCACGCAGTTGCCCCAGGTGGCGGTTGCGGCCTGCACTCGGGTCGATGATCAGGGCGAACACGATTCGCGAGACCTCGTCCGGCACCCGTTCGATGTCGATCACGACCTGCTCCTGATCCGAACCCAGGGCATGTTCCAGGTCGCGGACCGAGAGCTGGTCGTCGAGCATCTGGTTGTGGAAGACGACGCTTCGCTGGGATGTCACCCTTCCCGTTCCGTCGCAGAGCAGGGTGAGCGGGACGATGGCGTCGGACAAGGTGGCGTCACTGCCGGCGTCCCAGGCCAGGGAGATCACCAGCTGCGTCATGTGGGGGTTCTCTCGGGTGAGGGCGGCGTTGCCGCCCGAGGGCAGGTCACGCATCACAGGTCCAGGTCGCGGTGGGCATACCGATCCTCGAGAAAGCGGCCGTGCACCTAGGTGGCGGCGAACCAGACCGGAGACAAGGATCCGAGCCTCTGAGCCGGCGTCGTCCGCGAGCAACAGGTCCACCCGGTCGAGGAGCAGCATGGCCAGCACCGAGGCCCGCGGTGGGAGGACGTCACCGTGCATCTCCACGAGCCGGCGGGCCAACTCGGCGTCGTGGCGCAGCGCGGGTACATCCAACGTCTCGCCGGGAGGCTGAGCCGGTGCCTCGCCCTCGGGTCCGATGATCCGGCGCAGCCGCCCGAGGATGCCGCTCATCGAGGACCGTCCGGCATCACTCCGGGGACGCTCTGGCGAGCACGACGCAACGCCTCAAGATCGCGCAACAGCGCGGCGAACGTGCGTCCCACGTCTTCCATGGTCGCATTCAGGCTCGCGGTGCGCAGCGCCGTCCGCAGCCCGGATTCGGCCGTGGCCAGCTCGGCGTTCACGGCGGTCGTGCCGAGGCGCAACGTCTCGCAGGCCAGCAACGTCTGAGCGAGGGCCGCTTGCTGCACGCGCAATTCGAGCAGCCGATGTCGGACGCTCGACGCGGCGACATCAGCGTCCGGTCAGTCGCTCGAACAACACCTCGCAGGCGACGATGTAGCGGGCCGTCGACTCTTGGACAGAGCCCAGCTCGGACGCCGCCACGTCGATCGCGGCGATGTCGCCCAGGGATGCGTCGCGCCATGCGGCGTGGGCGACTCCGAACCGCTCTTCGAGCCGACGCCACGAGGCCGCGTCGGGCGGGCGAGAGCTCGAGGCGGAGCGTCCGAGGCGTGACCACCATGGGGCGGGGCTGTGGGCGCTGGCCCGCCGTATCTCGGCCACGACGTCGAGGAAAGCCTGCTGGGCGCCGGCGGAGTTGGATGCGGACAAACGACGGGCCAGGGCGCTCACGGCCCGCGCCGAGGCCGCGACGGCTGTGTGTCCCAGGTGTTCGAGGCTGGCGAGCTCTTCGCTCGCTTCGGGCGAGTGCGGCGTGAGGGAGAGCAGCCGATCGGCCAAGGCCTGGGCTTGAGCCACCGCCCCAGGCTCGCGATTCAACGGTCCTCCTGGCATGTCCCGTCGGGTTCGGCATGTAGTCAACGCAGTATCGCAAGAGCAGGGCCTCTGCCGAGCCCACGTGATGTTCACCACACTCGGATGCTCGTGGTCCTCCGCGGCCGAATCGGCCCGAACAATGCGCGCCACCTCTAGGCTGCTCATGGACGTCGTCTGACGACGTTTGGGAGACATTCCTGGAGTTGTTTCAGCGACAATCAGCGAAAGAGCGCCGGTAAACAGGAGGAAACGTCGTGTCGATCTCCCTTACCAAGGGTGGCAGCATCAGCCTGGCCAAAGAGGTACCTGGGCTTGCCCGGGTCGCTGCCGGTCTGGGCTGGGAGTCCCGCAGCACCTCGACCGCGGACCTGGATGCCTCGGTCATCGTCTGCGACGCCAACGGTCGATGCCTGAGCGAACAGTGGTTTGTCTTCTACGGCAACCTCAGGTCGCCCAACCTGGCTGTCGAGCACATGGGCGACGAACTCGTGGGCGGGGACGGGGCACAGGACGACGAAGAGATCCGGGTCGATCTGGGACTGCTGCCCGCCGAGGCACAGCGCCTCGTATTCGTCGTCTCGATCTACGACGCCGACGTTCGTCGACAGAACTTCGGCCAGGTGCAGCGTGCCTACATTCGTATGGTCGACGCCGCGAGCAACCGTGAGATCTTCCGCTACGACCTCGCCGAGGACTACAGCACCGAGACCTCGATGGTGTTCGGCGAGCTCTACCGACTGAACGGCGACTGGAAGTTCCGCGCCGTCGGGCAGGGCTACCAGGGGGGCCTCGCTGCGGTGATCAAGGACTACGGTCTCAACGCCAACTGACCCGTACCGGCCTGACCCGGACGACTCGTTCATCCGGTTGTTCGATCGGCGAACCATGCCATGATCTCGGCGCCTCCGGCCGGCCCGGATGCGGCGGTGACGGCCCAGCCGGCCGGCGCCGTGCGCTCGGTGGTCAGATGTTCCCGGTGGAGCAGGGAGCCGGCCGGTGAGCGGCTCTCGTGCGCCCGACTCAGCAGCCCCAGGTCCAACCCGGAGTCGCCGGCTGCCCGAAATGCCTCGACCCCCAAGCGCTGTGCGGCCCGATCCCACAGTTCGCCCTTGTCGACCACCAGTGGCAGCAGCGTTGCCCGTCGTCCCTCGGGGCTCAGCCGCCATCCTCGATCGGCGATCAGTCGGGAGGCCTGGTCAACCCAGTCGCTCAGGTCGCCTGTGGCGACGGAAATCTGGGCGAAGCGATCCGATCGCAGCTGGCAGACGGGACTGCGCAGGTGTGCCAGGGCGACGTCCAACAGGTCGAGCACTTCGGCCAGGGGCGCACTGGTCGCTGCCACTTCGGCATCGACCATGGCTGTCCAGTCAGGGTCGGGTTCCCGACCGGCGGGCAGGAACCGCCAGCCATTGTCGACCAGTGCAGGCGGTGACCCCGGCAGCTGCATCCGGGTGTATTGGACGATGGTGCGGGTGGTGACGACCGCGAGACATCCCTCGTCGGTGAGCGATTCGAACGCCTCTGCCGCGCGCCGGTCGAGGACGCCGATGCGCCCGTTGGGGTAGCGGTCGACCACCACCTGGCCGGGCTCGGCCTGGGCCGCGGTGAACACCAACGTGCCGTCGAGGTCGGTGACGGCGTCGATCACCCGCGGACCTGGGCAATGAGACCGACGGCGGCGTACGGCAAGTGCTCATCGACGGTGACGTGCACCCCGAGGGTGTCCGCGAGTCGCCGCAGGTGCCTGACCCGTGGGTCATCGATCGAGCGCAGCAGCACCTCGTGTGGTGATCGGCGCAGCAGCACCCGAGTGGTCTCGCCGATGCCAGGCTTGATCAGGTTCAGGTCGGTCATCCCCCTTCGCTCGGCGATCCGGGTCACGGCCTCCCAGCCCCGCCAGTCCGGCGCCGGACCGAGCTGCTCGGCCCGGCGCCCGACGACAACGTGCGCGAGCTGGGTCGTGACCGCATCCAGGAAGAACGTGCTCTGGTCATGGTGGGTCAGCTCCCGGTAGAACTTGGCGCCGTGAAACTGCCCTGGGCCGAGCGAGGCGTTGTGGACCGTGCGCGAGACGAGTCCACTGACGGTGGCGTTCAGACAGGCCGAGGGGATCAGGATGTCGTCCGTGGTGCCGTGTAGCGCTGTGCATCGACCCGGGTCGGCGACGACGGCGAGCTGAGGGTCGAGCGAGCCGGTGGCGCCGGGCCGGGCGTTCGCCTCGCGGACCGAAGTGGCCAATTGGCGTGTGATGGCCCCTTTGCCGGTCCACCCATCGACGAACACGATGTCGTCGAGGCGATGGTTCGCCGCGAGCCACCGCAGCGCGACCGGGTCGAGACCCTTGTCCCGAATGATCGACATGGTCAGGTGCGGGACGTCCAACCCGTGTCGGATGCGGAACCAACGTCGCGCCAGGATGCCGAGCGGGGTTCCTGCCCGGGCCAGGCTGACCAGGACCGGTTGTGATGTTCGGTGGGCCAGGATGCGATCCCCCAGGATGCCCACGGCTTCGGCGACACCGGGCGCCCACGCAGTCGTCAACTCTCGAAAGAGCACGACATAGTCCTGGTCCGGTCTGAACTCCACGGGCAAGGACTCCGAGTAGTGTGCCCGCCCGGACTGGATGGCTCGTTCCCGATCGCGCTGGGGCGCCTCCAGGGCCACCGCGCTCAGGTCGGTGAGCAGCCAGCGCACGTCGCTGGCGGCGTAGGACCCGAAAGCGGGACCGACGAGGGGGTCGGGGAGCAGCAGGGAGCCGGGCCGAGTGGGCATCTCTGCCGCTCAGCCCTCGTCACCGTTGCGGTGGCCATCGTCGGCGCCGGCCTGGACCTCCATGTCACGCAGTTCGTCCAGCGTGATCAGACCGTCCTCCAGCGCCCGGGCGATCAGCGAGCTCTTGGTCTTGGCCGGGCGCCCCACCAGGGCATAGCGCAATCGGGCTCGGTCGACGTACGTGCACACGGTGCGCGGTGACACGTTCAGTTGCTTGGCTGCCTTGGTCTTCGAGGACGAGCCGAACCAGGCCCGGAGCGCGGCCACCTCTCGGTCGGTGAGTTTGGGACGTGAGGGGTCGTCGTCCACCGCGAGGGCTCCACCCAGCGAGGGTGGCGTGGTGGCTCTGTCCTGGGCGGCGCGTCGAACGGCCTCGACCAGGAAGTCGCGTCCTTCGGCCTTGGTCACGTAGGCCATGGCTCCGAGCCGAATACACGCCACGGCGATGTCGTCGCGGGTGTGCTGAGTGAAGACGACCACCCGTCGGTCCTTGTCGACGAGCTGGCGAAGTGGAGCGAGGTCGGGGGTACCGTCGACGACGGCGGGACCGTTCAGGGAGAGGTCGAGGATGACCACATCGGCCGCCGCCCCGGGGCCGGTCCACGCCACTCCCAGTCGGGCTGACCATCCGACGAACTCGATGGGCGGTTCGGCCTCTTGGCACCACAACCGAACCCCGGCCGCCACGACGTCGTGGTCGTCGACCATCACCGTCGTGATCACGCGATCGTCCACCGGGCCTCCACCCACGTCTCGCCACCTTCGTCGTCGCCCTCGTCATTGTCGCCGTCGACGACGAACAGCTGCACCCGATCATGGCGGGCGAAGCGGGCAGCTCGCAGGTCGAGCTCAGTGGCGTCGGCCACGACGCCGACGGCCAGCTCCGCGTGAGTGCCCAGCACCGTGACCCTCGCACGCGTGTGTGCCGCCGTGAGCGCTGCCAGCGGCGCATCGAGCAGTGCCCGGCGTACCTCGACAGGTGGTTGTGACCAGGTGCCCAGGGTCTGAACCGTCACCTCGACACCGTGCCGCTCGGCGACGTCGGCGCCCTGGCGTAGTTCGTGCATCAACGGATCCGCAGAGACGTCGGTCTCGGCGAACAAACGACGCATCCGGGCAGCTTCGATCCGGCAGGCCCGCTGCGGCCGTTCGTCGAACGGGTCGAGTGTGCCATTGGCCAGACCACGGAGCAGAGGTGCAGCGGATTCGTAGAGCCCAGCGAAGCGGCACTGGCGTTGTGCGTGTAACTCTTCCGAGGCTGCCTCGGCCGTCCTGATTTGTTCGGCCTGCCAGGCAGCGGCGTGGGCGCGCTGCCCGACCGAGCGCATGAGGCTGCCGGCGATGGCCATGGCGAGCGGGTAACCCAATGCACCCATCGACCCGCAGAGCAGATCGAGCAGCGAATCGCGCGGCGCCGGCGATCGAGTGGCCACGATCATGATGGAGAACACCTCGTGGGCGCCGAGCAGCAACAGCAGGGATCTCGGACGCTTGAGGCACAGGATGACGAATACCCAGCCCAGGGTGCCGAAGGTCCAGTCCCCGGCAGTGGCCACCATGCCGGGCGGCATCGCGGCCTGCGCCACGCATGAGGCCACGAGCGCCATCGCCCCGGCCGAGCCGCTGAGCCGACCCCAGCTGCGGTGGCGCAGGATCAGCCACCATTCTCGATAGATGACCGTGCTGATGGCCGACCAACACGCCACTTGGACCCAAGAGCCGACCCTGCCCTGATAGTCGGACCAATGTCGCACCATCCCGCCGGGAATCAGGACAACGGTGGTGGCGATCAGCAGGGAAGCCCAGCGCAGGCCGCGGACCAACCGGTGGCGGGTCTGTGCCAGGCCGGCGGGATCGGCGACGGCAGGGTCGAGGAACAGGTCCCCGGCGAAGGGTGTGGCGCTCATGCGGGCCATGTCAAGGTGACCCGGGTGCCCTCGCCCGGTGTAGAGGCCACGTGGGTAGAACCGCCGATGGCTGTCATCCTGCCTTCGATCGACCCGGTGAGGCCGCGCCGGGTGGGCGGCACCGTCGACCGGGTGAAGCCGACTCCGTCGTCTTGGATGACCACGTGCACCTGATGCGCCGCCACGTCCGACAGATAACCGAAATCTATTCGGGCCGAACGGGTTCCCGCATGACGTAACACGTTGAGCAGGGCCTCTCCGGCTGCATCGGCGAGCGTGTGAGCGGGCAGTGCAGCGAGCGGCAGATGGTGCGGACCTCTCAGCTGGACGTCGAGACCGCTCACCTCCAGCACCTGGCGGAGCAGCGCAGCCAGGTCGCCCTGAGGCGGGAGCCGCCGCTCGTGCAAGGCTTCGAGGACGGCAAGGTCTCGCGCGGCGCGCTGGGGCAGGACCTCTTGGATCGCCGCCGCCGCGCCAACCCCCACCATGAGAAGTGTCGAGGCAGCCGTGTCGTGCAACGCCGCGTTGATCGCCTGCTGATCCGCCCGAACCTGTTCGGCGACGGTGCGGTTGCGGAAGGCATCCTGGGTCGCAGTGAGGGCGGAGTCGGCGTTGCCGGCGGCCCAACTGAGCGAAAGCCACAGGATGCGCGCGAGCACGCCGACAATGATCGTCCAACCGGCTGTCACCAGACCGTCCGAGACGGAGGCGGCGGGCAGGCCCCACGCGGTCCCGATGGTCGCCGAGGCGCCGACCGCGATCGTTGCGGCACCGGCGGGTTGCCAGCGTTCGGAGAATTGGTAGCCGACGCACGCGAAGGTCTGGAAGGGTACAGCCCAGGACTTGCCGCTCTGGAGCCACTCCGGTGCCACCAGAACAGGAATCGCCAGGCCGAGAGCGCTCAGCAGGCAAGCGTCAACACCAGTTGCCCACGTGGGGGCAGATCGGTACAGAAGCAGCATGTAGCCGATAGTCCAGACGGTCAGGACAACCCAGGTTGCGGCGACTCGCTGGTGCATCACCGGGTTCGAGGCGCTGACGAGGGCGGCGACAGCGGTGACGGGCAGGGTGAGCAGGCGGATCCCGATCGTGTACCGGCGTCCGACGACATCCAGCTCCGCGGCGACGGATCCGGTCCTCGCTCGGGGGCGAGAACGCATGGCAGGCAGCAGGGCACGCAGGAACGAGGGCATGGCCGACTCGTTCACGACGCCCTCTGCGGACCTGTCCATCGTGCACTCCCGAACCATCGGTGCCGCCGGTGTGCGGTTGCGCCACCGATCCTCACGCTATCTGTCCGATCTCGACGGATTGAGGGTCGATCGACGGACACGGAGCGTGGTTCGGAACAGATGAGATGAGCCAGGCGTCGCCGGGACGCCGCGATCGGTCCGAGTGAGCGGGCAGAGAGGACGGCGCATCGTGATCCGTCACCGGAAGATCCGAGGGGCATCGTCGGGAAGCCTCGGCTCGGGCTTCCCTCACACCCACAGGGGCGCCCGGCGCCTGGGGCGCTGGAGCGGGGTTCCGCTGGCCTGTCTGAGCGTCGTCCTGGTCGTCTGCTCTGGACTCTCGGTGACCGCTCCGGCGCAGGCCTTGGCCAAGGATTGTCGCCAGGTGCTGCTCTTCGGGGCCAGGGGGTCGGGGCAGAAGGCGAACGACCACCGTGGCCTCGGCACCCAGGTGGCCAATGTGCTCGACCGCGTGTCCACCGCTCTCGCCGGTCGTCGAACCACGACCGAGAAGGCCCTGGACTACGACCCCAACAACGTTGCCGTCCTGGCCAAGCCGCTCGGGATCGGCCTCTACCAGTACATGGCGAACCTCGGCTTCGGCGTCGACCTCGCCTACAGTGAACTGACCCTGCGCAAGATCACCTGTCCGTCCGAGCGGATCGTGCTGGCCGGGTTTTCGCAGGGCGCCATGGTGATGCACCGGGTGGTGCAACGACTCGCCGCCAAGGGGCAGAGCGCGATCCTGGCCCGGATCGACGGCGTGATCCTGCTGGCGGACGGCGACCACATCCCGCATGACAATGTCAACATCTATGGCACGGCAAGCGCTGCTGCCCGGGGGATCGGCATCGTCAATCGTGGCGTGTCGAGGTCGAGCACCACACCCTTTCCCTCGTGGGGCAGATCGCGCGTTCACAGTGTGTGTTCCGCGCGAGATGTCGTGTGCGATCACCTGGCATCGGTCGCGACCGGGCTGATCCCCGGCATTGCCACGCACGTGGGCGCCGCCTACCTCGGTGCCCACGCAAACATCACCCAGCCCGTCGGCGCGGTGGTCCGCACGCTGATCGCCTCCTCCGCGAGCGGATCTGCTCCCGCGGCACCGAAGCCGCAGCCGGCCCCCGCCACCGCCCACTCGGAGCAATCGGGCTCGCTGGGGTCGCCCACGTTCCTGAACCCGACAAACGCCGCCGGCGCCGGACCACGCGTCGCTGCGATGTCGACGGTGCAGGTCAGCTGCAGGGTGTATGCCCCGGCCATTGCCAGCGCCAATCCGGACGGCTGGTGGTACCGGATCGCCAGTTTTCCCTGGTCGAACCAGTACTACGCGGTGGCCAACACCTTCTGGAACGGGGATATCCCCGGGCGATTGCCCTACACGCACAACACCGACTTCGGCGTGCCGGTCTGCTGATCCTCACCAAGTTCTCGGCCCCGATCAGGAGGGGAGGGGCATTCGAGGCGACAGCGAACGGCACGCCGGGACAACCCCACGAAGCACACGATGGAGGATTCTGATGACGAACAGTGCAGTAGGTCGCTCGTCGACCGCCCGATCACTGCTCACCCTGCTTCTGGCAGGAGCGGCGGTGATCGGGGTCGCGCCCGGGGCACAGGCCAGCGGCAACGGTCGGGTGATCGCGAGCCCGTGCCTGAACTTCCGGTCCGCTCCCACGGGCAGCAGTGGGCTGCTGGGCTGTATCCCGGTCAACACCAACATCGTGATCGATTGCACCGCAGGGGGAACCACGGTCTCGGGGCCGTACGGAGCGAGCAACCTGTGGGACCACACCACCTATGGCGGCCGTCCGGGTTACGTGAGCGATGCCTGGGTGTACACGGGAACCGCTGCGGCGGTGGCACCGTCCTGTACCTACGCTCCCGTCCCCGCGACGGCGGGACGGGCTGTCGGCGTGAAGCGCTTCTTCAACAGCGGAGCGGCCGGCAACTGCACCTGGGGTGCGTATTACCAGTGGTACCAAGGGCGCGGCTACTACCCGGCCCTCACCGGCAATGCCAAGGATTGGGCCGCATCGGCGCGGCGCCAGGGGTGGACCGTGGTCGCCGATGCGCAACCGCGCTCCATCGTGGTGTTCCAGCCCCGCGTGTACGGCGCTGACGCTGGGGCCGGGCATGTTGGCTGGGTCACCTCCACGCAGCGTCGCGCGGACGGTCTGTACGTGACATTCCTCGAGATGAACGGCACCGCTGGACTGGGCCGTTGGGACCAGCGCACGGTGAAGGACATCGCCGGGATGTCGTACATCTTGGCGCCCTGAGGAGGTCGTCAAGGCTCAGGTTGGGATCACGCCTAGTAGCCAGGTGCGAGCTGTGTGTGGGTGGATCTGGTCGTTAGGGCAGCCGTTTCCCTACGCGGCGATCTTCACGGTGCTCTCGGCCGCCGTGGAGATCGTCGTGCGTGGATGTGGCGCGCCGTCCGGGCCGAATCGGCGCGCTGTTCCTGGTGACTCACGTCAAGATGCCCGCTTGGGGTGAGTCGTTGACTCATCGGTGGATGCCCGCGGGGCCTGGGGCGGTTTGATCTTGGTTTTGGACAGGTAGACGGCGTTGGCCTTGGCGCGGCGTTGGATGCTGCCGCGGCGGCGGGCCAGCTCGAGCAGGCTGGCCTGGACGGCGGCGATGGAGACTGTGCGGGCAACGGTGTAACCGGCGGTTGTTGATCTAGAGGTTAGCGGTGGGCATGCGGTCGGCGAAGACGATCGCCAGGACGTTCAGGACGGGCTTCCAGCGGGTCATCCAGCGCTGTTGTCCGGTGCCCTTGGGGTCCAGGCTGCGGGTGGTCAGGTACAGGGTCTTCAGGGCAGCGTTCTCGCTGGGGAAATGACCCCTGGCATCCACGGCCCGCCGGTAGCGGGCATTCAGCGACTCGATCGCGTTCGTGGAACACAACACCCGACGGATCTCGATGTCGTAGTCGAGAAACGGAATGAATTGTTCCCACGCGTTGCGCCACAATTTCGGGATCGCGGGGTATGTCTTTCCCCATTTCTCCTCCAGGGACTCGAACGCCGCCCACGCTGCTTTCGCGTTCGGGGCGGTGTAGATGTCCTTGACGTCCTTGGCCAGTTCACCCCAGTACCGTTTGGAGGCGTACTTGAACGTGTTCCGGATCAAATGGATGATGCAGGTCTGCACGACCGTGTCGGGGAAGACGACCCCCACCGAGTCGGGCATGCCTTTCAGGCCGTCACAGACCAGGTAGAAGATGTCGACCACGCCCCGGTTCTTCAGCTCGGTCAGGATGCCCAGCCAGAACTTCGCCGACTCCCCGTGCCCGGGCGTGCCGGCCCACAGGCCCAGGACATCCCGACGGCCGCGCAGGTCCACCCCGATCGCGGCGTAGAAGGGCCGGTTGGCGACCTGCCCGTCACGGACCTTCACGTGGTGAGGTCGGGCCGCAGCGCGGTGCCGGTCTTACGACTCGGTCCGTTTCTGCGGCCCGCCTCCCGAACCGGACGTGCGACTCTCACCGCATCCGGCTCTCCGCGGGTCCCCGTGGGTTCGGGGGGTGCTCAGGCTGCGGTTGGCCAGGGCGAGGGGATCTGCGCACCCCGGTACCGGTAGCGGGTGGTGCCCGCGTCGGTGGGGTTGAACAGGATCACCTCGCCTTGTCTGGGCCACCAGCGCCGGTCGCAGTAGCGGCGGCGTAGTTCCTTCCAGGTGATCCGACGGTGTCGCCGACGCAGCCGGTGCATGATCTGGCGCCAGATGAAGGCGCGCAGATACCGGAACGTCTGGAACGACACGCCGGGCCGGAAGTAGGTGGTCCAGCCGCGCAGCACCGAGTTCAGTTGGTGCAGCACGATGGCCAGGTCCAGGTTCAGGTCCTGCCGACAGATCGTCTTGACCTTGCCCGTGATCGAGGCTAGTGCCTTCTTCGACGGGTAGTTGTAGACGAACCGCCGGGTGTCTCCCTTGCGGCGGTGGCGTTGGATGCGCCAGCCCAGGAAGTCCAGTCCCTCGTCGATATGCGTGATCAACGTCTTGGCCTGCGACAGGCGCAGTCCCATCGGCGCCAAGACCGCTGCTGCCTGCTCGCGCAGGGCCTCGGCGTGCGAACGATCGCCGTGGACCAGGATCACGAAGTCGTCGGCGTACCGGACGAACCTCCACGTCCCGAGTCCCTTCTTGCGGCGCTGCTCGCGTTGCCATCGGCTCCAACCGCGCCACTGGGCGTCGAAGTGCTCATCGAGCACGCTCAGGGCGATGTTGGACAACAGCGGGGAGAGGATCCCGCCTTGCGGGGTGCCGGTGTCCGTTCGGCGCAGCCCGGTGTCCCGGCTGAGGATGCCCGCCTTCAGGAATGCCTTGACCAGCGCCAGCACCCGCTTGTCCGCGATCCGGTCCCGCACCCGCTCCATCAGCGCCGGGTGAGAGATCTCGTCGAAGCACGCCGTGATGTCGCCCTCCACCACCCACTCGTAGTTGCGTGGGTTGGACGTGAAGTGGCGCACCTCGGCGACCGCGTCGTGCGCACGCCTGCCAGGGCGGAACCCGTGCGAACACGGGCGGAAGTCCGCCTCGAAGATCGGCTCCAACACCAGCTTCAAGGAAGCCTGCACGACCCTGTCGGTCACCGTCGGGATCCCCAACCGGCGCCGCTGACGCGTGCCTGGCTTCGGGATCATCCGCTCCTTGACCGGCAACGGACGGAACGTGCCCGCCCGCAACGCGTCCCGCACCTCGGTGAGGAACGCGGTCGTGCCCCGTTCGGTCTCGACGTAGTAGGCCGTCTGGCCGTCCACGCCCGCCGACCGGGCTCCTTTGTTGCCCCGCACCCGATCCCACGCCACGATCAAGAACGCGGGATCGGCCACGAGGTTGAACAGGTCATCAAACCGGCGATGAGCATCACTCCTCGCCCACTGGTGCAGTTTGGTCTGGATCCCCAGTACCCGGGCTCGGGCCTGACCGAAGGACGGCCACACCTGATCCGGCGCACCGATGTTCACCGATGCCCCTCCTGGCATTCCAATCTCCTCCCTGCCGACTCACTGGTCTCCCTTCGCCCTGTGACCGGCTCTCCCGGCCGCCGACTACTACGAGACCTCCGCCCCACCGGTGACCATCAGCCGACGACGGACCTGCCCACCACCACGCTGGCCGCGCGGCAGCCGGGCGATCACCAATGGTTCCCACGTTCACTGCGTACCGATCGACGAGTCTGGCGCCCAGCTGCTATCCCGACAGCATCGCCACGACTACGCCGCAGGCCTTCACCGTGGCCTCCGGACCCGACGCAATCAGCCGAACCCGAAGTCAACCAACCACTACCGCACTGGTCGGTCGTGCGCTGCACCCCGGCCCACATCCACCAGATTCGAGCCGGTTCGTCGCTTACGAGACGTCAACGCTGGTTCCTGTTCGTACGCCCTCTCATCTCGCTAGCCGGACCCGCGCCATCTGGCAGTGCTGACACGTCCCGTCGTTGTCGAGGCTGCTTCCCACCCTCACCGGCGTCCCCCGGATCAGGCTGCCTCCAGCTTCAACCCAGCCGCTGCGACGGCCAGGCGGTGCAGGTCTTCCACCTCCACTCGGTAACACAGCGCCTCGTGGCGCACGATCGCGTCCACGAACACCGCCACGTAGTGGGAGGCCAGTGGCCGACTCGACCACTCGGTCATCTCCTCGATGACCCGCTCGGTGATCGTCGAGACGACACTCTTGGCGATACTGGCGCCGTAGACCTCCGCGAAATGCGCGCTGATCTCACCGGTGGTCAACCCCCGCGAATACAGCGACAACACGACCGCGTCGACATCACCCAGGCGCCGCTGCCGTTTCGCGACGATCACCGGTTCGAAACTGCCCGCCCGGTCCCGCGGGACCTCGATCTCGACCGGACCGACATTGTCGGTGAGCACCGTCTTGACCCGCCGACCGTCGCGGGAATTCCCGCCGTCACGGCCCTCGACGGCATGTTTCTCATAACCCAGGTGCGCCGTCATCTCCTCATCGAGCGCGGTCTCCAGCACCGTCTTCGTCATGATCTTCAACAAGCCATCCGGCCCGGTCAACGCCAGACCACGATCCGTGGCCGACTTCACCATCTCCCGGATCGCCGCCCGTTCGGCCTCGCCAGGCTTGCTGAGGGTCTTGTCGATCGTTCGTCCCAGGTCAGTCACGTCCTGGATCATCTCGGTCATCATCGGACCTTCCCGGCAGACACACTGGTCCACCCATCAGGCCAGTTACACCGAAGCTCGAACAGACCCTCCAGGAACGCGACGAAGGAGGGCAGCAGCCGCGCCGCGTCGGCCAGCTGATGCCCCAAGCCCTGACGCAACCTCAGGTAGTCCCGAAGTGCCTGGGTCAGCGGACTCACCGCCGATTCCACCATTGGGCTCTCCACTCGGCTCTTCGGCCCGTTCATCGGTCGGCTCCTGGCCAGGGCAACGCGATGCCACGCAGCGTGTCCAGGTCGACCTTGGCGTAGAGGGCAGTGGTGGCCAGGTCCTGATGACGCAGCACCTGACCAATCGCCCGCAGACCCGCTCCCTTGCGGAGTAGCTCACCAGCCAGCGCATGCCGCATCCGGTGCGGCCCGAACCGCCTGATGCCGGCGGCCAGACAGGCCCGCTCCACGACGTCGTTGACCAGGTCCGGGCGGATCGGCCGGCGCGGCGCGCGGCAGGTGAAGAACACACGCCGCGAGCCCTCGACCTGGCCACGCTCGACGAGGTAGGCGCTGAGGGCTTCACCGACCTCGCTGGGCAGGGGAAGCTTGTCCTGGCGGCGGGCCTTGCCACGCACCGTCAGCTCACCGCGGCGCCAGTCGATGTCATCGAGTTCGAGCCGGGCGACCTCGATCGAGCGCAGCCCGAGCCGTGCGACCAACAGCATGATCGCCCGGTTCCGGCGACCTTGCAGTGTGCTTACGTCGCAGCTGTCGATCACCGCTGCGACGTCGGCCGCGCTGACGATCACCGGGATGGACGCCAGACGCCAGCCCCCAACTGGCGGCACCGCGGCACCCAATCGCATCGGGAGCAGCTGGCGCAGATAGCAGAAGCGCAGCAGTGACCGAAGCTCCGCGACGCGGCCCTTCGCCGACCCGGCCGAGACCCGCGAGCACTCCCGCAGCAGGAACGCGTTCACGTCCGCGCCGGTCAGATCGCCGACCCGAAGTACTCCCTCGCGCAGGGCCTGCTCCGACAGGAACCGCCGAGCGGTCCTCTCATAGCGAAGGACTGTGCTCGCCGACAGGTTGCGTTCCTGGAACAGCCGCTGCCGGAACTCCACCAGCAGCAGGTCAAGCGCCGTGGGCTGCTCTTGCGGCGCCGGTGCGAGCAGGCCGCGCTCGTCCAGGAACGCCAGCAACCTACCTGTCCCGAGCCGCCCGGGAACGCCTCGTCGACCCAACGCCCGTCGCTGCGCGAACACCTCATCCACCAACGCGGCGTCGATGGTCGCGCCCGTCATCTCACGCTGCTGCAGCCAGACGCCAAGCTGCGACAGATTGCGCAACAGCGTCCGGACGGTGCCGGGCCTGAACCCCTGCTCGAGCAGCCACTGTCGATACGGCTCGATCTCAGCCGCCAACACCCCAGACTTGCGACGCGCGGTTCCCATCGGTGACCTCCTGCGAGAAGCACTCTGCTTCCCTCGAAGATCAACCCCGCCCTGTGACTATGCCGAGGACTCCATGCCCGGACCCGCGCTCCAGGAACGACCCCGGACCCTGTCCTCGGCATAGTCACGGGGTCGGTATAGGTCGATCTATGCGGATGTCCGCATAGTGCGACGAACTGGGCTACCTCCCACTGCCCGCCGAAGCCGCCTCCGCCCTGTTCCAGGTCGTCTCCCAGCGCTACTTGAAGACCAGCATCGTGATCACCACAAACCGCGGGGTCGGATCCTGGGGAGAAGTCCTCGGCGACACCACCGTCGCCGCCGCCATGCTCGACCGGCTCCTCCACAGATCCGTCGTCCTCACCCTCGACGGCGACTCCTACCGCCTGCGCGACCACCACGCCAGAGCAGACACCCTCCGCCGAACCGCCACCGGCACCCGCACACCACTACGCTGACCACGCCACCCAGGTGGGGAAAATCGACGAGCAACTCTGGCCAAGATCATTAAGCGCCATCAGCGGGTTGCAGCCGTTTACCGGTCGGGCCGTCCAGCACTGCCCAGCACGTCGCCAACGCCGTGATCGCTGCCTCGTCGTAGGTGTACACCGGTGCCCGTTTCGCCCGGGTCACGCCCATCGCTCGCCCGGCGACCGCGGCCCGGATCATCTTGCGGGCGTGGTCACGATGCCACCCGTTGACCGCCACCAGATGATCAAGGATGGCCGACTTCTCGACCTTGGTGGCCTTCGGCCACGCCGCCACCTGCGAGGCCAGCACCGCCCTGCGCTGCACCATGGTCAACCCCATCGAGCGAGCCTGACCCACGCGGGCATCCACCGATGAGTCAACGACCCCACCCACGCGGGCATTCGACGTGAGTCAACTCGCTGTCGACGTCCGGGGGAGCTTCTCGATATGGGTACGCTGGCCTCGGACGAGCCGGACGGGCGGCCGCGTCGAGCACGATCCCGCTGGTCGGGGGAGGGCTCGCCGAGGAAAGTCCGGACTCCACAGGGCAGGGTGGTGGGTAACACCCACCCGGGGTGACCCGCGGGACAGTGCCACAGAGAACAGACCGCCGGTTCGACCTCTCGGGGTCGGCGCCGGTAAGGGTGAAACGGTGGTGTAAGAGACCACCAGCGTGGCGGGTGACCGTCGCGGCTCGGTAAACCCCACCCGGAGCAAGGCCAGACAGGAAGCGTTCGAGGGCGGCCCGCCCGAGCTTCCGGGTAGGCCGCAGGAGGGCACCGGCAACGGTGTTCGTAGATGGATGGTCGCCATCCGCCGGGCAACCGGCGGATACAGAATCCGGCTTACAGTCCGGCTCGTCCGCTCACCAGTGACGCGAACGTCACCTCAGGAGAGGGGTATTCGGTCGCGCAGTCTCTTCCTGTGCCCGGGTGAATGCCCGACGATGTCGCCATGTCCCGGGCGCATCGACCGTGAAGCCGCACCATGGACCTGAATCTCGACCTGGCCGCGATCGCTGCCGCCACCGGCATGCAGCCGGACGATCCGGAGCGCGGCGCGTCACCCCCGCTGCACGAGCGGGGCGTACGTCTCGGCTGGCTCATCGGCTTTCTGAAAGAGGTCGACGCGCAGCGGCGGCTGATCGTCGACCGCCATGAGTCCCAGCGCCGCGCGAGCATTCACTTCGATTCGGTCCCGTGGCCCGAGGCGCTGCCCCCACAGGCCACCGGCGACCTCGACGGCGAGATCGTGGCGTTCGACGTCGTGCGCCCGATGACCAGGTGTGCCCAGGGGCCACTGTATGCGCGGGTGCCAGAGGAGCATCGCGGGCTCCCTGACCTGTTCGTCTCGCATGCGTGGGCGAACCCTCTCATCGGTGGCAGTGCCTTCACCTCGCTCTATGCCCTGTCGGGTCCGTATCGATCTCACGGGCCGGCGACCTTCGTGTGGCTCGATCTCGTCTGCTACAACCAGCACCGCCCGGAGGCGATCGCCGACGACATGCGGACCGTGATCCGCCATATCGGGCGGGTTGCGTTGCCGCTCATCAATCCCGTGCCGTTCACACGCCTGTGGTGCCTGTGGGAACTGCTCTGTGCGTTCACCACCAAGGCCGAGATCGAGGTGTGGGAGGCGAACGGATCGGTGTACGACCTCGGGTTCCTGGCCCGCACCTTCGAGGAGACGTTCGTGTCGGTGACCCACGCACGGACGCGGCTCGCGGCGGATCGGCAGCAGATTCTCGACGCCATGGTCGAGGCGTTCGGATCACTGGAGGCGGCAGATCGCTACGTGCGGCGCCTGGTGCTCGACCAGTTGTCGAAGGACTCGGACAAGCCGTGGAATCGGCCCGGCTGACCCGCGCCGGCGTGATCACATCCCGGCGTGATCACATCCTGTAGTCAGGCCCGGGACATGAGGCGGCCCCGCGTGATTACGGGGGGAGAATCACGCGAGGCCGTTGACACCTAAAGTACCTGTGATCTGCCTGTCGCGCAGACCAACTCGCCGAGTTGGTGAGCGGGTGTCGGGCTTCTGTCCAGTGCTGGCAGCAGCGATCGAGCGGTGAGACATCGTGACGCAGAGTCATGCAATGCCCAGCCTGTCGCGGTGGCACCTGGGCCGTGTGGGTGGCTGCCGGAGGGAACCGCTTGCCGCCCGCCCGACGATCTGATGCCGTGAGTCGTCGAGGACTCACGCCAGAGAACTCATGCAGCAGGCCACAGAGCGGGAGAACGACATGTCGACCCTGGAACGGCGCCAGGCGGCGCGGGCCAACCAGCGTGCCGCAGCGTTCGCCCGGTTTCAGATGGTCGGGGACGCCGAGGCCATGCAGGTGGTGCTGACCGAGGCCAGCGAGGACGAGTACGCGCGCCTGGCCTTCGTGACGGCGCTGGCCTCGCTGGCAGCCAGTACCGCGAGCACCGCGTTCGGACGCGACGGGGCGATGACCTACTTCCAGACCGTGGCCGCCAACAGCGCCGCCCTGTCGGAGGCCGACGACATCGACGACTACTTCAGCTGAGTCCGTCGAGCCGAGACCTGTTCAGCCGAGACCTGTTCAGCCGGGCTCAGTCGGGCCTAGCCGTGCTCGGCGGCGTACAGGGCCGCACCGACGATGCCCCCGTCGTTGAGCAGGCTGGCCGGCACGATCGGGGTCCGCAGGTTCAGCAGCGGCAGGAATTTGTCCGACTTCTTGCTCACCCCGCCGCCGACCACGATCAGGTCGGGCCAGAACAGGTTCTCGACCGCGGTGAAGTAGCGCTGCAGCCGCTTGGCCCATTTCACCCACGACAGTTCCTCGCGCTGGCGGGCGCTGTCGGCAGCCCGGGACTCGGCGTCGAAGCCGTCGACCTCGATGTGGCCCATCTCGGTGTTCGGCACCAGTTCGCCGTCGCAGATCAGAGCGCTGCCGATTCCGGTACCCAGCGTGACCACGATCACCACGCCCTTGACGCCCTTGGCGGCTCCGTACCGGGTCTCCGCCAACCCGGCGGCGTCCGCGTCGTTCAGGACGACGACCGGCCGGCCGAGGCGTTCGGTCAGCAGCGCGTCGACGTCGGTGTCGACCCAGGCCCCGTCCACGTTCGCCGCCGTGCGGGCCACACCGTGCTGGATCACGGCGGGGAAGGTGACGCCGATGGGCAGGCTTCCCGCGCGATCGGCGAAGTGGCTCACGAGCGTGCTCACGGTGTCCGCCACCGCGGCCGGGGTGGACGGCTGAGGGGTCGGGATCCGTAGCCGGTCCTCCCGGAACGTACCGGCGGCCAGGTCCACGGGAGCACCCTTGATACCCGACCCGCCGATGTCGATCCCGAAACCCACACCGCGGGTCACCCGGCGTCCTGCCGCACTCGTGGCCATGCCGCCCCGGTCCCTTCCGTCGTCCGTTCGCTGGGCAACCCTATAGAGGCCTGCCCGTCGAGGGCAGTCGCGCCGGCTCTCAGGAGGCCACCAGGGCCACCTCGAACCCGGACGCGGTGCGCAGCACCACCCGTTCCGGCACGGCGGCCGCCAGCTCCAACGTCGGCACGCTGCTCGTCGGGGCCGGGTTCTCGATGCGGTGGAATCCGTGCCTCAGCGCCTCGCGGGCGATCCGTGCCAGCCGGTCCTGGCGGCCGGCGCCGAAGGTGAGCCGGCCCTGGACGCCGACCGGCGTCGTCCAGGGTCTGATCGCCAGGCGCATCCGAGTGCCGCCCTGCGCCCAGCCCATGCCGGCGTCGTCCGCGGCCGGGTGCCAGCCCAGCCGGGCCAGCAACCAGGTCAGCGAGGCGGCACAGTCCGAGTCGGGCACGCTGACCAGCACCTCCTGCAGGCCGGCCGGCTCCCGCGGCGTGCGGGCCCCGATCGCGCGCCGCCTGCAGCATCTCGATCTCACTGGTCTGCTGGCTCTCGACGTGCCGCACTGCCTCTTCGAGTCGGGCTGCGAAGCGATAGCCGAAGCCGAAGGCGACCATCGCGGCGACGGCACCGATGATGGCGATCCCGGTCATCATCACCAGGACGGCGATCATGCGGCCGCCGATGGTCACCGGGAAGTGTTCCCCGTAGCCGACGGTGCAGACGGTGACGACCGCCCACCACAGAGAGTCATGCCACTCCCGAAGGTTGGCCTCGGGATGGTCTCGTTCGAAGTACCAGACCGCGGTGGCGCCGCCGAGCACGACCACCATCGACAGGGCCGTCAACCCGACGGCCCACCGCACCAGGTGGACCCATGGGGACGCCTTCTTCACGGTGCGTATTCTGCTCATCCGTCCGGCGTTTAGATAGGGCTCGAGCCGCTCTGGTCTCCAACCTCGCTCGGGGCGGGTCCCGTGGGTCAGGTCAGGGTCAGGTCAGGTCAGGTCAGGGTCAGGGTCAGGATCTCCGCGCCGGTGTCGGTGACCAGGATGGTGTGCTCGAACTGCGCCGTCCGGCGCTGGTCCCTGGTGACGATGGTCCAGCCGTCGTCCCAGCAGACCCAGTCGTGCGTGCCCAGGGTGAGCATGGGCTCGACGGTGAAGGTCATCCCCGGCTCGATCACCGTGTCGAACAACGGCGCGGCGTCGTAGTGCGGGATCACCAGGCCGGAATGGAACGCCGTCCCGATGCCGTGGCCGGTGAAGTCGCGCACCACGCCGTAGCCGAACCGCTTGGCATAGGAGGAGATCACCTTGCCGATCACGTTGATCTGCCGCCCCGGCGCGATCGCCTTGATGCCGCGCATCATCGCCTCGTGGGTGCGTTCGACCAACAGTCGCGACTCCTCGTCGACCTCGCCGACCAGGTAGGTGGCGTCGGTGTCACCGTGTACGCCGAGGCCGTCGACCACCAGGTAGGCCGTGATGTCGATGTTGACGATGTCGCCGTCGGCCAGCACCGTCGAATCCGGGATGCCGTGGCAGATCACCTCGTTGACGCTGGTGCACAACGACTTCGGGTACGGCGGCGCCGTGCCGTTGCCGGGGTAGCCCAGCGTCGAGGGATAGGCGCCGTGGTCGAGCAGGAACTCGTGACCGATGCGGTCGAGTTCGTCGGTGGTCACCCCCGGCGCGATGTGCTCGGCGGCCGCAGCCATGGCCTGGGCCGCGATCCGGCCGGCCTGACGCATCGCCGCGATGGTCTGTTCGTCCTTGACCTCCGAGCCGACAAAACGGTCGGCCTGTTTCTTGCCGACATACGGGGGCCGGGTGATCGAGGCCGGGACGGCGCGCAGCGGGCTGATCGCCCCCGGCGTGAGCGGGGGACGGCGGGCGCCGGTCGCAGCGGTCATGCGGGGGATTCTAGGCCGGGGCCGGTCGGCCGTCGTCGCGACGGATCACCGGCGGCGATCACCACACCGTCTGGTAGAGCTCCGCTTCGGCGTTCAGGTAGGCCACGAGGTCCGTCACGTCGTGCTGGCTGGTGATCGGGGCGAGCTCGGTGGCCAGGACCTCACACCCGGCCGCCTCGTACACCACCGGTCGGTCCGACGACAGGCCGCCGTGGAGCACACCGGTGCCCACCGGGGGCAGATCGGCCACGACTGCGGTCGGGGCGAGGTCGAGCACGGCGATCGGACGCCGGTCGTGCTCATCAGCCGCGGTCTGGGCGAAGAGCAGCGCCCGAACCTCGCCGGCATCGGTGACGAACAGTGCGTGGCGCACCGTGGTGGCCCGCCCGGTCCGCCGGGCACGACGGGCTGCGCGGCCCGGGCGGATCAGTTGGCTCAGGACCAAACCCGCCCCGCCGAGGGCTGCCCCGATCAGAACCGTGGCTGCTGCCGCCCAGAGTCGGTGACCCGCGTTCGGGGATGCCGCGCGAACCCACTGCGGCCGGGCGGTGGCGTACTCGATGGCCAGGGTCTCGGCGGGTTCCCGGGACCAGCCGTGGACGACGACGCTGGTCTCGACCTGCTCGCCGGACTCGGTGGTGAAACCGATGCGAAGCTCCTCCAGGGCCGGAGGGTACGTGGTGAGCACCGAGACCACGGTGGCCTCGGCGGGCCGGGTCTGCATGAGCTCCGTCATCGCCCCGGTGAAGGCCGGCCAACCGGCAAGGATCAAGAGGATCGGGATCAGCCACACCGTGCTCGCCTTCAGCGGGTCCCGCCAACGGCGCAGCCGATCACCGATGCGAGGCGCGCACCCGACAACTCGGTCAACCTCGGCACGGGCGGTGGCCGCCGCCCAGGTGAGATCTCTCGACTCCCACGGTCGCGGCTCGGCACGCGACCGGGCCGGCACCGGCTGGGTGGGCGGATCGATGGGGAGCCCTGCGGTGCGCAATGGGTCCTCCCGGCGCCAGGCCCACATCCGCCAGGGCACCGCCGCCAGAGCCAGCAACAGCCCGCCGCCGAGGAACGAACCGACGAAGAGCAGTGCGTCCAGGCGGATCGGCACGTCCGGCAGCCCCGGTGCCGGAGTCACCACCGTGGTCTGCGTCCGGCCCCCGAGGCAGCCGGATTCCCTACGACGTTCGACGCCGAGGTAGGGATCTGTCCAGACCGCCTCGCACCCCTCGTCGCCGGCCACGACCTGTGCGGTGGACATCGTTCCGGTGAGCAACAGCCCGGCCAGAACAGCGAGCGGCACCGCAGTCAGGATCGTCACGACAGCAGGCCAGGTCCGCCACGGCCGCGGCCTCCCGCTGGTCGCATTCACCTGGCCGCGGCGCACCTGGGTCACCGATCGCGTCAACAGCTCGCGGAGCAGGGGAGCGTCCGTTTCGCCCACGGCCAATGCGACGGGCGTGCCGTTGCCGTCCTGGCACAGCAGCATCCGGGACAGGTCGTCATCGCTGGTCTCGGCTGTGCCGGCCAGCCGGACCCGGGTGAGCTGTAGTCCGACGTGGGACAGATCGATCTGCCTACCCGAGCGCAGCGTGAAGCTGATCTGATCGCGGCTTACTGTGAGGCGACCCCGTTGCGCTCGGATCGGGTAGGGCGCCGTCGCACCACGTAGCGCGGCGGCGCATCGAAGGGTGCCGGTGGCTGCGACCCGGTGTCGGCGGCGGAGCGTGACCAGGTGGGAGGCACCGATGACGAGGCCCACGAGGGCAAGCCCTGCCGCTACCCCGAGTAGCCAGTCGAGCATCCGTCGCTCCCGTTCATGGAGGCACCATTGTGACCGCAGCTCGGCGCTGCGGTGGCGGCATCGTCACGACCGCGAGACAGGTCACCTAGAGTGCCGACATGGAGCAGCCACAGTTCTGGTTCAACGTCACGACCGGTCAGGTCGAGACCGAGGAGAACAAGTCTCGCGGGGAGGTCCTGATGGGTCCCTACCCCACCTTCGAGGCGGCCTCCCGGGCGCTGCAATCGGCGCGTGAGCGGACCGAGAAGTGGGACGAAGACGATCGGCGCTGGCGGGGCGACGGGGACGGCGAAGGCGCCTGACCGACCCACGGCGGCGCGCCGGAGCCGAGATCACGGAATGACCTCGGCCGCGGTCCTCAGCTCTCGAAGGAGTGTTCGGGGGCCGGGAACGTGCCGGCGCGGACGTCGTCCGCATAGGCCTTCGCGGCGTCCAGCATCACGTTGTGCAGGTCGGCGTACCGCTTGACGAACCGCGGCGCCTTGCCGGTGCGCAGGCCCATCATGTCCTGCCAGACCAGCACCTGGGCGTCGCAGTGCGGCCCGGCGCCGATGCCGATCGTGGGGATCTGCAGGGCCTTGGTGACCGCGGCGGCAGCGTCGTTGGGCACCATCTCGAGCACGATCGCGAACGCGCCGGCCTCTTGCAGCGCCAGGGCGTCGGCGACCATGCGATCGACGGCCTCCTCGCCGCGGCCCTGCACCCGGTAACCACCCAGACCGTGCTCGGCCTGCGGAGTGAAGCCGATGTGGCACATCACGGGGATGCCGGCACCGACGATCGCCTCGACGCTGGGCGCCACGCGCCGTCCGCCCTCGAGCTTGACCGCGTGGGCCAGGCCCTCTTTCATCATGCGCATCGAACTGCCCAGCGCCTGGTCCGGGCCGGCCTGGTAGGAACCGAAGGGCAGGTCGGCGACCACCAGGCAGTGCCGGGCGCTGCGGGTGACGGCGCGCACCAGCGGCACCATCTCGTCGACGGTGATGGGCACCGTGGTCTCGTAGCCGTAGACGTTGTTGGCCGCCGAGTCGCCCACCAGCAACACCGGGATGCCGGCCTGCTCGAACACGGCCGCCGCGTACTGGTCGTAGGCGGTGAGCATGGCGAACTTCTCGCCGCGCTGCTTCATCTCGCGCAGGTGGTGGATCCGCACCCGACGCGGTGGCGGCACGGCTCCCGGGGCCGCGGCGTCCGGCACGACCACCCGCGCGCCGTAGGGGTTCGGTTGCTCGTTCTCACTCATGCCTTCTCCAAAGGTTGCGTCCGAAACCTGCTCATGCTCCGCTGGTGACTCGCCATGATCGGACATTTCGCCCAGATTCACGTCGTGGGCGGAGCATCGGCGGTCACCGGCGGAGCATGAGCAGGTTGGGGGTGGGTGTTCGGGGTCAGGATTCGTGTTCGCGCCAGCGGCTGGTGATGGGTAGGCGGCGGTCGCGGCCGAAGGCGATGGGCGAGACCTTGGGGCCGGGGGCGGATTGGCGGCGCTTCCACTCGGCGCGGTCGACCATGGTGACGACAGCGTCGATCGTGGCCGGCTCGAAGCCGTCGGCCAGCAGTTCCGAGCGGCCGTGGGCACCCTCGACGTATCGCTCGAGGACGGCGTCCAACAGGTCGTAGGGAGGCAGCGAGTCCTGGTCCAGCTGCCCCGGGCGCAGTTCGGCCGAGGGCGCCTTGGTGATGCACGGTTCGGGGATCGGTGGCTTCTCGCCCCGGGCCACGGCGTCGGCGTTGCGCCAGCGAGCCAACGCCCACACATCGGTCTTGGGCACGTCCTTGACCGGGTTGTACCCGCCCACCGAATCGCCGTAGATGGTCGAGTACCCGACGGCCAGCTCCGATTTGTTGCCGGTGGTCAACGTGAGGTGGCCCTCCTGGTTCGACAACCCCATCAGGACGACGCCACGCACCCGGGCCTGCAGGTTCTCCTCCGCCAGGCCGGTCAGGCCCAGCGCGCTCAGGAAGGTCTCGACCATCGGTGCGATCGGCACCACCCGGTAGTCCAGGCCCAGCCGCATCGCCAGGTCGGCGGCGTCGTCCTTGGAGTGCTCGCTCGAGTAGCTGCTCGGCATCGAGACCCCGACGACGTTCTCCGCGCCGATCGCGTCCGCGGCGATGGCGGCCACCAGGGTCGAGTCGATGCCACCCGACAGCCCGAGCACCACCGAGCGGAACCCGTTCTTGCGCACGTAGTCCCGCAGGCCGACCACCAGGGCCCGGTACACCTCGGCGTCACCCTCGCGGTCGACGGCGAAGGTGGCCGGGGGTCGCAGCATCGGGTCGGGGGAGTAGGGCGCGACGGCGTCCTCGCTGATCGTGACGTGCCGGACGCCGTCCACCACCGCGGGTGCCGCGTGCCCGGAGTCCGCCGGCAGGTCGAGGTCGACCACGAGCAGGTGCTCGTCGAACTGTGGGGCACGGGCCAGCACCTCACCACCGGCCGAGACCACGATCGAGTCGCCGTCGAAGACCAGGTCGTCCTGGCCCCCGACCATGTTCACGTAGGCCAGGGCGCACCCCGCCTGTGCGGCGCGGCGGGTGACCAACTCGCGACGCACGTCGTCCTTGTCGCGCTCGTAGGGCGAGCCGTTGAGCACCAGCAGGAGCTCGGCGCCGGCCGCGCGGGTGAGCGCCACCGGGCCGCCCTCCTGCCACAGGTCCTCGCAGATGGCGATCGCCACGTCGACGCCGCGCACCCGCGCCACGGTCAGGTCACGCCCGGGCACGAAGATCCGGAACTCGTCGAAGACGCCGTAGTTGGGCAGGTGGTGCTTGGCGTAGCGAGCCACCACCGCGCCCCCGACGCAGATCGCAGCGCAGTTCTGCGGCTCACCCTTGGGTACCCCGACCCGGACGGCGGGCGCCACGTTCTCGCCGTGACCGTCACCGTCGCGGTCGACCCGGTCGAGGTAGCCGACCACGACCGGCAGCTCGCCCAGCCCATCGGCGTCCAGGTCGGCGGCCAACTGCTCGACTGCGGCACGACTGGCGTCGACGAACGACGTGCGCAGGGCGAGGTCCTCGACCGGGTAGCCGGTCAGCACCATCTCGGGAAAGGCCACCAGGTGGGCCCCGGCCTCGGCGGCCCGGCGGGTCCAGGCCCGCACCAGGGCGGTGTTCCCGGCGAGGTCGCCGACGGTCGGGTTCACCTGGGCCAGGGCGAGGCGCAGTTGCGTCATGCTCCGAGCCTACGGCGGGGGTGGTGGGCGGCGGAGCGGCTCAGCGCACGAAGCGCGGGGTGAGCGGCGGGTCCCAGGACTCGCCGGCGTTGGCCTTGACCGCCCCGAGGATGTGCACCACGAGCCCGAACACGCCGACGACGGCCGCCGTCAGGAAGCCGATCAGCACGAACATCAACGGCAGCGAGATCAGCAGTCCGATCCCCACGATGATCTGGACGTTGAGCGCGTTGGCGGCGTGACGGCGCACGAAGGCACTGCGGTCCTTGTAGAGCAGGTAGACCACGAGCGCCCCGACGAAGCCGAGGAAACCGCTGCTGAGCACCCAGGCGGCCAAGGTGATCAGGTGGGCGAGCATGCCCCACTGCCGCTCCTCGGCCGGGCTCAGCGCCGTGCCCGGGGTGGGGCCCCCGGGGGAGGCGTCGCCGGGATAGGACGAGTAGCCCTCGTAGGGGCCGGGTGGTGGGCTCTGGCTCATGGTGAACGACCGTCTCCGCTGGCAGGGTGGGAGCTGATGACTACAGCCTAGAACCGGGGGATGTCCACGTCGCGACCATCGGCGCGCGGGGCGTCACACGCCGGTAACCCGCCCTGGCCTAGCCTGGGGGACAGCAGGTGTTCCGTCGGTCACGAGGAGACGTGGGCAGTGGACAGACAGCAGGAGTTCGTGCTTCGCACGCTCGAGGAGCGCGACATCCGTTTCGTGCGCCTGTGGTTCACCGACGTCCTCGGCACACTCAAATCCGTGGCGGTGGCGCCGGCCGAGCTCGAGGGCGCCTTCGCCGAGGGCATCGGCTTCGACGGCTCGGCGATCCAGGGGCTGGCCCGGGTCTACGAGGCCGACATGCTGGTGCGTCCCGACCCGTCGACCTTCGCCGTCCTGCCCTGGCGCGGTGACCACCAGGGCACCGGGCGCATGTTCTGCGACATCCTCACCCCGGACGGCGAGCACACCCTCGCCGATCCGAGGTACGTCCTGAAGCGTTCACTCGAGAAGGCCGCCGGGCACGGGCTGACCTTCTACACCCACCCCGAGATCGAGTTCTACCTGCTCAAGGACGAGCCCGGCCCGGGCCGGGTGCCGGTTCCGGTCGACCAGGCCGGCTACTTCGACCACGTGGCGCGCGGTACCACCCACGACTTCCGGCGGGCGGCGATCAGCGTCCTCGAGAGCATGGGCATCTCGGTGGAGTTCAGCCACCACGAGGGCGGCCCGGGCCAGAACGAGATCGACCTGCGCTACGCCGATGCGCTCAGCACGGCCGACAACATCATGACCTTCCGTACCGTGATCAAGGAGGTGGCGTTGGAGCAGGGCGTCTACGCCACCTTCATGCCCCGCCCGTTCGCCGATCACCCCGGTTCGGGGATGCACACTCACCTGTCGCTGTTCGAGGGCGACCGCAACGCCTTCCACGAGGCGGGCTCGGAATACCAGCTGAGCAAGGTGGCCCGGCACTTCATCGCCGGGTTGCTGGTGCACGCCGCCGAGATCACCGCGGTCACCAACCAGTGGGTGAACTCCTACAAGCGGCTGTGGGGCGGGGTCGGCTCGTTGCCGCCCGAGGCCGGCCGCGGCAACGAGGCACCGGCCTACGTCTGCTGGGGGCACAACAACCGCTCGGCGCTGATCCGGGTGCCGATGTACAAGCCGGGCAAGGACAACTCGACGCGCATCGAGTACCGCTCCCTGGACCCGGCCTGCAACCCCTACCTGGCGTACGCGGTGATCCTGGCCGCCGGGTTGAAGGGCATCGAGGAGTCCTACGAGCTGCCCGACGGCGCCGAGGACGACGTGTGGGCGCTGACCGACGCCGAGCGCCGGGCGTTGGGCATCAAGCCGCTGCCGAGCAACCTCGAGGCGGCCATCGAGCTCATGCAACGGTCCGAGTTGGTCGCCGAGACCCTCGGTGAGGGCCTGTTCGACTTCTTCCTGCGCAACAAGCGCCAGGAGTGGGCCGACTATCGCCGTCAGGTCACGCCGTACGAACTGGACCGCTACCTTCCGATGCTGTGACCGCTGTTCCCGCTGCCGGCCCACGACTGCTGGTCATCGAGCACGAGCCGCACGCCGGGCTCGGTCGCCTCGGTGACCTCGACGGGTCGGCCCTCGACCGACGTCGTCCCGATCTGGGTGACGATCTGCCGCCGGACCTGTCCGGCCACGACGCGCTGGTGGTGCTCGGCGGCTCGATGGCGGCGTGGGAGGACGACGTCGCCCCCTGGCTGCCGCACACTCGCCGGCTGCTCGCCGAGGCCGTCGAGCGGGGGGTGCCGACCTTGGGCATCTGCCTGGGTGCGCAGCTGCTCGCCCTGGCCACCGGCGGCGAGGTCGATCGCGGCGGCAACGGTCTCGAGGTCGGCCGGGTCGAGATCCGGGCGTTGGACGCCGCCGCGGACGACGCGCTGCTCGGGCCGGTGGTCCGGCGCTTCGGGGAGACCTTCGCCGTGGCTCACTGGCACCAGGACGCCGTCCTGCGGCTGCCGGCAGGTGCCGTGCCGCTGGCCGTCGGCGAGCGCTACCCGCATCAGGCGTTCCGGCTCGGATCGGCGGCCTGGGGGCTGCAGTACCACCCCGAGGTCAGCGTCGAGGACTGGGCGGACTGGATGGTGGACTTTCACGGGGCGCTGCACCCCGAGGGGCTGCACCCCGAGGAGGTCCAACGGGAGATGAGCGCGGCCGAGGACCACTTCGTCACGTTGGCCGAGGTCCATGCCGCGGCGTTCGTGTCGGTGTGCCGCGCTCGTTGAGGTGAGCCGCGCCATGCCCGGCTGTCGGGGGTGCTGGCTACCCTGAGGCCGTGCCCGCAACCCCGCGTTCGTCGTCCCTGGCCGCACGCCTGGCGCGGTTGTCCTTCGCGCAGCCGGATCGGGCCGAGGTCTTGCTGGCCGATCCCGCGTTGGCCGGGCTGATCGACCCGCTGGAGGACCTGTTCGACGACGGCGTGCTCAGCGCTCTGGGTGAGGCCCCCGACCCCGACAGCGCGCTGCTCGCCCTGGTCCGCATGCTCGAGGAGTTGGGCCGGACCTCGCCGGCCGGCACCCGTTCGGTGTCCTCGCGGGTGCACCACGACGCCCATCCCGCTGCGCTGCTGGCGGCGGTGCGCTCCGGTGGCCCCGCGCGCGACCGGCTGCTCGCCGTCCTGGGTGCCTCGCACGCCCTGGGTGATCACCTCACGCGTCACCCCGAGCACTGGACGGTGCTGCGCGAGGTCGAGCCCGCCTCACCCGAGCAGATGCGGGCCGAGCTGTTGGCCGCCGTGGGGGCGCGGGCCGAGGACGACGAACCGGTGGCGACGCTGCCGCTCACCGCTGCGACGGACGCGTTGCGGGTGGCCTACCGACGCCGGCTGCTCGCCATCGCCGGGCGCGACCTGGTCGCGCACGACCCGGCGACGGCGTTGCCCGAGGTGGCCCGTGATCTGGCCGACCTGGCTGCCGCAGCGCTCGAGAGCGCTCTGGCCGTGGCCCGTCGCGAGCTGCCCGACGGGGCCGAGCCCTGCCGGCTGGCGGTGATCGGCATGGGTAAGTGCGGTGGCCGTGAGCTCAACTACGTCAGTGACGTCGACGTGATCTACGTGGCCGAACCGGTCGAGGGCGGCGACGAGGCAGCGGCGATGGCCACCGGCTCGAAACTGGCGGCCGCCCTCGCGCGGGTGTGCTCGGCCTCCACACCCGAGGGCACGTTGTGGCCGGTGGACGCCGCGCTGCGGCCCGAGGGCAAGGCCGGCCCACTGGTGCGCACCGTGGCCAGCCATGTCAGCTACTACCAGCGGTGGGCGCAGACCTGGGAGTTCCAGGCGCTCCTCAAGGCCCGCGTGGTGGCCGGTGACCGGGCACTCGGCGAGCAGTATCTGGAGGCCTTGGCGCCGATGATCTGGCGGGCCGCCGAGCGCACCAACTTCGTCGAGGACGTGCAGGCGATGCGGCGCCGGGTCGAGTCCCACGTCGGTGCCAAAGTGGCCGACCGGCAACTGAAACTGGGTCCGGGTGGGCTGCGCGACGTCGAGTTCAGCGTGCAGTTGCTGCAACTCGTGCACGGCCGGATCGACCCGCGATTGCGCACCGGCAACACCCTCGAGGGGCTCGAGGCGCTCAGCGCCTACGGCTACGTCGGCCGGGACGACGCGGCCGAGCTCGACCGTGCCTACCGGTTCTTGCGCACCCTCGAACACCGGATCCAGCTGCATCGGCTGCGGCGCACCCACGTCGTCCCGGACTCCGCGACCGAACTGCGCTGGATCGGGCGCTCGTTCGGCTACCGGCGCAAGCCGGCCGATGAACTGCAGCAGACCTGGCGCCTGCACGCACGCGAGGTGCGCCGGCTGCACGAGAAGCTGTTCTACCGGCCGCTGCTGGCGGCGGCGGCACGGCTGACCACCGACGAGGTGCGCCTGACCCCCGAGGCGGCCAATGCCCGGCTGGCAGCGCTCGGCTATCGCGACCCGGCCGGCGCGATGCGGCACCTGTCCGCCCTCACCGCGGGCGTGAGCCGCCGGGCAGCGATCCAGCGCCAGTTGCTGCCGGTGATGCTCGGGTGGTTCGCCGACGGTGCCGACCCGGACGCCGGACTGCTGGGATTCCGTCGCGTCAGTGACGACCTGGGCACGACCCATTGGTACCTGAAGATGCTGCGTGACTCCGGTGCCGCAGCCGAGCGCATGGCCCGGGTGCTGGCCTCGGGCCAGTTCGTGACCCAGATGTTGCAGCGGGGTCCCGAGTCGGTCGCCATGTTCGGTGACGACAGCGAGCTGGTGCCGCGCTCGCGGTTGGCGACCGTGGCGGCCATGCGGCGCGCCGTGGACCGGCACGCCGGTGAGGCGTCGAAGGCCGCGCTGGAGAACGCGGCCGGGGCGGCGCGCGGCGTCCGGCGGCGTGAACTGCTGCGCACCGCGATCGCCGACCTGGCGGGCCTGATCGATCTCGATCAGGTGGGCTGGGCGTTGTCGGACGTCGCGGTGGCGACCATCGACGGTGTGCTGCACGCGGCCTCCGAGCACGTCGCCCGCAGCTACGGCGGCACGTTGCCCACTCGCATGCTGGTGGTCGGCATGGGGCGCCTGGGCGGTGGCGAGCAGGGGTATGGCAGCGATGCCGATGTGATGTTCGTGCACGCACCGCTGGAGGGGGCTGACGAGCGGTCGGCCCATGACGCCGCCATGGCGGTGGCGGGCGAGCTCCGCCGGCTGC
This sequence comes from Kineosporiaceae bacterium, assembly GCA_016713225.1. NCBI lineage: Bacteria > Bacillati > Actinomycetota > Actinomycetes > Kineosporiales > Kineosporiaceae > Kineosporiaceae bacterium. The sequence continues at coordinate 305,757 of JADJPO010000005.1, forward strand.
TGATCGCCCCGGGGCCCGATCCGGCGCTCGACGTGGACGCCGACCTGCGACCCGAGGGACGCAACGGCCCTCTCGTGCGCACGCTGGAGTCCTACGGCGAGTACTACCGGCGCTGGTCGCTCACCTGGGAGGCCCAGGCACTGACCCGCGCCGTGCCCATCGCGGGTGACGAGGCTCTGGCGCAGGCCTTCGTCGAGATGATCGACCCGCTGCGCTGGCCGGCCGACGGGTTGGACGACGCGGCGGTGCGTGAGATCCGCCGGATCAAGGCCCGGGTGGAGTCCGAACGGTTGCCGCGCGGCGCGGACCCGCTGCGCCATCTCAAACTGGGCCGCGGCGGGCTGGCCGACGTGGAGTGGACCGTACAACTGCTGCAGTTGCAGCACGCGGGGTCGGTGCCTGCACTGCGCAACGCCTCGACGGTGGCCGGGCTGATCGCCGCGGTCGCCGCCGGGCTGCTCGATGCCGAGGACGGCGAGACGTTGCTGGCAGCCTGGCGACTGGCCTCCCGGGTGCGCAACGCCACGGTGCTGTGGCGTGGGCGGCCCTCGGACGCCTTCCCGACCAAGCGCATCGAGCTGGACGGGGTGGCCCGCATCGTCGGGTACCCGCCGGGGTCGGTCGCCCAGCTCGACGAGGACTACCAACGCACCACGCGTCGCGCACGTTCGGTGGTGGAACGCGTCTTCTACGGCTGATTCGGACGCGTCAGCACTCCCGTCGTACCGGGTGAGCAGCTCTGGCACTGTAGGACGATGTCCGTTGCGTTGACTGCTGTGGTGCGCGTCGACCGACCCGCTCCGCCGGCCGCGCTCTTCGATGCCCTCACCCGGTCCGTCGAACGCCTGCCCGAGCACTCGGGCACCTGGTCGTCGCCTGCCGTGCACCGAGCGGACTTCAACGGGACCAACAGGGTCCGCGTCGCGGAGAGCCCCGGTAGCGGTGCGCAGCTGCGAGATCAGTTCGGTCGCCTCGACGCAGCCGACGTGCGGCTGGCCGCGTCGACCCTGCTGCGGGGTCGGCGCTTTCCCGCAGAGCCCGTCGATCCCGATGAGCCGCCGCCCCAGCTGGCGCTGCGCGTCGCCGTCTGGGGGCCGGCGTTCCGGCAGGGTGAGGAACGCGACGACGGCGCGGCGTGGCTGACCTTCGATCCCGTCTGGCCGTTCCACACGCCCGGGGGCGAGATTCCCGCCGCCGAGGCCGCCGACCGCGCGGGCAACCGGGACCTGCTGGTGCGACTGGTGCAGGACGTCGTCGTCGCGGTCGATCCGGCGTCGGTCCGGCTGCACACGGACGTCGGGGATCCGTTGCCCTTCAACGCGCATCTGGCCTACTACCGCGACGTGGCGCAGTTCGCGGCCGACCTCGCGTGGATCGAGGAGCTGTGGGTGCGCGGGTCGGCCTCACGTCGGGTTCCGCCGCTGAGCGAGCTGTCGGCCACCGAACGCATCTGGCCGCTGCACGAGTGGCGGACTGCGGCGGAGCGAGAGCGGGTGCTCCTCGACCTGGAGCGGTTGGTTGCGGTGCTGCCCCGGCTCGGCCCGGAACAGCTCACCGCGGTGCAGGTCGCCGGCAGCTGCCCGGTGCGACCGTTCGGCCCGGGTTTCCTGGTGCTCAGCGGGGCCGCTTTCGTGGACGGGTTCGTCGATCGGTTCTTCACCGAGCTCGCCGACGTCGTGGATCTCGGCGCCTGACGCCCCGTCGGCACAGTGATTTGCCCCCTTCCTGGCGGCGATCGCTGGGCGACGCGCTGCGGCGAGGGCCAGACTGTGGTCATGCCCTCCGCCGACCGTGAAGCCGTGTGGCTCAACGAACCTGCCCGCTGGCGCCATGCCGGCAGCGACCTGGTGCTGACCACCGATCCCGACACCGATTTCTGGCGACGTACCCACTACGGGTTCGTGCGCGACAGTGGGCATCACTACGGCGTTCGGGTCCCGGGGGAGTTCACCTGTCAGGTCGAGGTCATCGGGGACTACCGCGACCAGTACGACCAGGCCGGCCTGATGGTGCGCCTGGACGCCGAGCGCTGGGTGAAGTGCGGCATCGAACTGGTGGACGGTGTGCCGATGATGTCGACGGTGGTGACCCACGCTGTCTCGGACTGGAGCACCAGCCCGGTGCACGGGCTCGAGCCGGGGGGCGTGCTGAGGCTGCAGCTGCGCCGTCACGGTGATGCCCTGACCGTGCAGTACGCGCTGGGGGAGACTCAGACGGGCACCGGCCTCGAGGTGTGGACCACGCATCGCCTGGCCTATCTGCCCCCGGGCCTACCGGTCTCGGTCGGTCCGATGGCGGCCTCGCCGCAGGGCGCTGGGTTCGACGTCCGGTTCCGGGCGTGGACGACAACCGGGTCGTGATCCGGTTCCACCGCGTCCGCGCTGGTCACCGGTCGCGATGTTGCCTACGGTGAGTGGTCATGCGAGCACGTCGTAGTGCAGGTGGACTGACCGTGCAGGCGATCGCCGGTACTCACACGGTGTTGTTGGGCCTGAACCTGGCCGATCCGGCGGGCTGCCTCGGGTTCGGCATCCGGCGGATCGACCACACCGAGGGCGAGACGGCGTGGCTTCGGGGGATGAAGACCTTCGACGCCGTGGTGGCCGATCCGCCGCCGGGGTCGGACTACAGCACCCGCGAGCACCCCATCCAGGACTTCCAGTGGGGTGACTACAGCGCGAAACCGAACCACGACTACAGCTACGAGGTCTCGGCCATGGGTGGGGCGCCGGGGGCGTTGCACCCGCTGGCCACCAGCACGGTGCGGGTGCGTACCGAGGCGCCGGACGACGGCGTCCACGGGGTGTGGTTCAACCGCGGCGTGGCCGGGTCACAGGCCTTTCGTCGGCGCTTCCCCGACTTCGTGCCGGGAGCCGATCTGCCGGACTCCCACCCGGCCATGGTCTGGCTCTCGCGGGGGCTGGGCGAGGCCTTCATCGCCTACTGCGCCGAGGCGCTCGGACCGGGATGGGGGCTGCGCGGGGCGTTCTACGAATTCACCTGGGGCGCGGGGCTCGCCGCGCTCGCCGATGCTCGCACCCGTGGGGTCGACGTCCAGCTGGTGGTGCACGGGCGCGACCGCGACCCGGCGGGTAGCGCCGGACGTGACGGTGACGACGACGACCGGACGGCGGAGCAGTCTCACGCAGCGGCCGCGGCCCACGGTCTGGACGTCGACGGTGTGATCCATTGGCGGACAGCACCCAACAAGGGGGCGCTGCACCACCACAAGTTCCTGGTGCTGACTCACCAGGGGCGCCCGGTCGCGGTCTGGACCGGGTCGACCAACCTGACCCGGGGCGGGGTGTTCGGCCACTCCAACGTCGGCCATCTGATCCGCGACCGGTCGGTGGCCCAGTCCTTCCTCGACGAGTGGCACCAGCTGGCGGACGGCGTCCCGACGACCCGGCTGCGCGTCGTCCACGAGCAGGCGCCGCCGCCTCAGGTGGTGCCGGCCGGTGCGGGGATCACGGCGGTGTTCTCGCCGCGGGCCACCACCTCGACGCTGCTCGACTGGTACGCCGGGCTGTTCGACGGCGGCGCGTCGTCCGCGCACATCACCGGGGCGTTCGGGCTGCACCAGGTGTTCCGCGACAAGCTGGGCGTGGTGCGGCCGCTGGTGCGCACGGTGCTGCTCGAGAAGGTGCCGCCGCGCAAAGCGGCCATCCCTCGGGTCGATCAGAACGTGCGGATCTCGACCGGCAGCCACCTGGCATCGGGTCGCCTCGATCAGTGGGCGACCGAGCACCTGAGCGGCTTCAACAATCACGTCAAGTACATTCACACCAAGATCATCATGGTGGACCCGTTGACCGACGACCCCACGCTGATCACGGGCTCGGCCAACTACTCGGGTGCCTCGACCACCACCAACGAGGAGAACACCGTGGTGATCCGCCCTGGGCGCACCCGCGCGACGTCCCGCCGGGCCGTTCGGCGACTGGCCGACATCTACCTCACCGAGTACCACCGGTTGTTCACCCACTTCACGTTCCGCGCGATGACGCAGGGCGTGGCGCTGAACGAGGGCGAGCGGCGTCCGATGGCTCACCTCGACCCCACCGATACCTGGACCGTGCGCTACTTCGCGCCCGGATCCTGGCGCGAACGCCAGCGCAGGCTGTTCTCCGGCACCTGAACGGCGCTGTGACGGGCAAGCGCGCACTGACCAGGGCGTAGTGCACTGTCCTGCCGATATGCCGTCATGACAGTGCGTCAGGTCGCGCGCCAGTGATAGTCGCGAGTGATCAGTCAGGCTCGATGCGGTCAGGAAGGAGCGCCGCTGACACGCCTGAGCGCCGCGTCGACACGGCGCTTCACCAGCTCAGGGGTGTCGAGGTCGCCCGCGCCGAAGCGCGCGAACTCCCAGCCGTCGCAGCGCAGGGCTGCCTCGCGCGAGCGCTCACGGCGTAGTTCGCTGGGGTCGTCGTACTTGCCCAGCCCGTCGTACTCGACCAGCACCCGGGATCCGTTGATACGCAAGTCGGCGCGGTAGGTGTGCCCCTCGGCCGACACCTCGGCCTGTAGCTCCACCCGATAGCCCAAGCTGAGCAGGACGAAGCGCAGCCGTGACTCGCCGGGTGACTCGGCCCGGCCGTCGGCCCATTCCACGGCCCTGCGGACCTGCGCGATCCCCGGTGTCCGTCGATAGGCCGTGACTGCGCGCGACAGATCGGTCGCTGAGATCAGCTCTCGGCGCAGTGCAGCGTCGGCCGCGACCAGAGCCTCGCCGGGGCCGGCGTCCAGGCCGAGTTGAACGACCGCGAAGCCCGGCTCGACACACTGCCGATCGTGCTGCGCGGACGGGGGAACCCGGTGGACGACGCATGTCGGGCAGCCGGCTCCGGCGCCGGGCGAGCTGTCCCGTGGCGACCGCCGACTGGTGGGACCCGCGTCGATTCGGCCCAGGTGCACGGCGTCCAGCCGGTCACGGCGCACGGGTAGGCCGAGCACCACGAGGGCACTGTCGTGCGTGGCGATCAGCCCTGGGCATCGGCTGGCGAGCTCGGCCCGGAGTCGCAGTTCGTGCCAGCCCTCGGGGGTCCGGCGGGATGTGGCCAGGGCATACCAACCACGCCTCAACCGGACGACACGGCCCTGGCTCACGGCCCGTCGGAGCACGCTCGGGTGAATTCCCGCCGCACCCGCGGTCGTCGAGCTGAAGAGCCCGTCACCGGCGAGGGCCAGTACGTCGAATCCGCTCTCTCGGCTGAGGACGACACGTGAGGACGTGGGGGAGACCGCCATGTGGTGCAGCCTGCCTGGCCGCGGACAGAGTCGTTGCCCGGTCGTGCCGACCTGTGGATGACGGTGTCAGGTCGTGGGTCTGTGGACGCGTCGTCGGGCTCGTCGCGACCCCTTCGCGCCGCGTCGGAGCCACTGAGTGCTGCAGCGGTCACTCTGCTGGTGTTGTGCGGCAGTCACAGTGGCAGCAACCGATGCACAGTGACCCGACCACCCGCACAGTGAGCCCGACCACCCCACCTCACGAGGTCAGGCCCGACCCCGGGCGGCGCGGTAGCGGCGGATCAGCGCGTTGGTCGAGGAGTCGTGCGCCAGGTCGGGGACGGCGTCCGCGGTCAGCTCGGGGGCGATCCGGTTGGCCAGCACCTTGCCGAGCTGAACCCCCCACTGGTCGAAGGAGTTCAGGCCCCACACGATGCCCTGGGTGAAGACCTTGTGCTCGTACAGCGCGATCAGGGCCCCGAGCGTGAACGGGGTCAGCTTGTCGCCCAGGATCGTGGTCGTCGGCCGGTTGCCCTCGAACGTCTTGTGGGCGATCAGCGCTCCGGTGGCACCCTCGGCCGCGACCGCCTCGGCGCTCTTGCCGAACGCCAGCGCCTCGGTCTGGGCGAAGAAGTTGGCCATCAACAGGTCGTGGTGCACGCCGACCTCGTCGCCGGGGTGGACGAACCCGATGAAGTCGGCCGGGATCAGCTTCGTGCCCTGGTGCAGCAACTGGTAGTAGGCGTGCTGGCCGTTGGTGCCCGGCGTGCCCCAGACCACCGGGCCGGTCTCGTAGTCGACCCGCTGGCCGTCAACGGTCACCGACTTGCCGTTCGACTCCATGTCGAGCTGCTGCAGGTAGTCGGCGAACGAGTCGAGGTACTGCGCATACGGCAACACCACGTGGCTCTGCGCGCCGAAGAAGTTGCCGTACCAGATGCCCAGCAACCCCATCAGCGCCGGGGCGTTCTGCCGGTAGTCGGCCGTGGCGAAGTGCTCGTCGACGGCGCGGAATCCGGCCAGCAGATCGCGGAACGACTCCGGCCCGATGGCGATCATCAGCGACAGCCCGACCGCGGAGTCCATCGAGTAGCGACCGCCGACCCAGTCCCAGAAGCCGAACATGTTGGCGGTGTCGATGCCGAACGCGGCCACCTCGTCGGCGGCGGTCGAGACGGCGACGAAGTGGCGGGCCACCGCGTCGGCCCCGGCGCCTGCGCCGAGGTGTTCGAGCAGCCAGGCCCGCGCGCTGGCGGCGTTGGTCATCGTCTCCTGGGTGGTGAAGGTCTTCGAGGCGATGATGAACAGGGTGGTCTCGGCGTCCAGATCGCGTGTCTTGTAGGCGATGTCGTCGCCGTCCACGTTCGAGACGAACCGCACGTCGAGGTGCTGCGCGGCGTACGGCGCCAGGGCGAAGGTGGCCATCGCCGGGCCGAGGTCGCTGCCGCCGATGCCGATGTTGACGACCGTGGTGATCGCCTTGCCGGTGTGTCCCGTCCAGGCGCCGCTGCGCACCTGGTCGGCGAAGCTCGCCATCGAGTCCAGCACGGCGTGAACGTCCGGGACGACGTTGTGCCCGTCGACCTCGATGTCGGCGTCGGCCGGGGCGCGCAGGGCGGTGTGCAGGACGGCGCGGCCCTCGGTGACGTTGATCTTCGCGCCGGTCATCATGCGCGCGGTTGCCCCGCGCAGGTCGACCGCCTCGGCGAGCGCGACCAGCAGATCGAGCGTCTCGTCGGTGATCCGGTGCTTGGCGTAGTCGAGGTGCAGCCCGGCGACCTCGACGGTGTAGCGGTCGCCGCGGGTGGGATCGGCGGCGAACAGCTCGCGCAGAGGGGTGTCGCGCAGGGCCTGGGCGTGGGCGGCGAGCGCGGCCCACTCCGGACGGGTGCTGACCAGGGGGGCGGCAGAGGTAGTCACCCTCCTACCCTGCCGCGTTCGGTGGTCGGGAGCCAGGACGTGGGTCGTGTCTTCGTCACACCCACCCCATGATCACGATCTGGCATCCGGATCCGGGACGGAAACCCCGCGACGCGGAGTCCAAATGGTGATCATGGCGCGGCTCTGGGGGTGATCCCCGGCGGAACGTGTGGGATGTTGGGGGATATGCCCCGTTGGGGATGATTTCTGAGTCGAGCGGGACGGCGAGGGGACGACGATGAGCCGAGTCACGAGTCACGCCACACGAGCTGCCCGGCAACGACCGACAGACAGGGCGCGGACGGCGCGGACGGCGCGGGGGACCCTGCTCGGCGCCTTGGCGGTGGTCCTGACCGCGACGGGGGTGCAGGGCGCCGCGGCGGCCGCCACGACCTCGCCGGCCACTGCTGCGCTCATGGCGTCGGCGTCGACACCGGCCAAGGTGCCGACCGCTGTCGGCCACGGGGGAGCAGCGGCCACGGTCGATCCGGACGCCACGCGCGTCGCCGTCGACGTGCTGCGTCGTGGCGGCAATGCCGTGGACGCCGCGGTGGCCGCCGCCGCGACCCTCGGTGTCACCGAGCCCTACTCGGCCGGTATCGGTGGTGGCGGGTTCTTCGTGTACTACGACGCCAGGCACCGCCGCGTGCACACCCTCGACGGCCGGGAGAGCGCCCCGGCGGCGATGCGTGCCGACAGCTTCGCCCCCGGTGGGGTGGCGATCCCGTTCGCCGACGCCGTCACGAGCGGGTTGTCGGTGGGGGTTCCGGGGACGCTGGCCACCTGGCAGAGCGCCCTGTCGTCCTGGGGATCGTTGTCGCTGCGGCAGGCCTTGCAGCCGGCGATCGCTGTGGCGCAGAACGGGTTCGCGGTCGACGCCACGTTCCGCCAGCAGACCGCCGACAACGCTGCCCGGTTCGCCGACTTCCCGGCGACCAAGGCGCTGTTCCTGCCCGGGGGAGCGCCGCCGTCCGTCGGCAGTGTGTTCCGCAACCCCGACCTGGCGGCGACCTACCGGCTGATCGCCCAGCAGGGCACGAAGGCCTTCTACCGCGGAGCCATCGGCACCGACCTGGTCACAACCGCACAGTCACCACCGGTCGACCCGGCGGCCACCCGCGTCGTCCGGCCCGGGTTGATCACGCAGGCCGACCTGGCCGCCTACCGGACCATCGGGCGCGCTCCGACGCACATCGGCTACCGCGGGCTGGACGTCTACGGCATGGCCCCGCCGTCCAGTGGTGGCTCGACCGTGGCCGAGGCGCTGAACATCCTGGAGCGGTCGTCGTTGTCGCGCCTGGATCGCACCCAGGCGCTCCACCGCTACCTCGAGGCGAGCGGGCTGGCCTTCGCCGACCGCAACCGCTACGTCGGTGACCCGGGCGCGGTCTCGGTGCCGTTGCGGCAGTTGCTCTCCGACGGATTCGCCGCCGAACGCGCCTGCCTGATCAGTCCCACCTCGACCCTGACGCGGCCGATCGCCCCCGGCAGCCCGGACGGTGCCTACGCCACGACGTGCGCCGGCGCAGCGACGGGCGCGAGCGACGCCGGGCACGAGGGCCTCTCGACCACCCACCTGACCGTGGCCGACCGCTGGGGCAACGTCGTCGCCTACACGCTGACCATCGAGCAGACCGGTGGCAGCGGCATCGTCGTGCCGGGGCGGGGGTTCCTGCTCAACAACGAGCTGACCGACTTCAACTTCACCGACACCCAGGGTGGCAGCGACCCGAACCTGCCGGCACCCGGCAAGCGCCCCCGCAGCTCGATGGCACCCACGATCGTGCTCAGCCACGGCAAACCGCTTCTCGCCGTGGGGTCCCCGGGCGGGGCAACCATCATCACCACGGTGCTGCAGACCCTGGTGAACCGGCTCGACCTCGGCATGACGCTGCCCGAGGCGATCGCGGCGGCCCGGGTGAGCGAGCGCAACGGCGCGTCGTCCCAGGCCGAACCGGCGTTCGCGACAACGGGTCTGATCGCACTCGGCCACACCTTCAGTGCCACGCCGGAGATCGGAGCTGCCACCGGCGTGGAGTTCCTGCGCGACGGACGGGTGCTGGCCGCGGCCGAGCCGACCCGACGCGGCGGCGGCAGCGCCGGGGTGGTGCGCCCCTGACGGGCGTCCAGCGAGAGGATGTGGGCTCCTGCGCCGAAGGAGTCCGATGGCCACGCGAGCCCGCATCCTGTTCGTCACCGACCTGGCCTACCCCGCCCAGGGCCGCCGTTACGGCGACGAGGATGTCTGGCTCGCCGCGCGGCTGCGCGAGACGTTCGACGTCGCGTCGTGCCACCCGCGGGACGCCGCTGCCCTGATGGGCGACTTCGACCTGGTGCTGGTGCGGAACAGCGGGCCCGCCGTCCACTATCTCGACGCCTACCGCGCCTTCCGGGCGCAGGCCCTGGCGCAGGGCGTGCGGGTCTACAACCCGTTGCACGGCAAGGCCGACATGCTGGGCAAGCAGTACCTGATCGACTTGTTCGCGGCCGGGTACCCGGTGATCCCGACGGTGGATCGCCGAGCCGAGCTGGATCGGCTGCCGGCGGCGGAGGCGTATGTCGTCAAGCCCAAGGCCGGGTCCGACTCGGTGGGCCTGCGCGTGATGACGCCCGAGGAGCTGTCGGCCACGGCGCTGGACGGTGGGCTGTTGGTGCAGCCACGGATCGACCTGGTCCACGAGATCTCGTTCTACCTGTTGGACGGCGCCTTCCGGTACGCGCTGTACGCGCCTCGGCCCGAGCACCGGTGGCAGCTGGAGCCCTACCGACCGAGCTCGGCGGATCTGGCGTTCGCCCAGCGCTTCGTCGACTGGAACGACCTGGAGGTCGGCATCCAACGGGTCGATGCCTGTCGCACCGCGACGGGAGAGCTGTTGCTGGTCGAGGTCGAGGACCTCAACCCGTACCTGTCGCTCGACCTGATCCCGCCCGACGTGCGTGAGGCCTTCGTGACGGATCTGACGGTGACCCTCGACCGCCTGGCGGGGCAGCGGCGATCGTGACTGCGCCCGTCGGCGAGCGCTAGCGTCGCGAGGGTGCGACGACCGGGCAACACCCAGGACGCGTTCTTCTCCCTGGCCACCTCACGGCGACTGCCGACCATCGTGTCCGGGCAGGGGGTCCACCTGATCGACGACGCCGGTCGCCCGTTGATCGACGCGTGTTCCGGCCCGTTCCTGGCGCTGCTGGGCCAGGGCAACGAGAGGGTCATCGCGGCGATGACGTCGCAGGCCCGCACCCTGACCTACACCTACTCCAAGACGACCCGACACCCGGCCAACGCCGAGCTCTCGGCCCGGCTGGCCGACCTGGCCGGCCCGGGATTCGACCACGTCCACCTGACTTCGGGCGGGTCCGAGGCCAACGAGATGGCCGTGAAGCTGGCCCGCAGCCTGGCGCTGACCCGCGGCCAGCCGGAACGGACCGTGCTGGTCACGCTGAACCCCGGCTATCACGGCGCCACGGTGCACACGCTCGGCCTGAACGGGGACCTCGGGGGCCGGGCCGCCTGGGACCCGATGACCGTGCCCAGCCGTCGCATCCCGGCGCCGCTGACCTACCGCGCTCCCAGCCCGCGGGCAGCCGCCGACGCGAGTATCGCGGCGCTGCAGGCACTGATCGACGAGATCGGTGGGCACCGGCTGCTCGCCCTGCTGATCGAGCCCATCGGCGGGCAGGCCACGGGCGTCAACGTGCCCGACCCGTCCTTCGCGCGGCGGCTGCGCGCGCTGGCCGACGAGCACGGGTTCGCCCTGGTGTTCGACGAGATCGTCACGGCGTTCCGCACCGGGGCGTTCCTGGCCGCGCACCACGACCCGGCGGCTCGGCCCGACCTGGTCACGCTGGCGAAGGGCCTCGGCGCGGGCTATGCGCCGCTCGGGGCGGTGCTGGTGCCGCAGGCTGTGGCGCAGGAACTCGCGCACGGCCTCGGCTTCGAGGTCTCGCATTCCTACGATGCCAACCCGATCGCCTGCGCCGTCGGTTCGGCCGTGCTGGACGAGGTCGTCGATCGGGCGCTGGTCGAGCGGGGCGCCGAGCTCGGCGCCCGGTTGCGTGCCGGTCTGGAGGCCATCGCCGAGCACAACCCCGTGATCGGCGACGTGCGCGGGCGCGGGGCACTGCTGGCGGTCGAGCTGGTGGCCGACCCGGCCACGCAGGCCAGGTTCCCGGCCGAGGCCGACCCGGCCGCGGTGGTGTTGCGTCGTGGCCTCGACCGGGGCCTGCTGCTCTACTCGCGCCGCCAGAACCAGGGCCGGTTCGGCGACTGGCTGCTGATCGCGCCACCGTTGGTGATGGACGACGCCACGGCCGACGAGCTGATCGATCGGCTGAGTGACGTGCTGTCGATCTCGGCGCGGGAGCTGCTCGCGGTCAGCTGATCGAGGCACTCAGCGTCGGCGCGATCAGGGAGCCACCAGCCGGACGGTGGGGAAGTACGTGCGATAGCGTGCGACGTCCCGGGTCAGCAAGGTCAGGCCTGCGACGGCGGCATGGGCGCCGATGAAGAAGTCCGGCAGGGTGCTGGTGCGGACACCACCGTGGCGCCGATAGGTCGTGAAGGCCTTGCCTGCCAAGAAGGCCGCAGCCCATGGCAGCGCGGTGCGGTGGACGTCCCGTGGTGACAGGACGTCGTCCAGCTCTTCGATGGTGGTGAACCGGATCGACACCTCGGCGTAGATGATCGGGTTGATCACGATCGGGCCGGTGTCGGCCGCCTCCGCGAGAGCAGCGGCCGACCAGCTGAACCAGGTGGGGTCCTCGGTGAGCAGATCGAGCAGGACGTTGGAGTCGACGAGCGTCGCACTCACTCGCCCGGTCCCCGGGTGAGCGCCATGATCTCGTCTGTGCTCAGGGGGACGTCTCCGCGGCCTCGAAGCTGTTCGGCCAGGCGCCGACCGCGGCTGGGGGACTGCGTGGACCGGCGAATCAGGATGCCCTCGTCGGTGGGTTCGAACGTCACCTCCGTGCCCGGCCCGATGCCCAGGTCGTCGCGGAGCTGCTTGGGGATGGTGACCTGTCCCTTGTCGGTAACGCGCATGTAGGAATCTTACGAGTAGGACTCCGACTCTGTCGCGCCCGGTGATGATCACGCCTCCAGGTTGTCGGTGGGGGCCGTTAGGGTCGCTCACGTGTTGCACATTCACCGGGCCGAGTGCGCCGACGCGCTGGTGGAGCCGCTTGCCCAGGTGCTGGCCGATCCCCGCGACGATCCGTTCGCCGACGAGGTCATCTCGGTGCCCACCCGCGGCATCGAACGCTGGTTGGCGCAACGCCTGTCACACCGACTCGGTGCCGAGTCGGGTGAGTCGGGTGAGTCGGGGATCTGCGCCGGGGTCGCCTTCGGCTCGCCGTCCCGGCTGGTCGCGGGAGTCCTCGCCGACCTGGCCGAACCGGCGGGGGACGCCGCTCCGGACGATGATCCCTGGGCGCCGGAACGTCTGGTGTGGCCGCTGCTGGAACTGATCGACGACTGCATCGCCGAACCCTGGTGCGCGCCCCTGGCGCACCACCTGGGCGCCGGCGCCGACGATCCCGCTGCCGGACGGCGCCTCGGCGTCGCCGGACGACTCGCCCGATTGTTCTCCTCCTATGCCACGCAACGTCCCGGCCTGGTGCTGAGCTGGGCGGAGGGCGGTGGCATCTCGACCGCCCCGATCGCCGTGCCGGGCGCCGACGACCTGGGCTGGCAGATCGAGCTGTGGCGCCGGTTGCGGGCGCGCCTGGCGACGGCGAGCCCGGCCGAGCGGCTCGCCGCGGTTGAACGGCGCCTGATCACCGATCCCACCGCCACCACGCTGCCCGGCCGGCTGTCGGTCTTCGGGGCCACCCGGCTGCCCGAGACCCAGTTGCGCGTCGTGATCGCGCTCGCCCGGCACCGCGATGTGCATCTCTGGTTGCCCCACCCCAGCCCTGCCCTGTGGCAGTCCGTTGCCGAGCATCCGCGGAGCTCACCGCGTCGCGCCGACAGCCCACTCGCCGCCCGGCACCCGTTCCTGGCCTCGATGGCTCGCGACAGCATCGAGTTGCAGCAGCGGCTCGTCACCCTCGCCGCTGCCATCGGTACCGAGCTGCGCGACGTCCGGCACGGCTCCGGGCGGGCATCGACCGGCGATGCCGCACGGTCCGTTGTGCCTGCTGCGCCCACGGAGCCCACTGTGCCCAGGGTGCTGGCCGCGCTGCACCAGGCTCTGGCGGCCGACGACCCCACACCCGGGCTGCACCGGCTCGAGCCGGACGATCGCAGTGTGCAGGTGCACTCCTGCCATGGCCGGGCACGCCAGGTCGAGGTGCTGCGCGAGGTCGTCACCGGGCTGCTCGCCGACGACCCCACGCTGCAACCGCGCGACATCGTGGTGATGTGCCCGGATGTCGAGGCCATCGCCCCCTTGATCTCGGCCACCTTCGGGCTGGGCAGCGCGACGATGCCCTCCGGTCCGGAGGGCGATCGGGTGCAGTGGCATCCGGGCCAGCACATCCCGATCCGCTTGGCCGACCGGTCGCTGCGCCAGACCAACGCCCACCTCGCGTTGCTGTCGAGCCTGCTCGACCTGCCCGCCAGCCGACTGACCGCGAGTGAGCTGCTCGACCTGGCTGCCGCGCCCGCCGTCCGGCAACGCTTCAGTTTCACGGACGACGACCTGGCCCGGCTGCGTACCTGGGTGATCGACTCCGGTATCCGCTGGGGTGAGGACGCCGAGCGGCGCGCCCGTTTCGGCCTGCCCCACGTGCTGCAGGGCACATGGCGGTTCGGGCTCGACCGATTGCTGGCCGGGGTCGCCGTCGGCGGCGAGGACGCCTACCGCTATCTCGGCACGGCGCTGCCACTGGACGATGTCGAGAGCACCGACGTCGACCTGGCCGGGCGGCTCGCCGAGCTGGCCGACCGGCTCGGCGTGGTGCTGGATTCGTTCGAGGGCCGCCACCCCGTGGGGGCCTGGATGACCCGGCTCGGCGAGGCCCTCGACCTGCTCGCCGGCGACGATCCCGAGGCGAGCTGGCAGGGCGTGGAGGCCCGGCGGTTGCTGACCGATCTCGAGGCGAGTGCCGCGGCGCACGACGAGCTGCCGTTGCGGCTGCCCGACGTCCGGGCGTTGCTGCAGCGCCATCTGGTCGGTCGGCCCACCCGGGCAGGGTTCCGCACCGGGGCGCTGACGGTCTGTTCGCTCGAACCCATGCGTGCCGTGCCGCATCGGGTGGTCTGCCTGCTCGGGCTGGACGACGGCACGTTCCCGCGGTCGGGTCCGCGAGACGGCGACGACCTGCTGCTGCGCGACCCGTGGATCGGGGAACGCGACCGGCGCAGTGAAGACCGGCAGCTGTTCCTGGATGCCGTGCTCGCCGCTCGCGAGCATCTGATCGTGCTGTACAGCGGAGCCGACGAACGGCTGGGCACCACGCGGCCCCCGGCGGTTCCGGTCGGCGAACTGCTGGATGCCCTCGATCGCACCGTCACCACCGCGGACAGCCGTCCAGTGCGTGAGCACCTGACCGTGCACCACCCGCTGCAGCCGGTCGATGCCCGCAACTTCATCGACGGCGCGCTCGGCCGTCCTGGCCCGTTCAGCCGGGACGCTCACGCCTGCGGCGCAGCGCTTCAGGTACGCGACGCCGGGCACCCGGTGCCGGACGGCGCCCCGCGGGTGCTGCTGCCGACGCCGCTGCCGGTGCGTCCGGTCGGTGAGAGCGACATCGATCTCGACGACCTGATCGCCCTGCTGGAACACCCGGCGAAATGGTTCGTGCGCAACAAGTTGGGGGTCTGGCTGCCCGGTGAGGACGACGAAGTCGACGATCACCTGCCGCTGCGGCTGGACGGTCTGCAGAAGTGGCAGATCGGCGACCGGTTGCTGCAGGCCTGCCTGACCGGTGTCGATCACCACCAGGCCCTGGGGGCGGAGAACCGCCGCGGCATGCTGCCGCCGCGCGCGCTCGGTCGCAGCACCCTGAACGAGGTCGACCAGACCGTGCTGCCGATCGCCCGTGCGGCGCTGGACCACCTCGGTGGCCGGGCCGCCGGTGTGCCGGCGGGACCCGAGCGGGTCGGTGACCTCGACGTCGACGTCGACCTACCCGGCGGCGGCCGGATCACCGGGACGGTCACCGGAGTGGTCACCCCAGCAGCCACCGACGAGGGTCGCAGCGGTGAGCGCACCGTCGTGCGGGCGATCTACTCCCGGCTCGGCGCCAAGCACCGGTTGCGGGCGTGGGTGCAGCTGCTCGCGCTGGCCGCTGATGGTCGGCGTCCGGTGCGGGCCGCGGTCACCATCGGCCGGGCCGCGGGGCGCCGTCCGGCGGCTTCGGTGTCCACTCTGACCGCACCGGCCGAACCCGTGGCGCTGCAACGACTCGGCGAGTTGGTACGGCTTCGCCGTCGGGCGCTGCGTGAGCCCCTGCCGATGCCGGTGGACGTCGCCCTGGCCTACGCCCGCTGTCGGCACGGCGGGGACGCCGAGGAGCAGGCGTTGGCCGAGGCCGCCCGCGCCTGGGATCGCTGGGGCATGATCGATGATCCCTATCACGAGCTCTGCTGGGGCGTGGCCGCCCCGCTCGGGGTGTTCCGGGCCGCACCGGCGCGAGACGAGCAGGCCTGGGCGCCGGACGACGGCACCCGCCTCGGTGTCTACGCCCGCCGGGTGTGGGACCCGTTACTGGCCCACGAGGAGGTGCGGACCCGGTGAACCGGACGCCGCAGCTGCTTTTGTCGAGCCTGCCGCCGCCGCGGGCCTTCCAGATCCTGGGCGACCTCCCCGAGGGCACCACGTTGCTCGAGGCCAGTGCCGGTACCGGCAAGACGTACACCATCGCCGCGCTGGCCACGCGCTACGTCGCCGAGGGCCGGGCCGAGCTGGACGAACTGCTGCTGGTCACGTTCGGCCGGGCCGCGACGTCCGAGCTGCGCGAACGCGTCCGTGAACGCCTGGTCAGCGCGCATCGCCTGCTGGCGCAGCCGGATTGTCGCGCCAGCCGTGACCGGCTCGTGGCCCACCTGGCCGATGTGGACGACGCCGAACTCGACCTGCGCCGAACCCGGTTGACCCGGGCGCTGGCCGAGTTCGACGGTGCCACCATCGCCACCACGCACGGCTTCTGCCAACAGATGCTCACCCGGCTCGGGGTGCTGGCCGACCTGGACGCCGACGCCGTCATGGTCGGTGACCTCGCCGACCTGATCACCGAGGTCGCCCAGGACGTCTACCTGCAGAGGTACGCGACATCGGAGCGCCCCGAACTGACCGTCGAACAGGTCGCCGAGGTGACCCGGGCCGCAGTGGGTGACCGGCTCGCCGTCCTCGAACCGCAGGCGGCGCACCCCGACTCGATACCGGGTCATCGCTACGCCGCGGCGTACGCGGCCGTCCGGGAGGTCGCCCGGCGCAAGCACGAGCGCCGGCTGCTCGACTATGACGACCTGCTGGTGCTGTTGCGTGACGCCCTGGTGGATCCCCAGTTGGGCGAGCTCGCTGCCCAGCGCATCCGGCAGCACTACCGGGTGGTGATGGTCGACGAATTCCAGGACACCGATCCGGTGCAGTGGCAGATCCTGCGCACCGCCTTTCACGGCCATCGCACCCTGGTGCTGATCGGCGACCCCAAACAAGCCGTGTACGCCTTCCGGGGTGGCGACGTCGTCACCTACCTGGACGCCGGCCGGGACGCCACGGCCACCGCCACCCTGGAGCGCAACTGGCGCAGCGACGCGGCCCTGCTGGACGGCCTGGGCCACCTGATGCGCCAGGCCGCCCTCGGCGACGACCGGATCGTGGTGCGTCCGGTGACCTCGGAACATGTGGGCAGCCGGCTGATCGGGGCAGCACCGCTGCGGCTGCGGCAGGTGCGGCGCAGCGCCCTGGGCCTGCGTGATCGGGCCACCCCCAAGGTGGGCGACCTCCGCGAGCTGATCGCCGCCGACCTGGCCGCTGACGTGGTCGCCCAGCTCGCGCGGGTCCAGCTCACCCCCGGTGAACCCCGTGCGCTGCAGCCCGGGGACATCGCCGTCCTGACCCGCAAGAACTCCGAGGCCACGTTGGTGCAGCGGGCGTTGGTGGCCGCGGGGGTGCCGGCGGTGGTCTCGGGCGTGGTGAGTGTGTTCTCGACCCGGGCCGCCCGGCTCTGGCTGACCCTGCTCGACGCCCTCGATCACCCCGGGCACGCCGGCCGCACCGCTGCTCTGGCCCTGACCGAGTTGGTGGGCTGGGACGCCGCCCGCCTGGCCGGCGCGGGGGAGGACGAGCGCGATGCGCTCTCGGATCGGGTGCGCGGCTGGGCACGCCTGCTGCAGGCGCGTGGCGTCGGGGCACTGCTCGAGGCTGTGACCAGTACCGGCCTGCTGCACCGGGTGGCCGCCGACGCCGACGGCGACCGGCTGTTGACCGACCTGCGTCACGTCGGTCAGGTGCTGCAAGAGGTCTCGGTGCGTGAGCAGGCCGGCGTCTCGGCGCTGGCCGCCCACCTGCGCCGGCGGGTCGCCGAGGCCGAGGGCGACTACGCCGAGGAGCGCAGCCGCCGGCTCGAGACCGATCAGGCCGCGGTGCAGGTGCTGACGGTGCACGCCAGCAAGGGGCTCGAGTTCCCGGTGGTCTACCTGCCGTTCGGGTGGGACCGGTTCGAGCCCGACGAGGTCGCCACCTTGCGCTACCACGATCAGTACGGTCGCCGGGTGCTCGACCTGGGCGGCGTGACGTCCGGTGCCGATGCCCTCGACCGCCATCGGGCCGAGGAGCGCGGCGAGGACCTGCGTCTGCTCTACGTGGCCCTGACCCGTGCGGCCAGCCAGGTGGTCGCGTGGTGGGCGCCGTCCCGCAACACCCCCGGCGGTGCGTTGACCCGCATGCTGTTCGGCGGGCACGGCCCCGGCGAACAGCCGCCGGCCACGGTGCGGGTCGGTTCGGACGACGAGGTGGCGGCCTCGTTGGCCGAGCTGGCTGCCGCCAGCGGCGGCGTCCTGGTGGCCGAGGCCGTCACCCAGGCCCCGGCCGCGGCCCGCCGGCCCAGTGCACCGGCCGATCCGGCCCGGCTCGACCTGGCCGAGTGGCGCCGGGACCTCGACGGCGGTTGGCGCCGGTTGTCCTACACCGCTCTGACCGCCCGTGCCCACGCGGCGACACCCATGGCCTCGCCGTCGGCCGAGTCCGCGCTCAGCGAGCCCGAGAGCACCGGGGTGGACGACGAGGCCGACACCGCTGTGGGGGACGACGCCGCACCACCGCCCGAGCCGGACGGGGCGATCGACGCGTCGCCGTGCCCCCTGGCCGACCTTCCGGCGGGCGCGGCGTTCGGCACCCTGGTGCACGAGATCCTCGAGTCGGTAGACCCGACCGAGCCGGACCTCGCCGGTGCGCTGCGCCGGCTCGCCGTACAGCGCGGCGCCCGATCGATCCTGGCCGGTGGTCGGGACGCCGCGCGGGAACCCCACCTGGTCACCGAGCGCCTCGACACTCTGGCAACAGGCCTCGAGACGGCACTGCGGACTCCGCTCGGTCCGCTCGCCGGCGGGATGACGCTGGCCGATGTGCCGGTGCGAGACCGACTGTGCGAGGC
Organism: Kineosporiaceae bacterium; assembly: GCA_016713225.1. Classification (NCBI taxonomy): domain Bacteria; kingdom Bacillati; phylum Actinomycetota; class Actinomycetes; order Kineosporiales; family Kineosporiaceae; species Kineosporiaceae bacterium. The sequence continues at coordinate 324,441 of JADJPO010000005.1, forward strand.
CGAGTTCGAGTTGCCGCTGGCCGGTGGTGACCTACCCGGGCAACCGTCGCTGCAGGCGGCCCACCTCGGCCACGTCGCCGACCTGATGGCCCGGCACCTGGCCCCCGACGACCCGCTCGCCGGGTACCCGGCGATGCTCGCCGAGTTGGCCGACAGCGACGCCGATCCGGTGCAGCTTCGCGGTTACCTCACCGGCAGCCTGGACGCCGTGTTGCGCCGGCACACCTCCTCCGGGCCGCGGTACCTGGTGGTCGACTACAAGACCAACCGGCTGGCCCCGCCGGGGGAACCGTTGACGGTGCAGCACTACCGGCCGCAGGCGATGGCCGCCGCGATGGCTGCCTCGCACTACCCCTTGCAGCTCGTGCTGTACCTGGTGGCGCTGCACCGGTTCTTGCGGTGGCGTCAACGCGGGTACGACCCCCAGGTGCACCTCGGCGGCGGCCTGTACCTGTTCGTGCGGGGCATGTGTGGGCCGGCCACGCCCACCGGTGCCGACGGCACACCGTTCGGGGTCTTCGGCTGGCGACCACCGACGCTGTTGATCGAGCAGCTGTCGGCTTTGCTCGACGGCCGAAACACCTCGGGCCGAGGGGGTTCGGCATGACCGCCGCCTGGCTCGCCGTCCGGTCGAGCGGTCTGCTCGGGGAGTTCAACACGGCCGGCGTGCTCTCGGCGGCCGACGTGCACGTGGCGCGACGACTCGGCGCGCTCACCGGTGAGGGGGACGAACGGGTGCTGCTCGCCGTCGCCCTGGCCGTGCGCGGAGTGCGGGCAGGATCGGTCTGCCTGTTCCTCGACGATCGCGACGCGATGCTCGTCCCCGAGGCCGAGGACCGGCTCGCCGGCGGGGTTGACCCGGCCGATGCCTCGCCCCTGTCCCTACCCGACCCCCGGGTCTGGGCGGCGGCGCTGGCGGCCAGTCCGCTGCTGGCCTCCGGAGCGATCCGTCTGGTCGACGGCCGGCTCTACTTGGAGCGGTACTGGCGCGATGAGTCCCTGGTGCGCGAGCAGGTCGCGGAGCGGTTGAGGGGGCCGATCGAGCAGATCGACGACCTGCGCCTGGACGCTGCGGTGCGCCGGCTCTTCCCTCATCCGGACGACGCCCGCCAGCGCCAGGCTGCGGCGACCGCGGCGCGCAGTCGATTGTGCGTGGTGACCGGTGGGCCGGGCACCGGCAAGACGACGACGGTCGCCCGGCTGGTGGCGGTGCTGCAGGCGGTCGCCGGGCCGGGGCTGCGGGTGGCACTGGCCGCGCCCACCGGCAAGGCGGCTGCCCGGTTGGCCGAGGCGGTGCGAGCCGAGACCGCGCGACTGGATCCAGCCGACCGCGAGCGGGTGGGTGAGCTGACCGCCGGCACCGTGCACCGACTGCTCGGCTGGCGGGCGGGTTCGCGCACCCGTTTCGTGCACAACCGCCACCACCACCTGCCCCACGACCTGGTGGTGGTCGACGAGACCTCGATGGTGTCGCTGCCGCTGATGGCCCGGTTGCTGGAGGCGATCTCACCGCAGGCCCGGCTGGTCCTGGTCGGTGACCCCGATCAGCTCGCCTCGGTCGAGGCCGGGGCGGTGCTGGGTGACCTGGTCGCTCACCCGGAGGCCCGTCGTACCGGGGTGATCCGGCTCGAGGTGGTGCACCGCCACGGCTCCGTGATCGGTGAGCTGGCCCGCGCGGTTCGAGCGGGCGAGGCGGACGCCGTGATCGAGTTGCTTCGGGCGGGCAGCCGGGAGGTCTCGTTCGTCGAGCCGCTGGGGGACTGGGTGGGGGCCGGTGAGATCCAGCCGGTGCGGGTCGATGCCGAGGCCTCCGGACTGCGCCTGAGGCGTGCGGCCCGAGCCGGGGACATCGCCGGGGCCTTGGCGGCGCTGGAGTCACACCAGGTGTTGCTGGCGCATCGGCGGGGGCCGTTCGGCGTGTCCACCTGGGCGGCGCGCGTCGAATCGTGGCTGGTGGCCGCCGAGGGGTCCGGCGCCGGTCGCCGTCACGGTGGCCCGTGGTACCCCGGCCGGCCGTTGCTGGTGACGGTCAACGACCGTGACAGCGGCCTGTTCAACGGCGACACGGGGGTGGTGGTCGCCGACCAGGGCGAGTCCGGGGTGATCGCAGCCTTCGGCGACCCGCACCGACCGGTGCTGGTGCGCCCACACCGGCTGCCCTCGGTCGAGACGGTGCACGCCATGACGGTGCACCGGGCACAGGGCAGTCAGTTCGCGAGGGTGAGCGTGGTGTTGCCACCGGCCACCTCGCCGCTGCTGACCCGCGAGTTGCTCTACACCGCTCTGACCCGGGCGCGCGAACACGTGCGGGTGGTGGGCAGCGAGGCCGCGGTCCGGGCCGCGGTCACCCGGCCGGTTCGGCGGGCGAGCGGACTGCGATTCGGGTGACGTGTCAGCGGTCGATCGCCGGGCGACTGGGGGCCGACCTGCACGGAGTCACTCAGCGTCCACCAATCATCACACTTAAGGATTTTCCGGGCCAAAACCCACCTGGTAGCGTGCCCGGCCGGAGAGCCAGCAAGGAGGCCGCGTTGAGCCAGGACCCCGAGGTGCCGTCGTTCGACGAGACACGGCCGATGCCCGCCGCCCCCACGAACCCGTGGGCGACGCCGGCCCCCAGCCCGGCACCCGCCCCGGCGTCCCGGCCGAGCCCGCTGGACGACGACTGGCACGGTGGGGACTCCCCACCCGCTTCGATGCCGCCGCCGAGCGGGCCACCGGCGTTCGGTGCCCCGCCCCCCGGGTATCAGGCCGCTCCGCCGGCGGACACCGTGCTGTGGTCTCGGTACGAGGACACGGGGTCCGACCCCGACAGCCGGGCCACGTTCGGCTCGGATGCCGATGAGGCAGCGCGCCAGGACCGTTCCCCGTCGAGAACGGAGAGTTCGACCTCGCTCTTCGAGAGATACGACCCGCCCGCCGCCCCCGACGCGGCGATCGTCGCCGGGCTCTCGGTGCCCGCGCTACCTCCGCCCAGCGGGACGCCGTCCGTCGGGGCGCCGCCGCCCGGATACGACCCGGCTCCCTCCACGGCGAGACACAGCGCACCCCCCAGCCCGCCGCCCCAGCAGCCCAGCGTGTCCTCGTACGATGCGCCACCCCCGGGCGGACCCTCCTACAGTGCGCCGCCGCCGAGTGGACCGTCCTTTGACGCGCCGCCGCCGAGCGGCTCGCTGTACGACGCGCCGCCGCCGAGCCGTTCCTCCTACGCGTCGCCGCCGAGCAATTCCTCCTACGACGCGCCGCCACCGAGCAGCTCCTCCTATGACGCGCCCTCCTTTCCTCCCCCCTCCCCGCCGGGCGTCGGGGGTGCGCCGCCGCCACCGGTCTATGACGCGCCGCCGCCGTCGGGGTTCGACGGCTTCGCTGCAGGGTTCGCGCCGCAGCCTCCCGGACCGGCCGGACCGGGCCAGACCCCGGGGCAGATCGCCGGCGAGCGGGCCGAATCGGCCAAGAACTGGGCCGAGGGCATGGTGGCCAAGCACGGGTCCCGCAACCTGGCGCACGGTGCGGTGCCGGTCTTCGCCGTCCTGGGGGTGCTGTGGCCGCCCATGATGATCACGCACAACTTCCTGTGGGCGATCTTCGCGCTGATCGCCGCGGTGGTGACCCTCACCGGGCGCAAGGCGGGCGCCGGCAGTTGGACCACCGCGGCGGCGGGCACGGGTGCCTACTTCGTGTTCTGGGTGTTGATCGCATTGCCCTCGATCAGCGGGGCCAACGGGTTCTTCCTCACCGCGGCCCTGGCCGCGGCGGTGACGGGTCTGGCCCTGCACCCGGACAAGCGGTGGTGACGGCGTGAGCGCGCTGACCACCCTCCCGCTGCGCACGGTCCGCCTCGCGGCGCTCGGTCTGGTCTTGACGGCGACCTCGCTCGGCTTGCACTGGGCGACCTCCACGACATCCGGCGGCGTCATCCCCGGCTACTACGTTCCGGACAGCTACGTGATCCAGTGGGACGAGGGCACGGTCGACACCGTGCCCGGTTTCGTCGGTGCCCCGATCTTCACCCAGGGCACCAGTTACGACCTGTCCGGGGCCGAGACCCCGGCCCGGCTGTGGCTGGTGTGCGCGCTGGTGGTCGCGGCGCTCGCGTTGCGCACCGGCCGGCCGGGGCTGTTGCGGGTGGCGGCGTTGGGGCCGCTGCTGGCGGTGCCGTTGGCGGGCCTGCACGTCTACCCGGGCAAGGTGGTGGCGCTGGCCGGCGCAGCCATGTTGCTGGTGGCCGGGTTGAGTGCGCGGCGTCGGGCACCCACCCCCTGACCCGCCCGGTAGCGTTGCCGGCGTGCCCGCGCCGCTGACCCTGCAGCAACGGGAGTACTCCGTCGCCACCGTCGAGGAGCGCTAACCGGCGGTGCGGGTGAGGGCGGTGGGGCGCAACTCGGCCGAGGTGTCGGGCGAGACCGCTGTGATCAGTGGCGGATTGGTGATGCGCTGAGGGTGGTGCCGCCCATAAAAGTGCACGGATTACATGATCACCGAGGGGTTGGGGGTCAGCGGGCCAGGTACCCGCCGCCGTCCCAACGGACTCGGTCATGGTGAGTGGGCGGCCTTGCTGGCGCAGTCCTGGCCGGTCAGAACCAGGACGGCGGCCACACCTCGAGCCCCTCAGCTGCTCGGCACCTCGAACTCGGTCCCTTTCAGGTCCTCCAGCGCTTCGGCGGTCTCCTCGGCCTCATCCTCTGCCGATTCCTCGGCCTCCAGGGCGGCCTCGGCGTCCCCGACGATGCTGTCGTTCCACGGCATCGGTTCCGGCAACGCCGCGGTGGCGGGACCGGCAAGGCTCGCGGGTGGCGAGGAGGGGCTCACCGCGCGCAGGTTCTCTGCCGGTACTCCCTGCTGGAAGACCGAGAGGATGTTCCGCGTGATGACTGCAACCTGGCCACGTGTGACCGAATCACCCTTGTGCGTCAGGCACGAGCGGTTCAGATTGCAGATCCAGCCCATCGTGCCCACGTTGACGACGCCGGCACCGGAGATCGGGCTGTTGTAGTAGGTCATGGCCCATGTCGCCGGCACATTCTTTCGGCCAGCGCACTTGAAGGATGCCCCGGCGAGGACGCTGACGTGAGCGTTCGGTGGCCCGGCTTGTGGAAAGTACGCGTCGTTCTCGAGGTCCACGATGCGGTTCAGTGTCCGCCCGCCACTCTTGGCGAAGACCCAGCTCGACATCTTCTTGACACCGGTTGCCGTCGTCCGCAGGCAGGCATACATGCTCCCCATCAGGCGCGACTCGTACTGATGGGACTGCCGGAACGTGGTCGTCGCCCGGGTCGGGTCCTTCACAGGGTCCTTGGCGATGCTCCGGTACACGAACAGTCGAATGTCGCCCTTGTAGGTGACGCGAGCCCGGGTGTACCCCTCGTTGGCCCCCAGGTTCACCAGGTTCACGCCGGCGTTCACCGCGGACTGCAAGCCGTCACGCATCACGTTCGTCCAGTATTCGTCGTGTGTGAGCAAGACATTGACCTTGGAACGCAGCAGCAGTTTCGGGGCCCTGTCGATGTCGATGTCCGTGACATAGGTCAGGTCCAGCCCGATGCCTTCCGCCCAAATTCACGAACGGGAACTCCTGCTCGATGAACACGCCGTCTCCGAACCGTCGCTTGCCGTCGCCGAGATACGGACGGGCAAACGTGACGGCATATCCGGGGTCCGAACGGGAGCGCTGGTTCGTGGCGTAGAGCGAGGCGCCACCCCAGAGGTTGTAGGCCTGCCAGGTCATCACCGCGTTCACCACCTGAATCGGGGCGACCGAGGACCTGTCCACGATGGTGAAGGGAACGAAGCTGAATGACTTGTCCGACGCCAGGACACGCACCAGATAGTCGCCTGGTGTCCAGTGCCGATCGATCTTGATGGCCATGTCGCGAGACCATCCGGCCAGGGCCGTGTACGTAGTCCTGTTGACGATCTTCCCGCCGCCTCGGTAAACGCCTCGGTGCTTCCCGGACGTGTACACGATGCGCGCGCCCTTGCCCCCGTAGTAGCCGGTGCGCACGATTTGCACCGTGTACGACGGTGCCTTTGTGGACACATAGAGGCTCAGGGTGTCGGAGCAGGTGGCGCTCGGCGAGGACAGGTAGGCCGCCGTCGACGTCGCGTACCGATACCCCACAGGCAAGACCGCCACCCTGCCGGACTTCTTGGCGTTCTCGCGGGCGATCCAGCCCGGCTTGTGGTCATACCCACAGACATTCGGGACCGGTGCCGCTGCTGCCGACACCGGTGAGGCGGCTGCGGACGGCGGTGATGCTGCGCCGCAGACTCCGATGCTCACCGCGACCGCGGCAGCTGCTGCAGTGACGAGATGGCCGCCCCGGCGACGAAGCGGATGCGCATCGGTGTGTCCCGGCATGGTCATAGCAGTCATCCCCCGGCATCGCGGTGAGGTATCGCCTCACGCGCCCTGTCGGCAGCTCGCGCCGGAGCATGATCGAAAAGCAGGTGATCGCTGGATCTGTCGGGGGTGAGTGGATGGCCGTAGGCACCGTCGTGAGCGCCTCGAACAACGTCAGGTGTGACGCCCGATGAGGTCCACCCGGGCGGTCAGAGCCGAGTCAGGCGGGCCAGCCGGGAGGCGACCAGGTCCGTCACCCGCGGGTCGTCGCGGCTCGCCCCCTCGTCCAGCGCTGCGGTCAGGCGAGTCAGGACATCGACGATGCGGCGCCGGGCGGTCTCTGCGCCGAGTCCCCAGGAGCGAGCCTCGCGGACGACGTCCTCGATCGTGATCGTCCGCAGGTCGTCGCGTTCGGCGATCGACATGGCGGCCTCGGTGCGCAGGCTCGGCCAGAGCGCCGTGGGAACCGTGTCGTACAACGGGGCCAGACGCACCCGCCCAGGCTGGACGTGGAGCAGGGCGAGGTTCTTGCCGTGGGCGTCCGCGTCGCCGATCACCAGGGTGAACAGCACTCGGTCGAGCAGGTCCAGCAGGCCCTGGCCGGAGGCCGGACCCCAGGCGGTGAGCACGTCGGCGACCGCCCGCAGGGACGGTCCGCCGTATCGCTGGTACTTGGCACGGCCCTGGTTCTGCTCCGGGTTCACCCCGGTCGCCTGGCAGACATCCTCCTGGTGCACCCGGGTCACCTGTGCGCCGGTTCGCTCACGGTCGAAACGCTCGACGACCAGGCATTCGGTGTCGCCGACGGTGACCATCCGCGGGCTGCGCACCCAGGCGACGTGTCGTCCGTGCAACCAGACGGCGAGCTCGGTGATCCTGGCCATCAGTTCGGATCACCGGCGGTGTCGGGGATCTGCACGATGATCTCGGCCCCCAGGCGACGCAGCAGGCGCAGCGAACGCTCGAGCAGCACCGTGGACAGCCCGCTCTCCAGCCGAGCCAGGTAGGTCCGGTCGATGGAGAGGGAATCGGCGAGCTCCTGCTGGGTCAGTCCACGAGCTGCTCGAGCCGTGGCGACCGCCAAGCCAGATCCTGGGGACGACGCACGATCACGCGCGGCATGACGCCTCCTCTGTGTCAATATCAGCACATTGGCACTCAGGAATCCGTTGTGTTGATATCGGCACAGTCGCCCGCGCTCTGGAGCCGTGCCGAAAACAGCACACGACGACGTCCGGGTCCGGGCACGCCAAAGTGCCGAGATGGCTGCCATTCCCCCGTGGGAACGACAGCCATCTCGGGTCTGTGGTGAGCTGACCGACTCAGATGTCGTAGTACAGCTCGAACTCGTGCGGGTGCGGACGCAGCCGGATCGGGTCGACCTCGAGCGTGCGCTTGATGTCGATCCAGGTCTCGATCAGGTCCTCGGTGAACACACCACTGTCGGTCAGGTAGGAGTGGTCGGCCTCGAGGGCGTTGAGCACCTCGGGCAGCGACCCCGGAACCTGCGGGATGGAGGCGTGCTCCTCCGGGGGCAGCTCGTAGAGGTCCTTGTCGACCGGCGCCGGCGGCTCGATCCGGTTCTTGATGCCGTCCAGGCCGGCCAGCAGCATGGCGGAGAACGCCAGGTACGGGTTGCTCGACGGGTCGGGCACGCGAAACTCGACGCGCTTGGCCTTCGGGTTGGATCCGGTGACCGGGATCCGGATGCAGGCCGAGCGGTTACGCGCCGAGTAGACCAGGTTGACCGGCGCCTCGAAGCCGGGCACCAGGCGGTGGTAGCTGTTCACCGTCGGGTTGGTGAAGGCGAGCAGCGACGGTGCGTGGTGCAGCAGGCCACCGATGTACCAGCGGGCCAGGTCGGACAGGCCGCCGTACCCGCGCTCGTCGTAGAACAGCGGCACGCCGTCCTTCCAGAGCGACTGGTGCACGTGCATGCCGGACCCGTTGTCGCCGAACAGCGGCTTGGGCATGAAGGTGACGGTCTTGCCGGCGTGCCAGGCCACGTTCTTGATGACGTACTTGAACAGCATGACCTGGTCGGCTGCCTTGGCCAGGGTGTCGAACCGGTAGTTGATCTCCTGCTGGCCACCGGTGCCGACCTCGTGGTGGGCGCGCTCGACCTGCAGGCCGACCTTCTCGAGGGTCAGGGTCATCTGGTCGCGCAGGTCGGAGTAGTGGTCGACCGGCGGCACCGGGAAGTAGCCACCCTTGTACCGGGTCTTGTAGCCCCGGTTGCCACCCTCCTCGACGCGGCCGGTGTTCCAGGCGCCCTCGATCGAGTCGATGTGGTAGTAGCCCTCGTTCTGCTTCGTCTCGAAGCGCACGTCGTCGAAGATGTAGAACTCGGCCTCGGGGGCGAAGAAGGCGGTGTCGGCGATGCCGGTCGACTTCAGGTACGCCTCGGCCTTCTTGGCGATCTGACGCGGGTCACGGCTGTAGGGCTCGTCCGTGTACGGGTCGACGATGCTCATGTTGATGTTGAGCGTCTTCTCCGCGCGGAACGGGTCGACGACCGCGGTGCCGAGGTCGGGGATCAGCTTCATGTCCGATTCGTTGATCGCCTGGAAGCCGCGGATGGACGAGCCGTCGAACATCTGGCCATCCACGAAGAACGACTCGTCGAGGCTGTGGGCCGGCACGTTGAAGTGCTGCATGACGCCCGGAAGGTCACAGAACCGCACGTCGACGAACTTGACGTCCTGGTCCGCGATGAACTTCAGAACCTCATCGGGGCTGCTGAACAATCCAACCTCCAGTTGGCGGGGTGGTACTGGTAGGTGGCGCGGGCGCCGTCGACCCGCTCCGGAACTGCCCGGAACGCTAGGCAGTGGCGATTTCCCGTCGGTGTCCCGTTTGTTTCCGCGGTGTTACGAACCCCGGACGCAGGTGTCGTCCATGTCACGGCGGAGTTCGTCTGGAACACCCAGGTCATGCGCTGCCTGCCGACGATCCTAGGCTGGGGTGGTGGAGCGCAGAGAACTGGGTGGCTGGTTGCAGGGGCCGGGCGGGTCGTCGTCCGGCGAGGGTGGGTCGGGATCGTCATCCGCCTTCCCGGGGGAGCGGTTGGGCCGGCCGGCCCAGGGCAGCGGATCGATCGGCCGACCCGGACGGCGCCTGGCCGCGCTCGCGATCGACTGGGCGCTGGCGCTGGTGATCGGCAGCGGTCTGATGCGACCGCTGGACTGGGGTTCCTTCGCTCCCTTGGCCGCACTGCTGGTCATGAACACGGTGCTGGTCGGCACCGCCGGCTTCACCTTCGGCCACCGTCTGCTGGGCCTGCGGGTCGAACGGCGCGAGGGCGGACAGCCCGGGCTCACCCGGGCGTTCGCCCGCGCCGTCCTGCTCTGCCTGGTGGTACCCGCCGTGGTGTGGGACAGCGATCAGCGTGGCCTGCACGACAAGGCCGTCGACACGGTCTTGGTGCGCCTCTGACCGGCAGGGTCAGCGGCCCCGCATGGCGCGACGGTCGGGGCGCATCCGGGTCGGGTCGATGCCCTTGGGCATCGGCATCTTGACCCCACCCAGCGCCCGCAGCCGCTTCGAGATCTCGCTGACCTGGGTCTTGGTGAGCTCGGGACGCTTACGGGTGAGCACCCGGCTGATCTTGATCAGCGGGGTCTGGCCCTCGCCGTCCCCGGCATGGATCACGATCACCGGGACGGCGTCGCCCAACACTCGCTTGATGTGCTTGGTCTGCTGGTCGGACAGCTTGTTCACACGCGGCAACGGCCCCTCGGTGACCAGCACCACGCCGGGGCGACCCACCGCACGGAACACCATGTCCTGGGTCCGCGGGTCGACCGCGACCGGCTTCTCCTCCACGCTCCAGCCGCGCCGCAGGTTCTGCAGGGCTGCCGCGGTGGCACCGGGCTGATCGGCGATCTGCGTGAAGGCGGCGCGCTCGGCACGGCGGGCCATCACGATCAGCGCGAGCATGAACCCGAGCGCGCTGAACAGGAGTCCCATGTACAGCGGCGAGGCGATCCAGAGCCCGAGCAGGGCGCCGAGCGCGATGGTGCCGACGAAGGCCAGCAGCATCCACCAGATGACGGCGGGGTCGGCCTTGCGGGTCATCGTGAAGATCGCCCACAACTGGGAGATCCGGCCCTGCTTCTTGGGCTTCGGGCTCGGCTTCGGGCCCGACCTGCCGGGGAATCGCACCATGGGGTTCAGGATAGGCGCTCGGCGCGCCTCGCCACGGCCTGAGCCCACAGCCGCCCCGCACGATACGACGAACGGACCAACGGGCCGGACATCACGCCGGCGAAGCCGAGCTGCTCGGCCTCGCTCTGCAGCTCCACGAACTCCTCGGGGCGTACCCACCGCTCGACGGGGTGGTGCCGGGTCGAGGGGCGCAGGTACTGGGTGATGGTGATCAGGTCGCAGCCCGCCGCGTGCAGGTCGGCCAGCGCCTGGCTGATCTCGTCGCGGGTCTCGCCCATGCCCAGGATCAGGTTCGACTTGGTGACCATGCCGGCGTCCCGGGCCTGCGTGATCACGTTCAGCGAGCGCTCGTAGGAGAAGGCCGGCCGGATCCGCCGGAACACCCGGGGCACGGTCTCGAGATTGTGGGCGAACACCTCGGGGGCGGCCTCGAAGACCTGACCGAGCAGCTCCGGCTTGCCCGAGAAGTCGGGCGTGAGGATCTCGACGCCGGTGCCCGGGGAGATCTCGTGGACGGCGCGCACCGTCTCGGCGTAGAGCCAGGCACCCTCGTCGTCCAGGTCGTCGCGGGCCACGCCGGTGATGGTGGCGTAGCGCAGTTCCATCGTCTTGATCGACTCGGCGACCCGGCGGGGTTCGTCCCGGTCGAGCGGGTCGGGCTTGCCGCTGTCGATCTGGCAGAAGTCGCAGCGCCGGGTGCAGGCGGCACCCCCGATGAGGAAGGTGGCCTCGCGGTCCTCCCAGCACTCGAAGATGTTCGGGCAGCCGGCCTCCTGGCACACCGTGTGCAGGCCCTCGGTCCGGACCAGGTTCTGCAGGTCTCGGTACTGCGGCCCCATCTTCGCCGTGATCCGGATCCACTCCGGCTTGCGCTCGATCGGGGTCTCGGCGTTGCGGGCCTCGATCCGCAGCAGCCGCTTGGGCTGGGGGGTGGGCTCGGAGGTGGTGGTCATGACCGGCTCCCGGTGAGAGTGGCGCCGAGGGCGGCGCGCAGCCGGCGTTCGGCCAGCGGCAGCACCTCGGCGACGGTGACGTCGCGGTCGAGCTCGGCGCTCAACGAGGTGACGTCGGCATCGTCGATGCCGCACGGCACGATGTGGCCGAAGGCCGAGAGGTCGGGATTGCAGTTGATCGCGAAGCCGTGCATGGTCACGCCCTGGCTGACCCGGATGCCGATCGCGGCCACCTTGCGGTCACGACGGGGGCGGGCCGAGGGTGCCGCGCCGATCGGCCCCACCCCGGTGATCGGGGCGGCGACGCCGGCACCGGGAACGGCCTGGGCAGGGTCGGCCGCGATCCATACCCCGGTGCGGCCCTTGACCACGTCGGCGGTCACGCCTAGGTCGGCGCACATCCCGATCAGGGCGCGTTCGAGCCGGCGCACGTGAGCCACGACGTCCACCGGGTCGGGCAGCCGCACGATCGGGTAGCCGACGAGCTGGCCCGGCCCGTGCCAGGTGATCTTCCCGCCGCGGTCGACCTCGATCACGGGAGTACCGTCGTCCGGGCGTTCGTGGGGCTCGGTGCGCTTGCCCGCGGTGTAGACCGGCAGATGTTCCAGCAGCAACACGGTGTCCGGCCGCTCGCCGGAGCAGACCTGCGCGTGGACGGCGCGCTGGTGGTCCCAGGCGCGCTGGTAGTCGACCGGGTCATCGCCGATCCCGACCACCTCGAAGGCCAGCTCGCTCATGGGATCAGCCTACGTGCCGCGGTGTGGTGCGCGCCGTTCGGTCCCGACCGGCGGACACGGCCGCGCGGGGTGGTGCGCTCGGTTGTCGGTGGTGGTCAGTACCCTCACCTTCGTGAGCACCGAACCTGGTTCCCCCCTGCACAGTTACCTCGAACCCACCACTGCTGCCGACCCGGACGCCGACCTGCCGCAGCGCCCCGGGTGGGTGCGCCGCTACCGCTGGGTCTTCGCGCTGCTCCTGCTCGTGGCGTGGCTGCTGGTCGGCGGCGGCGGTGGGCAGTTCGCCGGCAAGCTGTCGCAGGTCCAGAAGAACGACACCTCCTCGTTCCTGCCGGCGGATGCCGAGTCGTTCAGGGCCTCACAGCTGCTCACCAAGTTCGCCACCGAGCAGACGTTCCCGGCGTTCCTGCTGGTGGACAGCGACTC